>NZ_JAVAYG010000030.1:0-884 GCF_041954745.1 Pantoea sp. CS_6
CCGATGCGCCCGTGTAGGTGGCCTGAATACTGATTTGCGGAGGGGCGACATCGGGATACTGCGCCACCGGCAGACTGACAATACTCAGGATACCGAACAGCATGATGCAAAGGGCGATCACCCAGGCAAAAACGGGCCGCCGAATAAAGAACTGCGCCAACATATCAGTGGCCCTCGCTGTTGGCGGCGGTATCGCCCGGCGTCACGTCCACCGCCTTGACGACACTGCCAGGCTGGACTTTCGCGGTGCCTTCAATGATCAGCCTGTCACCCCGGTTAAGTCCCGAGCTAATCAGCCAGTTGTTGCCAATCACGCGATCGGTTACCACATCGCGGCTTTCGACTTTGTTCGCTTTGTCGACCACCAGCGCTGTCGCATTGCCTTTGGCATCACGGGTGATGCCTTGCTGAGGTGCCAGAATGGCATCGCTTTTCACGCCGTTGACAACGCTGGCGCGCACATACATGCCAGGCAACAGTTCATGTTGGGGATTGGGGAAGATCGCGCGCAGTGTGACCGTGCCGGTGGCTTCATCTACCGAGACTTCCGTCAGCTCCAGCTTGCCAGGATGATCATAGGTCGTGCCATCTTCCAGTTTCACCGTCACGGGTACGCCATCTTTGTTCTGCTGCAGTGACGCCTGCTGGCGTCTCAGTTTGAGCAACTGAACGCTGGATTGGGTGAGATCGACATAGATGGGATCAAGTGCACGAATCGTCGCCAGTGCTGTGGTCTGGCTGGCGGTCACCAGTGCGCCGGGCGTCACCGACGAAATACCGATACGACCGCTAATCGGCGCTTTGATTTGGGTATAGTTAAGGTTGATACGCGCACTTTCCACGGCAGCACGGTACTGATCGACGGAGGCGACGTTCTGTTGATA
>NZ_JAVAYG010000031.1:0-841 GCF_041954745.1 Pantoea sp. CS_6
CGCGACAGAAAATCGTACCCGTGAAGTCCGTCGTCAGGTACAGCAGTACTTTGCGACTCAGGAGAAAGCCAATGTCAACGTGAGCATGCTGGTGGATGGCTTCAGTTTTGCCGGTAACGGACAGAATGCAGGGGTGGGGTTTATTTCGCTGAAGAACTGGAGTGAGCGTAAAGGCAGTGAAAACAGTGCTGATGCGATTGCAGGCCGCGCCATGGCGGCACTGTCGCAGATTCGTGATGCCCAGATCTTTGTGCTGTCGCCGCCCGCCGTCTCCGGGCTGGGTCAGTCCAACGGCTTTACGTTTGAACTGCAAGCGCGCGGTGCTACCGCACGCGATCAACTGCTGAAAATGCGCGATCAGCTGATTGCAAAAGCAAATCAGGATCCGGAACTCAGTGCCGTCCGTGCCAACTCCCTGCCAGATCTCCCTCAACTGGATGTCAGTATCGATGATGCGAAAGCACAGTCACTGGGCCTGACCATCAGTGACATCAATAATACGCTCAGTGCAGCCATTGGCGGCAGTTATGTGAATGACTTCACCGACCGCGGCCGCGTGAAGAAAGTCTACATTCAGGGCGATCAACCGTTCCGCAGCAAGCCAGAGGATATCGATCAATGGTATGTACGCGGTACCGACAGCAGCAGTAACACCACCATGGTGCCCTTCTCGTCCTTTGCCTCGTCGAAGTGGTCCTATGGTCCGGATGTGCTTTCACGTTACAACGGCCTGGCCGCCTATGAAATTCAGGGATCGGCCGCCGAGGGGAAAAGTTCCGGGGATGCCATTACCGCGATGGAAACACTCGCCGCGACCTTGCCAGCTGGCTACACGTTCTCC
>NZ_JAVAYG010000032.1:0-841 GCF_041954745.1 Pantoea sp. CS_6
TGCGACAGAAAATCGTACCCGTGAAGTCCGTCGTCAGGTACAGCAGTACTTTGAGACCCAGGAGAAAGCCAACGTCAACGTGAGCATGCTGGTGGATGGCTTCAGTTTTGCCGGTAGCGGACAGAATGCAGGGGTGGGGTTTATCTCGCTGAAGAACTGGAGTGAGCGTAAAGGCAGCGAGAACAGTGCCGATGCTATAGCAGGCCGGGCGATGGCGGCGCTGTCGCGTATCCGTGATGCACGAATCTTTGTGCTGTCGCCGCCGTCCGTTTCCGGTCTGGGTCAGTCCAACGGCTTTACGTTTGAACTGCAAGCGCGCGGTGCCACCACTCGCGATAACCTGCTGAAAATGCGTGACCAGCTGATTGCAAAAGCAAATCAGGATCCGGGACTCAGTGCCGTCCGTGCCAACTCCCTGCCAGATCTCCCTCAACTGGATGTCAGCATTGATGATGCCAAAGCACAGTCACTGGGCCTGACTATCAGCGATATTAACACCACACTCAGCGCGGCGATCGGCGGAAGTTATGTGAATGACTTCACCGACCGTGGCCGCGTGAAGAAAGTCTATATTCAGGGCGATCAACCGTTCCGCAGCAAGCCAGAGGATATCGAACAATGGTATGTACGTGGTAACGACAGCAGCAGTAACAGCACCATGGTGCCCTTCTCGTCCTTTGCCTCGTCGGGGTGGTCCTATGGTCCGGATGTGCTCTCTCGTTATAACGGCCTGGCCGCCTATGAAATTCAGGGATCGGCCGCCGAGGGGAAGAGTTCCGGTGATGCCATTACCGCGATGGAAACACTCGCCGCGACCTTGCCAGCTGGCTACACGTTCTCA
>NZ_JAVAYG010000004.1:0-349290 GCF_041954745.1 Pantoea sp. CS_6
AAATTGTTAAAGAGCAGTGCAATCAGCGGGTTAACCGTCTGTTGCGAGGTGGCGTATATTACGCTTTCCTCCTTCAGAGTCAACCTCTTTTTCAGAAGTTTTTCTCCGGCGAAAACTCCGGGGAGTTCTCTGCTGAACACCGCGTTACGTAAGCCGTTGTGCCGTGTCAGTGGAGGCGCATTATAGGCAAATATTTTGGGCTGGCAAGGGGGTAATTCAAAGAAACCTCTCAACCGCTCACTTTCCAGGCAAACCGTCGCAGAAACCGCCAATCCGGCCCGTTTCAGAAACAAAAAACGGGCATTACGCCCGTTTTTAACAGAGACAGCCTTACTGATGTGCCGTAATGACGTCGTCTTTGACATCCATTTCTATCACTTTTCCCGGAACCAGTTGTCCGGAAAGGATCTGCTGTGCCAGCGGATTCTCTATCTGTTGCTGGATAGCGCGTTTCAGTGGACGCGCACCGTACACCGGATCATAACCGTTCTCACCCAGCAGCTTGATCGCGGCATCAGAGATATGCAGCTGATAACCGCGATCCTCCAGACGTTTGTACAACCGTTGCAGCTGAATCTGTGCGATAGAGGCAATGTGTTTTTCACCCAGAGGATGGAACACCACCACCTCATCAATACGGTTAACAAATTCAGGACGGAAGTGCTGTCCTACCACACCCATGACAACCCCCTTCATTTCGGCGTAGTTCAGATTGCCGAAACGTTCCTGAATCAGATCGGAGCCCAGGTTCGAGGTCATGATTACCACCGTGTTGCGGAAATCAACGGTGCGACCTTGCCCATCCGTTAACCGGCCATCATCCAGCACCTGCAGCAGGATATTGAAGACATCGGGATGCGCCTTCTCTATCTCATCCAGCAGAATCACCGAATACGGACGACGGCGAACCGCCTCGGTCAGATAGCCGCCCTCTTCATAGCCAACGTAGCCCGGAGGTGCCCCCACCAGCCGCGATACCGAGTGTTTCTCCATAAATTCAGACATGTCGATACGGACCATCGCATCGTCACTGTCAAACAGGAAGTTAGCCAGCGATTTACACAACTCGGTTTTACCCACACCCGTTGGGCCGAGGAACAGGAATGACCCGACAGGACGGTTTGGATCGGCCAGACCCGCACGGCTACGACGAATGGCATTGGACACCGCTTCGACGGCTTCATCCTGTCCGATAACGCGCGAGTGGAGCTCCTGTTCCATTCGCAGCAGTTTGTCTCGCTCCCCTTCCATCATGCGGGCAACCGGAATACCGGTCCAGCGCGCCAGCACATCGGCAATTTCCACATCTGTCACGCGATTGCGCAGCAGCTTCATGGTTTTGCCTTCAGACTGGGTGGCAGAAGCCAGTTGTTTTTCCAGCGCCGGGATTTTGCCGTACTGCAGCTCAGACATCTGCGCCAAATCACCAGAGCGACGCGCCTGCTCAAGCTGGAGGCGTGCCTGTTCCAGCTCCGCTTTAATATTCTGCGTACCGGTTAATGAGGCTTTTTCCGCTTTCCACTCTTCTTCCAGCTCAGCATATTCACGCTCTTTCTGATTCAGCTCCGCTTCGAGCATCTCCAGACGTTTCACGCTGGCATCATCAGACTCTTTCTTCAGCGCCTGCTGTTCCAGTTTCAACTGAATAATGCGCCGCTCCAGTCGATCCAGTGCCTCTGGTTTGGAGTCAATCTGCATACGAATGCTGGATGCCGCTTCATCGATCAGGTCAATCGCCTTATCGGGTAACTGACGATCGGCGATATAGCGGTGAGAAAGCGTGGCCGCCGCAACGATAGCCGGGTCAGTAATCTGTACATGATGGTGCAACTCATAGCGCTCTTTTAACCCGCGCAAAATGGCGATGGTATCTTCAACGCTTGGCTCTGCGACAAACACTTTCTGGAAACGACGCTCCAGTGCCGCATCCTTCTCGATGTACTGGCGATATTCATCCAGCGTGGTGGCACCGACGCAGTGCAGCTCACCACGTGCCAGTGCCGGCTTCAGCATATTACCGGCATCCATTGCGCCGTCCGCTTTGCCTGCGCCCACCATGGTATGTAACTCATCGATAAACAGGATGACGTTGCCTTCCTGTTTGGCCAGGTCGCTGAGTACGCCTTTCAGGCGCTCCTCGAATTCACCCCGGTATTTTGCCCCCGCCACCAGCGCGCCCATATCCAGCGCCAGTACACGGCGACCTTTCAGCCCTTCCGGCACCTCGCCATTGATAATGCGTTGGGCCAGCCCTTCAACAATGGCGGTCTTACCTACGCCGGGCTCACCGATTAACACAGGGTTATTTTTAGTACGGCGCTGCAATACCTGAATGGTACGGCGAATTTCCTCATCACGACCAATCACCGGATCCAGCTTGCCTTTCTCGGCACGCTCAGTGAGATCGATTGTGTATTTCTTTAACGCCTGACGCTGATCTTCAGCACCCTGATCGTTCACGTTGTCACCTCCACGAAGTTGTTCTATCGCTTTGGTGAGCTTGTCGTTAGTGGCACCCGCAGACTTCAGAATGTCTGCCAGCGAGCCACGTGAATCCAGGGCTGCCAAAACAAATAATTCAGATGAGATAAAGTTGTCATTGCGCTTCTGTGCCAGCTTGTCGCACAGATTAAGCACTCTGATCAGGTCGGCAGAAGGTTGCACGTCGCCGTCGCTGCCTTCCACCTGGGACAGACGATCGATAGCCTGGTCAATCTGAGTACGCAGAGAGGCCACGTCTATGCCGGTAGAGGACAACAGCGGAGCGACCGATCCCCCTTCCTGTTTGAGCAGTGCGCTCATCAGATGTAAAGGTTCGATAAACTGGTTGTCGTGTCCCAATGCCAGAGACTGCGCGTCGGAGAGAGCAAGTTGAAATTTATTAGTAAGACGATCCAGACGCATAATTCCTCCCATTACAGGTCAAATGCTACTGGAGATTAAAATGAGGTCATCCCTCAAGTTTTCAAGGATAATGACCTGAGATATGAGTAAAAAATGCACTGCCTGGATCGTCTTATGGCGTAAGACTATAACAGCCAAATTAAAGTTGCCATACGCCCGGTGATCCTGTCCCGGCGGTAGGAGAAGAAATTGTCGGGTTCACTGAAGGTGCAGCGTGAATCTGCACTGACAGACTGGACCCCTGCGGCCTGCAGGCGTTGTCGGGCCAGATGCCAGATATCGGCAAAAAATTTATCTCCGACGGGGCGGAATGCATCCGCCGCACGCGGATCAATGTCCATGAATGCACGACGAACCTCCGCGCCGACTTCAAAAGCATCAGGACCGATCGCCGGCCCCAGCCAGGCATGGATTCTGTCGGGCGGCGCCTGAAACTGCGCCAGCGTATTTTCCAGCACGCCGCCACAAAGCCCACGCCATCCGGCATGTGCAGCGGCCACTTCACGCCCATCGTCAGAACAAAACAGCACGGGCAGGCAGTCAGCGGTCATCACAGCACAAACTACGCCCGGCTCACGCGTTATGCAGGCATCGGCTTGCCGCGGCTGAGGAACCATGCGGGCAGAGAGATGTTCAACGTCAGTTGAATGCACCTGATTCAGCCATTGCGGCATCGCGGGCAACGCCGCAAGCGAGACCAGTCGCTCACGGTTAGCACGAACATGTTCTGCTTTATCACCGACATGGCCCCCGAGATTCAGCGAACACCAGTTTCCCTCACTGACGCCACCGTGGCGTAATGTCGAGACAGCTCGCACCTGCGCTGGCGCAGGCCATTTTGGGATAATCAGACTCATAACCAGTCCAGTTGATCCTTGAACATCTCTGTGTCGGCTTTCAGCGCGTCAATCAGATCGATCATATCCTGCGGAATGGCCGCATGAAACTCCATCTCAATACCCGAGATGGGATGATAAAGACGGAGCATTGTGGCGTGCAGGGCCTGACGATCAAAACCGCGTAAGGTCGCGATAAATTCTTCAGACGCGCCTTTTGGCGGACGCGGCCGGCCACCGTAGAGCGGATCGCCCACCAGCGGATGATTAATATGCGACATATGCACGCGAATCTGGTGCGTACGGCCGGTTTCCAGTCGCAGACGAAGCCGCGTATGGGCGCGGAAATGCTCCATAATGCGATAATGGGTCACAGCGGGTTTACCCATTGGATGCACGGACATATGCGTACGTTTCGTCGAGTGACGGCTAATCGGTTCATCCACCGTTCCCCCCGCCGTCATGGTGCCAATGGCCACCGCCTCATATTCACGCGTAATTTCACGACGCTGCAGGGCATCAACTAAATGCGTCTGCGCCGGTACGGTCTTCGCCACCACCATCAAACCGGTGGTGTCTTTATCCAGACGATGGACAATCCCCGCACGCGGAACGTCCACAATGGCGGGATAGTGATGCAGTAGTGCATTCAGTACCGTACCGTCGGGATTTCCCGCCCCAGGATGAACAACCAGGTCACGTGGTTTATTGATGACGATAATATCTTCGTCTTCGTATACGATATCCAGCGGGATGTCCTGGGGTTCCCAGCGCTGCTCCTCTTCGATCTCTGCATCAATCGTGACGCGCTCGCCGCCAAGCACTTTCTCTTTCGGCTTATCAATGACAGTGCCGTTAACACTGACGCGCTGGTTGAGAATCCACTCTTTTATGCGGGAACGTGAATAATCAGGGAACAATTCCGCCAAAGTCTGATCTAAACGTTGTCCGAGTTGTGACTCGGATACCGTTGCGGTGAGTTGAACTTGTTGTGCCATATACAGCTTCTTCGTTAACGTTGGGTTTTACGGCGATGCCGTTTAATATAATGTGCTATCGTACCTGGTCATTACCGGGAGCTATACGGACAGCTTCCGCCATAACATTTTGAGGATAATCACTTCGTCATGACGCGTATGAAATATCTGGTGGCTGCAGCCACACTGAGCCTGGCACTTGTTGGTTGTTCCGGCTCAAATGACGCGGTACCGGACAACCCGCCTTCTGAAATCTATGCTACAGCGCAACAAAAGCTGCAGGACGGTAACTTTAAAGCGGCGATTAAGCAACTGGAAGCGCTGGATAATCGTTACCCGTTCGGTCCCTATTCGCAGCAGGTTCAGTTGGATTTGATCTACGCGTACTATAAAAATGCCGATCTGCCCATGGCGCAGGCGGCGATTAGTCGCTTTATGCGTTTAAATCCTACGCACCCTAATATCGATTACGTCATCTATATGAAAGGTCTGACGGATATGGCGCTGGACGATTCAGCATTGCAGGGCTTTTTTGGCATTGACCGTTCGGACCGTGATCCTACGCATGCGCGCGATGCTTTCCGCGACTTTGCACAGCTGCTGCGCAGTTACCCGAACAGCCAGTATGCCGCTGATGCTTACAAGCGTCAGGTCTTCCTGAAAGATCGTCTGGCTAAATATGAACTCTCGGTGGCGCAATTCTATACCAAGCGCGGGGCTTATGTCGCGGTCGTTAACCGTGTTGAAGGCATGATGCGCGATTATCCTGATACGCAGGCGACCCACGACGCGCTTCCGCTGATGGAAAATGCCTACCGTCAACTGCAGTTGAATGCAGAGGCCGATAAAGTGGCAAAAATTATCGCCGCCAATAACGGTTAATCAGCCTTCCTTTCCCGAAACAAAAAAAGCAGCCCTGAGGCTGCTTTTTTTTGCGCACAGAACAGGCAATATTGACACGTTGCCGCTGAGCTAACCTATCAACAATGCCTTGTTAATGCCCTGGCTTCAAGCCTTTTCGACCACATTCTCGCCCTTTCTCACAATTTGCCCTGGTTGACAAAAAGTGACATTTTTTTGTGATAAAAATCACACAAATACAGAATTATCGCGCTATGCTGGATCTATTCCGACGGCAATCACAGAGAGGTAAGCATAATGATCGTGAACATTACCAGTAAGCAAATGGAAATTACTCCAGCCATCCGTGAACACGTCGAAGACCGCCTTGCCAAGCTTGAGAAATGGCAAACTGACCTGATTAATCCGCATATCGTCCTGTCGAAAGAGTCCAAAGAGTTTGTGGCAGACGCGACCATCAACACACCAAACGGTACCCTGGTCGCCAGTGCCAAACATGACGACATGTACACCGCTATCAATGATTTGATCGGCAAACTTGAGCGCCAACTCAATAAAGTCCAACACAAACCTGAAGCGCGGCGTGCGGCCAGCAGCGTGAAAGATTTCACGCCAGCAGCCGAAGAGTAGCCTCATCCCCGCTTTTCTGACGCGCCTCCGGGCGCGTTTTTTGTTGACAGCTTTTCGTGAGTACGGTTACTCTCAGGTCAGCTCAATTTTGGAACGCCTCATGAAAATACTGTCGTTTTTCTTCGCTTTCTTTTTTACCTTCCCCTGAACGGGAGGCCATTCGTCGTGTAAAAAGAAAGCGAAGACGAACAACAAAGCCTCCCAATCGGGAGGCTTTTTTATTGGATAGCTTACAGGTGAGCCTTATGACCCCGGACAATCCGCTTCTGGCGCTGCGTGAAAAAATCAGCGCCGTGGACGAAAAACTACTGACGTTACTTGCCGAACGGCGTTTGCTGGCTGTGGAGGTGGCAGAAGCGAAACTCGCCACCCATCGTCCTGTCCGTGATATCGAACGTGAGCGCGCGCTGATCGAACACCTTATTGTGCTGGGCAAAAAGCATCAGTTAGATGCGCATTACATTACCCGTCTGTTTCAGTTAGTCATTGAAGACTCCGTGCTGACACAGCAGGCATTGCTGCAAAAGAACCTGAACCATCCGCATGCACAGGCTGCGCGCATCGCGTTTTTAGGGCCAAAGGGCTCTTATTCTCATCTGGCTGCGCGACAGTATGCTGCCCGCCATTTCGACAGCATGGTGGAATGCGGTTGCCTGAAATTCCACGACATTATTAAACAGGTTGAGAACAACGCGGCAGACTACGCTGTCCTGCCCATCGAAAACACCAGTTCCGGCTCCATCAATGATGTTTATGACCTGCTTCAACAGACCAATTTGTCGATTGTCGGTGAAATGACGTTGCCCATTGAGCACTGCATGCTGGTGAGCGGTCCGAGCGACCTGGAACAAATCGAAACGGTTTACAGCCACCCACAGCCTTTCCAGCAGTCCAGCCACTTTATCAACCGTTTTCCACACTGGAATATTGTTTACACAGAAAGTACCGCCGCCGCGATGGAAAAAGTGGCCGCGCTCAACTCGCCGAAGGTTGCGGCTATCGGCAGTGAGGCCGGAGGTGAGCTTTATCAGTTACGCGTGCTTGAGCGCCATCTGGCTAACCAGCAGCAGAACCATACTCGCTTTATTGTTCTGGCACGCAAACCTATTGATGTCTCCGATCAGATTTCGGCCAAAACCACGCTGATCATGGCAACCGGTCAACAGGCAGGTGCACTGGTTGACGCCCTTTTGGTCCTGCGCCAGCACAATCTCATCATGAGCAAGCTGGAATCCCGTCCAATTAACGGCAATCCCTGGGAAGAGATGTTTTATCTGGATGTGCAGGGTAATTTGCAGTCTGAGAAAATGCAGCAGGCACTGGAAGAACTTCGCGCCATGACGCGTTCACTGAAAGTTCTTGGCTGCTATCCCAGTGAGAATGTGATTCCTGTGGAACCCAAGCAATAGAAATGAAAAAGGCATCCGGTTGGATGCCTTTTGCTTTTAAGGACGGCTGTCGTTAGCCGATCGCAGTAAGCTTCTGCTTTCAACCAAAAAGCGTTTTGCGTGATCGCCAAACCAGGCCTCAACCCGATTGAAGCTGGCGATAAAGGCGTGCTTATCGCCTTGTTCCAGCAAAGCAATCGCTTCGCCAAATCGCTGATAATACCGCTTGATAAGATTCAGGTTATTTTCAGACGACATGATGATATCCGCATAGAGCTGGGGATCCTGAGCAAACAGGCGCCCAACCATTGCCAGCTCCAGCCGGTAGATAGGCGATGACAACGCCAGTAGTTGGTCAAGATTGACGTTCTCTTCCGCCAGATGCAGCCCATAAGCAAACGTCGCAAAATGGCGCAGGGCCTGAATAAAGGCCATGTTCTGATCGTGCTCTTCCGCACCGATACGATGAAGGCGCGCGCCCCAGACCTGGATCTGCTCCAGAAACCACTGGTAGGCTTCCGGTTGTCGCCCATCACACCAGACCACAACCTGCTTGGCCAGGCTGCCGCTGTCAGGCCCAAACATTGGATGCAGACCCAATACTGGCCCGCGATGTGCGGCCAGCATCGCCTGCAAAGGGCGATGTTTAACCGAGGCAAGATCCACCAGTATGCAGTCATCCGGCAAGGGAGGAAGCCGGTTAATCACCGCCTCTGTCAGATGAATAGGGACACTGATCATCACCATACCGGCATCCGCCAGCAATGTATCCGCCTTGTCCCAGTCATCTTTGTCCAGCGTCTTTACCGCATAGCCAGACAACGTCAGCATTTTATTGAACAGGCGCCCCATCTGCCCTTCACCGCCGATAATCACGATTGGGCGAAGCGCAGGACACAATGTTTTAAAACCTTTATCGTTTTCGCTGGCATAAGATTCACGCATCACCCGGCGTAATACGTCTTCGATCAAGTCCGCAGGAACACCAAGGGCCTCAGCTTCTTTACGACGCGACGCCAGCATCGATGCTTCACGTTCAGGGACATAGACCGGCAAACCATGGCGGCTTTTGACTTCACCCACTTCAGCGACCAGTTCCAGACGTTTTGCCAGCAGATCCAGTAAAGCTTTATCTACCGTATCAATTTGTTCACGTAATGCGTTTAGTTCCGCGACCATTACCTATCAGACCTCGTGTGAAAAACGCGCCGCCAGCGCCCCTTGTAGCTCATGATGCATGCCACGCAGTAAATCTTCGGTAACCTGCCAGTTGATGCAGGCATCCGTGACGGAAACACCATACTTCATCTCGCTGCGCGGCTGCTCAGAAGACTGGTTGCCTTCATGGATGTGACTTTCCAGCATCAAGCCAATAATTGAGCGGTTACCTTGTTTGATTTGCGCAACGGCAGATTCCGCTACACCGGGCTGACGGCGGTAATCTTTATCGGAGTTACCATGGCTGCAATCTATCATTAAGGCCGGACGGAGTCCCGCTTTTAGCATGGCGGCTTCGCACTGCGCCACATCTTCAGGGCTGTAGTTGGGCGCTTTTCCTCCGCGTAAAATGACGTGGCCATCCGGGTTACCCTGCGTTTGCAGCAGGCAGACCTGGCCCGACTGATTGATCCCGACAAACCGGTGAGGCATCGCCGCCGCACGCATGGCATTAATCGCCGTGCCCAGGCTGCCATCAGTCCCGTTTTTGAAGCCAACCGGCATGGAGAGTCCTGACGCCATCTCACGGTGCGTTTGCGATTCCGTTGTACGCGCACCGATCGCCGACCAGCTGAAGAGATCGCCCAGATACTGTGGGCTGTTAGGATCCAGCGCTTCCGTAGCTAAAGGCAGGCCCATGTCGACCAGATTAACCAGCAATTCACGTGCAATATGCAGCCCTGCTTCCATATCAAATGAGTTATCCATGTAAGGATCGTTGATCAACCCCTTCCAGCCAACGGTTGTGCGGGGTTTCTCAAAGTAGACGCGCATAACAAGATAGAGTTGATCACTCACCGTTTCGGAAAGAGTTTTTAAACGACGCGCATAATCAAGAGCGGCTTCTGTGTCATGAATAGAGCAAGGACCGCACACCACTAACAGGCGTGGATCGCGACCGGCAATGATATCGGCAATGGTCTGGCGCGATGCCGCGATTTGCGCCTGCTGCGCAGGGCTTAACGGAAACTTGGTTTTCAGCTCTTCAGGGGTGATCAACACTTGTTCATTCGCAATGTGAACATTGTTTAGCGCGTCTTTTTGCATCTTGCTGTCCTTTACACTCATTTATGCGTTTACAGGATCCTCACAGAGGATGTGGCACTACTGTACCATAACTGATACACGCAACAATGCTGGATGTACACTTTATTTACCACTAACCATAAAATCATTGGCAAAATAAATTAAATACCAATAAAAACATAATATTAATAAAAAACAAAAGAACTCAAAAGTCGCTGAATGTGTAAACTTTAATATACATACAAGAATTTTACGTGGCGGTATCGCCTGTTAAGATAAGCGCATTCCCACAGAGAGGCAGAAATATGGTTCAGATCCCACCAACAATCCGGCTACGTCCTTTTCAGTTAAACGATGTCGAGGCATTTACCGCGGCGGTAAATGCCTCACTTGATACCCTTTTGCCCTGGATGAGCTGGGCACACGAAAACTATCAGCCTCATGAGGCCGAAAGCTGGATTCGCTTTACCCACTTACAACGGGCGGTACGAGAATCAGAAGAGTTTGCGATTGTGGATGCGCAGGATCGTCTGTTAGGCGGTGCTGGTTTTCGTTTTGCCAGCGAGCCGGGCGCGTTGTGTTCCCTCGGTTACTGGGTGCGCAGCGATGCACAGCGCCAGGGCGTGGCTATGCAGGCGGTGAAGTTATTACTGGAATTTGGCTTTGCGCGGCCGGATGTGCAGACAATCGAACTGCTGGCGGTGGAGAACAACTATGCCAGCCGGCGAGTGGCAGAAAAAAGCGGTGGGCGCTTTATCGATTACCGTTATGGCTTAATTGTCCTGGACAGCGGGCCAGTAAACGCGGCGATCTATCATTTTCAGCGCCCCTGATGTCAGGTCAGCCGGGCGTTCTCAGAGGCTATAAGCCTCAACATAAGCGATAAGCCAGTCGTCAACGGTCATGCTTTCATTTGTCCGCCAGACAATAACCATGCCGTACTCAATCCGGTCCAGTTCGAATGCGCGTAACTCTCTGTAAAAATGACTATAACCTTTAATAAATCGCCCATCGCAGGATTCCACATCGACGCGTTGGTAAACGACCTTGCCCTCATAGTCAAAATAACTGAAGCCGATCTCTTTCATGTTCAGCCAGGGCATATCCACATCGACTAACGGGATATGCGGCTTAACTGCCGTGGCTTTCTGCTTCTTACGCGCCATTTCCTTTCTGTGTTCACGGCCAGCCCAGACAATGATGAGGTTCAGCGCCACCAGAATCAGGGCCGGACCATATAATCCAATGGCGAGAAACAGGGGAAACAACACGAACACCATGAGGGACCACAGCACGGTCAGAATGCGGCAAAGCCATAGATTGCTGTTGCCTTCCAGCGCATAGCGGGCTGAACGAAATGAGGCGATGGAAAGTAAAAATCCAGAAAGAAAAAAAAGAGCGTCCTTCACAACCTGTCCTTATGATAATGCGCACCTTCCCGGGCAACCCCTCTCATGGGCGAGACGACGAAAATCGGGGAGGCAATATTTATGCAGCCGCTCATGACAGCGTGCTTTTATTTTGCAGTACGGCCCTGTCTTCAACGCGCGAACGGCGGGACACATGTTACCTGAAAACACCGGCAGAGACGCCATCCCTTGCTGACGGGAGTGATCGTGATCGTCCTTCACGCCGGGATTCGTCATCCTAAACGACAATCCGCCCTGTCAGGCCGACAGACCCGGACTGCGGGCTGCATCGGGTAAGTCTTTTCTGTGAAAGCGTTTCTCTGGCAATAAAAAAAAGGGGCTGGCATGCTGCCAACCCCTTGTTTGCTATTAACTTTTAGATGTCGCGTTAGCGATACCTTAGCTAAGACGCTCTTTGATACGAGCAGACTTACCAGTACGCTCACGCAGGTAGTACAGTTTGGCTTTACGCACAGCGCCACGACGTTTAACAGCGATGCTGTCAATTACCGGAGAGTGAGTCTGGAAGACACGCTCAACGCCTTCGCCGTTAGAAATTTTGCGAACAGTGAATGCAGAGTGCAGACCGCGGTTACGAATAGCGATAACCACGCCCTCGAATGCCTGCAGACGTTTTTTAGAACCTTCAACGACCCATACTTTCACTTCCACGGTATCACCCGGACGGAAGGAAGGTACGTCCTGTTTCATCTGCTCTTGTTCAATTTGCTTAATAATGTTGCTCATAATTAAATCTCTTATCCTGGGTAAACTGATAGTCAGGGAAGATTACTCTTCCGCATCATCGTTTTGTTGCTGGTGTTCCTGTTGGAACGCCGTAAGCAACCTTGCTTGCTCTTCAGTCAGAGCCAGGTTTTCCAGAAGTTCAGGTCTTCTCAGCCAGGTACGGCCTAGCGACTGTTTCAGGCGCCACTGGCGAATATCGGCATGGTTGCCCGACAGTAATACTGGCGGAACCTCCATCCCTTCTAACACTTCAGGTCGGGTATAGTGTGGACAATCCAGCAATCCCTCCGAGAACGAATCCTCATCGGCTGACGCCTGCTTGCCGAGTACTCCCGGAATGAACCGGGCGACTGCGTCAATCATCGTCATTGCGGGCAGTTCCCCACCGCTGAGAACGTAATCACCGATTGACCATTCTTCATCAATTTCGGTCTGGATTACGCGCTCATCAATCCCTTCATAGCGGCCACAAACAAGAATTAACTTGTCGCGTGACGCCAGTTCGCAAACGCCCTGTTGGTCCAGTTTGCGCCCCTGAGGTGAAAGATATATCACCCTGGCACCCTCTCCCGCCGCTGCTTTCGCTGCGGAGATGGCATCCCGTAAAGGTTGTACCATCATCAGCATTCCCGGTCCGCCACCATAAGGACGATCGTCCACAGTACGGTGCCGGTCGTGCGTGAAGTCACGTGGACTCCAGCTTTGAACGCTGAGCAGGCCATTTTTTACTGCCCGGCCAGTTACCCCGTAATCGGTAATAGCGCGAAACATTTCTGGAAACAGGCTAATTACACCAATCCACATTGTTTTCGCCGTTACGTTACCGTTTGATTCGGAGATCAAAAACCAGGATCCCAATCTACTTCAATAAGGCCAGTAGCGAGATCGACTTTCTTGATAACCTGTTCATCAAGAAACGGAATTAACCGCTCCTGTACACCAAACGCATCTTTCAGGTTTGCCTTCACGACGAGAACGTCGTTCGAACCGGTTTCCATCATATCGATGACTTTACCCAGCTCGTAGCCTTCAACGTTGACCACCTTGCAACCCATCAGGTCTTTCCAGTAGTACTCACCGTTTTCCAGCGCAGGCAGTTGCGTCGAGTCGACCTGAATTTCGCAATTGGTCAACTGTGCCGCCGCATCCCGATCGTCAATGCCTTTGACTTTGATGATCAGGTCCTGATTGTGGTGCTTCCAACTATCCAGTTCCACCTGCTGCCATTTACCGGCGCGCTGGATAAACCAGGGTTGGTAGTCAAAGATGCTTTCAGCGTCTTCAGTGGAGGAAAACACTTTGAGCCAGCCGCGAATGCCGTATGCAGCGCCCATTTTGCCCAATACAATCGGGTTAACAGGTGCCTGTGCGGCAAGTTGTCTGCTCATGCTCACCACCGTGACAGATTAAGCTGCTTTCTTTGCTTCTTTGATCAGCGCGTTAACGCGATCAGAAAGCGTTGCGCCCTGGCCAACCCAGTGCTCGATACGATCCAGATCCAGACGCAGTGCTTCAGCCTGACCAGAAGCGATCGGGTTGAAGAAACCTACGCGCTCGATGA
This sequence comes from Pantoea sp. CS_6, assembly GCF_041954745.1. NCBI lineage: Bacteria > Pseudomonadati > Pseudomonadota > Gammaproteobacteria > Enterobacterales > Erwiniaceae > Pantoea > Pantoea sp. CS_6. The sequence continues at coordinate 13,558 of NZ_JAVAYG010000004.1, forward strand.
AGCGACCGTTGCGTGCATTGCGGCTGTCAGTAACGACGACCTGATAGAACGGACGCTTTTTAGCGCCGTGACGTGCCAAACGAATTGTTACCATAACATCCTCTTCAGTTAATAAAACACCCGGCCCCCATCGAGGAACGGGGTCCGGGTGCTGTATAAAAAGCCCGAAAATTTTACTCATTTTGGCGCAAAAAGCAACCTAAACTGAGCCATCCCAGGCTTTTTTGTGGAACCTCTTAGCGTCCGGGGAAACCTGGCGGCATCATACCTTTCATGCCGCGCATCATTTTCGCCATTCCGCCCTTCTTCATTTTCTTCATCATCCGCTGCATGTCGTCGAACTGCTTTAATAAGCGGTTAACGTCCTGCACCTGCATACCGGAGCCGGTGGCAATACGGCGCTTACGTGAGCCTTTGATGATTTCTGGTTTTTCGCGCTCTTTGCGCGTCATTGAATTGATGATGGCTTCCATGCGGACCAGCACTTTGTCATCCATCTGCGATTTCACGTTGTCAGGCAGTTGCCCCATGCCCGGCAGCTTGCCCATCAGGCTCGCCATTCCGCCCATGTTGCGCATCTGCTTCAGTTGCTCAAGGAAATCATTGAGATCAAAACCGTCGCCGGTTTTCAGCTTCTTCGCCAGTTTTTCCGCTTGCGCGCGGTCAACTTTGCTCTCGATATCTTCAATAAGCGAGAGGACGTCGCCCATACCAAGGATGCGTGAGGCGATACGGTCCGGATAAAACGCTTCCAGCGCATCGGTCTTCTCGCCCATCCCCATAAACTTGATTGGCTTGCCCGTGATATGGCGAATCGACAGCGCGGCACCGCCGCGCGCGTCACCATCCACTTTCGTCAGGATAACCCCGGTCAGCGGCAGCGCTTCATTAAAGGCCTTCGCGGTATTCGCCGCATCCTGACCGGTCATGGCATCCACGACAAACAGGGTTTCAACCGGATTAATCGCGGCATGAACCTGTTTAATCTCGTCCATCATCGCTTCGTCTACGTGCAGACGACCTGCGGTATCCACCAGCAATACATCGTAAAACTTGAGTTTGGCTTCACGCAGCGCGTTGTTGACAATATCAACAGGCTTCTGGCTCAGATCGGACGGGCAGAAATCCACCCCCACCTGCTGTGCCAGAGTTTCCAGCTGTTTGATCGCCGCCGGGCGATAAACGTCCGCGGACACCACCAGCACTTTTTTCTTGTGCTTTTCACGCAGGAATTTACCCAGCTTACCCACACTGGTGGTTTTACCCGCACCCTGCAGGCCCGCCATCAGCACGACAGCCGGCGGCTGCGCGGCCAGATCCAGCGCGTTGTTTTCTGCGCCCATCGCCGCAACCAGTTCATTGCGGACGATTTTGATAAATTCCTGCCCCGGCGTCAGGCTTTTATTGACGTCATGGCCCACCGCGCTTTCTTTTACGCGGTTAATGAAATCCCGCACCACCGGCAGCGCAACGTCAGCTTCCAGCAATGCCATGCGCACTTCGCGCAGCGTGTCTTTGATGTTGTCTTCAGTCAGCCTTCCGCGGCCGCTGATATTGCGCAGGGTTTGCGACAAACGATCGGTTAAATTGTCAAACATTGTCTCTCACTTAAAAAAAATCGCGAGGCGCCATATCGGCAGAATGCGGCGGATTATAACACGAAGCCGAGCCGATCTCTTCAATTCCACCTCAGATCGTTTGGAGCCTGCTTCGCCTGGCGCTATACTGCCCTTTTCCTTTATCTGACTGATGCCTGAAAGGAACTATGTCCGTTTTCGCGATTGTGGCGCTGTTCGCCTACTCCCTGAGTCTTGCACTCATCATCCCCAGCCTGTTGAAACGTCAAAGCGGCTGGCGTCGGTTAGCTGTGTTGTCGGCCTGTGTGGCGCTTGTCACCCACGCCGTCGCCCTGCAGCAACGAATTTTCGCTGTCGATGGCGGGCAAAACCTCAGCCTGCTGAATATTGGTTCGCTGGTCAGCCTGCTGATCTGTGCCATTATGACCATTGTTGCCTCACGGAATCGTGGCTGGTTACTGCTGCCGATTGTCTACAGCTTTGCCTTAATTAACCTGGCTTTTGCCACATTTGTACCGAACGCATTCATTACCCATCTTGAAACAACGCCAGGCATTATGATCCACATTGGCCTGTCGCTGTTTGCCTATGCCACGCTGATTATTGCGGCGTTGTATGCGTTACAGCTGGCATGGATTGACTACCAGTTGAAAAACAAAAAGCTGGCCTTCACGCAGGATATGCCACCGCTGCTGACCATTGAACGGAAGATGTTCCACATCACCCAGGTCGGCGTGGTGTTACTGACGCTGGTGCTGTGTACGGGCCTGTTCTATATGCACGATCTGTTCAGCGCCGAGAACGTGGATAAAGCCGTGCTGTCCATTATTGCCTGGTTTGTCTACATCGTTTTGCTCTGGGGCCACTATCATGAAGGCTGGCGCGGTCGCCGTGTGGTGTGGTTCAACTGCAGCGGCGCTGTGCTGCTGACGATGGCTTATTTCGGCAGTCGCGTGCTTCAGCATCTGCTTATTCACAGTTCTTAATCAAAAGGAAGTTTTGCGGTGGAACATGTTTCGACCACGACCCTGATTGTCACGCTCATCATCATGGTGTTGGTTTCAGCCTACTTTTCGGGTTCTGAGACCGGCATGATGACGCTCAATCGGTATAAATTGCGTCATCAGGCAAAAAATGGTCACCGCGCCGCCCGCCGCGTTGAAAAGTTGTTAAAGCGTCCCGATCGCCTTATCAGCCTGGTGCTCATCGGGAATAACCTGGTCAATATCCTTGCGTCCGCCATTGGCACCATTGTGGGAATGCGCCTGTATGGTGACGCCGGTGTGGCGATTGCGACGGGTGTTCTGACCTTTGTCGTGCTGGTTTTTGCAGAGGTGCTCCCTAAAACCGTTGCTGCGCTTTATCCAGAAAAAGTCGCCTATCCCAGTAGCTTTCTGCTGGGCCCGCTGCAGTACGTTATGCTGCCGCTGGTCTGGTTACTGAATACCATTACGCGTCTACTGATGCGTCTTGTTGGCATTCGGGCAGAAGGGGCTATCAGTTCCGCGTTAAGTAAAGAGGAACTGCGCACTATCGTTTATGAATCACGTACGCACATGTCCCGACGCAACCAGGACATGTTGCTGTCCGTACTGGACCTGGAAAAGGTCAGCGTGGACGATATTATGGTGCCACGCAATGAAATCGTCGGCATCAATATCAATGACGACTGGAAATCCGTGATTCGTCAGCTCAGCCACTCACCGCACGGTCGTATTGTACTGTTCCGCGACTCACTGGATGACTGCGTGGGCATGCTGCGCGTGCGTGAAGCCTGGCGCATGATGACGGAGAAAAAAGAGTTCACTAAAGAGATGTTGCTGCGTGCCGCTGATGAAATTTACTACATCCCGGAAGGCACTCCGCTTAACACGCAGTTGGTGAAGTTTCAGCGCAACAAGAAAAAGACCGGTCTGGTGGTTGATGAATATGGCGATATTAAAGGGTTGATCTCTATTGAGGATATTCTGGAAGAAATTGTCGGGGACTTCACTACCTCGATGTCTCCGTCGCTGGCCGAAGAGGTCATGCCGCAAAACGATGGCTCGGTGCTCATTGAAGGCAGCGCCAATATTCGTGAGATCAACAAAGCTTTCAACTGGCAGTTACCCGAGCAGGAAGCGCGCACGATTAACGGCATGCTGCTGGAGGCGCTGGAAGAGATCCCCACCGTTAATACGCGAGTCCGGGTGAATCATTACGACGTCGATATCCTGGATGTGCAGGATAATATGATTAAGCAGGTGCGCATTACGCCACAGACGCCGCTTAAACAGTCTGTAGGCTCCTGAGCAGAATAAAGCCGCCTTTTAGGGCGGCTTTTTATTGGCCTGGCTCCGGCTTTTTGCATAAACGGCGAGCCGTAACCCAATAAAAAACGCCGCGTATGCGCGGCGTTTTTGTGAGAACAGCCCAGACTAGATGTGCAGCTCTTTCAGCTTTTCAGCAGGCAGTTTCAGATCGTCATTGTGGTTAACGCCGATCTCCTGTGCCAGCACATTACGGGCAATTTGCTGCGCTTCATCCAGCGAATGCAGCTTGTAACTTCCACACTGGTATTCATTCAGCTCAGGAATCTGGTTCTGATCTTTCACTTTCAGCACATCTTCCATCGCGCCTTTCCAGGCCTGTGCCACACGTTGCTCATCTGGCGCACCAATCAGGCTCATGTAGAAGCCGGTACGGCAACCCATAGGTGAAATATCGACAATTTCTACGCCATCACCGTTGAGGTGGTTACGCATAAAACCTGCAAACAGATGCTCAAGCGTATGGATGCCACGTTCAGTCAGAATATCGATATTGGGGCGACAAAAACGCAGATCGAAAACGGTAATCGTATCGCCATGCGGCGTCTTCATGGTTTTTGCAACACGCACGGCGGGCGCGGCCATGATGGTATGATCTACAGTAAAACTATCCAGTAATGGCATACGTCACCTCTTAGTCTGAAAAATTTTTTATGAACGATGAAACTTTTCCGATCGCCCAGCGTCTGAATATATGAAAGACGCGCATTTGTTATCATCCATCCCTGACAACAGAGATGTTAATTTGGCCACAGTGATGTGGCCTTTTTCTTTTCTACCCTTCCCGGCTGGCCAGATAGGTTTCAAAATCCAGCGTATCACTCGCTTCAAGCTGCTGTTGCGCCGCAACAGATGCCTGCGCCTGTTGCGCAAAGTCCTCTGGCTTTAACACTTCCAGCGGCTCATTAACCAGCAACTGACGATACTGTTCCGCCAGCATAATCCCCGTGCCCGTTACGCCGTGTTCTTTCATGGCATTCAGAATACGCGCCGAATAGGTTAGCTCAGGATCGTCAAAGGATGCTACCAGTTCATCGCAGACCTGCTGATACTCAGTGGTGCCCTGATTACTGTCCAGCGCTTCTGCGACGCGGCGCAGGTCGGCGAACAAGGTTTTGCCCACCTCGCGCAGTGAATATTCCGCCTCACCACATCCTACCGCAATCTTCAGGTCAGGCTTACGTCCTTCCAGCACCACGCGGTTCCAGTTCTGCCGGCTACATTGTAATTCATCAGCGCTCATTTCAGGCGCGTCTGCCAGCGTGCACCAGATCAGGAACAGATCGAGGAAGCGGACCTGATTCTCATCCACACCAACAGGTGAGAAGGGATTAATGTCCATGGAACGCACTTCAATGTACTCAATGCCACCCCGTAACAACGCATCTGATGGAGCTTCTCCGGAACGGGTAACGCGTTTCGGACGAATCGGCGCATAGAGTTCATTTTCAATCTGCAATACGTTGGTATTCAGCTGTAACCAGTTGCCCTCTGCATCCCGGGTGCCCATCTTCACAAAGTCTTCTGAAGGCGTTTTAATCGCTTTTTTCAGTGCGCTGACGTAACCCTCAAGGGAATTAAAGGTAATGCCCAATGCGCTTTGTGACTTGTTGGTGTAACCCAGGTCGCTCAGACGTAACGATGTCGCGTAAGGCAGCCACAGCGTGCCTTTCTCATCGTGTTTAAACGGCAGTGCGCTTTCTTTGCCCTGCAGGAAGCTGGAGCAGATAGCGGGCGATGCGCCAAACAAATAAGGAATGACCCAGCCAAAGCGATAATAGTTACGAATCAGGCGCAGATAACCCGCAGAAATCGTCTCTTTACCACTTTCGTAATCTTTTACGTCTGCCCATGCCTGCCAGAACGACAGCGGCAGAGAGAAGTTATAGTGAATACCGGAGATGGTTTGCATCAGCGCACCATAGCGGTTTTTAAGCCCCTGGCGATACAGCGTTTTCATCCGACCAATATTCGATGTGCCATACTGCGCCAGCGTAATCTTATTGGCGTCCTCAATCAGGCAAGGCATGCTAAAAGGCCACATGCGTTCGTCACCGAGCTCATCCGCAACATGGCGGTGGACATCGCGCAGAAACGCCAGCATATGCTCAATGCTGTGATCGACTGGGGTAATGAACTCCAACAGCGTCTCAGCAAAGTCAGTGGTGATCCAGTCATGCTTAAGCGCCGATCCGAGCGACGCAGGATGCGCAGTCGTTGCAAGATGTCCATCCGGCTGCACGCGCAACGTTTCACGTTCGATGCCACGACCAATGCCTTTCAGTGCATCAGGATGCGCCTCCAGCCAGGATAACGCCTTTGATACGTCGGGGATCACATTAACCTCCGGCTGTGTGAATAATTTATTTTTGTTCAGCATAGTGTTAACCCTAGCCCCGAATCTGTACGAATCAATGCCACCATTCCATGCCCTGTAATGTGGCGGTCGCAATAACGATGTAACGCAGAGTTTTGCCAATCGCCAGAAACAGCACAGTGGGTAGCCAGGCAAAACGCAACCAGCCTGCAAGCACGCAGAGCAAATCACCCACTACCGGCAACCAACTCAATAACAAAGCCGCCGGCCCAAGCCGCTGCAACCATGCCATTGCTGTTTCATGCCATCGCCCCTGACGTTTTAACGGCAATAAGCGACCCAAAATTATGTTGGTCAAGCCACCCAGGGTATTCCCTAACGATGCGACTCCAATCAACCCGTAAACTGATGCGCTTTTCGCGATCAGCAATGCAACCAACAGCGCCTCTGAGCTACCCGGAAGTAGCGTCGCACTAAGAAAGCTGCTGCTCAATAAAGACAGATATGCCAGCGTCTCGATCACAGCAGACGGACATCAACCACGGCCATACCTGCGGCTTTCGCTGCCTGTACGCCAAAATCTGCGTCTTCAAATACCACACAACGCGCCGGTTCAACGCCCAGTAATGCCGCACAGCGCAGGAACGTCTCGGGTTCCGGTTTGTGATGCTCGACGTCATCCGCCCCAACCACCGCCGAGAAGAGATCTCTGACACCCAGATGATTAAGAAGTGCATCTGCCATGGCGTGCTGGCTACCGGTGCCAACAGCCAGTGGTCGACGTCCGTGATAAGCCTTAACGACGTCCATTAACGGAAGCGGCTGGACATTTTCCAGCAGCATCGCTTTCACTGCCGCCGTTTTTTCTGCGGCAAGCAGATAAGGATCGTGATCGGCGTTATTGGTTTCGACAATTAGCTGCGCCAGCCGCCATGATGGCGCACCATTGAAATCCATCATGCGCGCTTCATCAAACGTTAAGCCATAACGCGTCAGCACCTGACGCCACGCTTTTCGATGTGTCGGTTCTGTATCAAGAATAGTCCCGTCCATATCGAAAATCAGGGCGTCGTATTGATCGTAGATTGTCACAGAGGACCTCCAACAAATGAGCCACTACTTTAGCTGAATGTGCGTAGGTTGTCGCCAGGCGGGATGAACAGCAAATGCTTTGAAAGCATTAGCTATTTTAGTTTTCAGATAAAGGTGATCGTGATGGAAAGCCTGTAACCCTTCGAATTTCCAATGGTTTTAGCAGGAAAGCAGAACGTAAGCATTATGTTAAGAAAGCCGAAGTGCCTGCCATCCGGGACAGAAAGTTTACGTCGCGATAAACACGATATTCCTTACAAAATCAGCCTGATCGAGAGGAATTCAATACTATGTTTATGACTAAAACAGTTAAGTTGGCGTTCTGGATTGCGACGGTAAGGCTGGCTGTTACGCACCTGCTGCACCAGGAAGGCGTTGAATGAAATACACGACGACAATCCTTGCTTTTGCGTTTAGCACGCGTGGCGAGGTTGTGTGGGCTGTCAGGTGGAGCGCAGAGAGAAGGCGTTTGAAGATTAATCGCGATACACCGGGAGGATGATTCGGCGGGACCTTACCCTTCGGGCCGTTGCTGACGCAACGCTGGTTCTGACTGACAGACTGAATGGCTTACAGACCAGGAACACACGTCCACACTGAAAAGTATGGTGCATCCGGGAGGATTCGAACCTCCGACCGCTCGGTTCGTAGCCGAGTACTCTATCCAGCTGAGCTACGGATGCATTTAGAAAGCTTTATGGGACGGCAGAAATCAACCTGGGGATAATACGAAGAATGGTGTATCCGGGAGGATGATTCGGCTGGCGCCTTACCCTTCGGGCCGTTGCTGTTGCAACGTTATCCTCACTGGTTCTGACTGACAGATTAAATGTCTTACAGACCAGGAACACACGTCCATACTGGAAAGTATGGTGCATCCGGGAGGATTCGAACCTCCGACCGCTCGGTTCGTAGCCGAGTACTCTATCCAGCTGAGCTACGGATGCATTATGAAATTCTTGTACAACGCAGGGTGCTAACGACTCACCATGAAGGAATTGCTAATTCACTTTACAACTCTGTTCCGATACCGTTCTCTGCTGGCGCGTAGCCTTGCATCAACGTGTCCATATTCAACGATATGGTGCATCCGGGAGGATTCGAACCTCCGACCGCTCGGTTCGTAGCCGAGTACTCTATCCAGCTGAGCTACGGATGCATCGGAAATGGCGGTGAGGGAGGGATTCGAACCCTCGATACAGCTTTTGACCGTATACTCCCTTAGCAGGGGAGCGCCTTCAGCCTCTCGGCCACCTCACCTTACGCGTTCTTCCGAACTGTGCTTCTGAACTTTGTTTCCGCTCATCGGCACTGCGTGGCGCACATATTACTTTCCCGGACTTATAAGTCAAACAATTTTTCGGAAGGTTTTTTCTGTTTGCACAAATGACAGGCAATTGGGACAAAATGACGGCAAAAAGAGTGAATAATCAACAATGAAAGATGATGAAGTTAACAAAAATGGGCGATAAACAGAAAAAAGGAAATTAAGCGGCGGGAGGAAAAAGGGGAGCGTCTCGCACAGGTGCGAGACGCAGAATCTGTCAGACGTTAGTTTGTTGCGTTTTTTCGGCCTGGATGCGCTGGTAAATCTCTTCGCGATGCACAGACACTTCTTTGGGTGCGTTAACACCAATACGGACCTGGTTACCTTTGACGCCCAGCACCGTTACAGTCACCTCATCGCCAATCATGAGGGTTTCACCAACTCGACGAGTTAGAATAAGCATTCTTTGCTCCTTGAAAGATTAAAAGAGTCGGGCTCATACAGCTTCCCGGCGTTATCCATCACTTAACGCTGTACACAGGTTATGAGAAATACACCATTGCACATCAACGCGCCAATACATTCTGCTGATAAATAGTTTAGCCGAAATACGCTACATCAACCCGACTTTGTCACTAGCAAATTTAACACCGTATTAAAAAGCGCCGGAACACCAGTTCTGACGCTTGCTACGATGAATTATTTTATTTCATCACAGACGGCTCGAAACCCATCCTTCAACACCTGCCAGCGCACCTTTCAGTGCCGTAGCATCACTGCCACCTGCCTGCGCCATATCAGGTCGACCACCGCCTTTCCCGCCCACTTTCGGGGCAAGTTCAGCAATCAGCTCTCCCGCTTTTACGCGGTCGGTAAGATCTTTTGTTACGCCAGCAATCAATGACACTTTGCCCTCAGCGACAGTGGCCAGAACAATGATGGCTGAACCCAGCTGATTTTTAAGATCATCAACCATAGTGCGCAACATTTTCGGATCGGTGTTACTGAGCTCTGTCACCAGCAGCTTCGCGCCTTTCACATCAATGGCGTTGTTGCCGAGCTGGGCACTTTCCTGCGCAGCCTGCTGATCGCGCAACTGCTGTAATTCTTTTTCCAGCAACCGCACGTGATCAACCAGCCCACGCACTTTGTCGTTCAGGTTACTGCTGTTGGCTTTCACCAACTGAGCAATGTCCTGTAACTGACTGCTCTGGGCATAAACCTGCGCCAGTGCTGCTTCACCCGTGACCGCTTCAATGCGGCGAATACCGGCTGCGCTACCCGATTCAGCCTGAATACGGAACAGACCAATATCCCCCGTACGTGCAGCGTGCGTACCACCACAGAGTTCAACAGAGAAATCGCCCATGGTCAGTACACGCACGCGTTGGTCATATTTCTCGCCAAACAGCGCCATTGCGCCTTTCGCCTTCGCCGCCTCAAGATCCATCACGTCGGTTTCTACCGGTAAGTTGCGACGGATTTGCGCGTTCACAATATCTTCGACCTGACGAATCTCCTGAGGTTTCATGGCCTCAAAATGAGAGAAGTCAAAACGCAGGTATTTATCGTTAACCAGAGATCCTTTCTGTGCGACGTGCTCACCCAGCACCTGACGCAATGCAGCATGCATTAAGTGCGTTGCGGAGTGATTCAGACGGATACGTGCACGACGTGCTTCATCAACCACCGCCTCCACGCGGTCGCCAATGCGCAGCTTACCGCTGCTCACTTTGCCAATATGCCCAATTGCCTGGCCATATTTCTGCGTATCCTGAACCTGGAATTCAACGTTATTGCCTTTCAGCACACCGGTATCGCCAACCTGACCACCCGACTCGCCATAGAAAGGCGTTTCATCCAGCACTACCACCGCATCCTGCCCTGCCGAAACGGTGTCAACCGCTTCACCTGCGACGAACAGCCCTTTCACCGTCGCGGCCAGGTCCAGTTGGTCATAGCCTTTAAAGGATGAGGCCGCATCTGTACGGATGACATTGCTGTAGTCAGCGCCAAAGCCGCTGGCTTCACGGGCCCGTTGACGCTGTTGTTCCATGGCTTTTTCAAAACCGGCTTCGTCAATTTTGAGATTACGCTCACGGCAGACATCGGCCGTTAAATCGGCAGGAAAACCAAAGGTATCGTACAAACGGAAGACAGTTTCACCATCCAGCGTATCGCCTTTCAGTTTAGCCAGTTCGTCATCAAGCAGGGCCAGGCCACGCTCCAGTGTTTTCGCAAACTGCTCTTCTTCGCTCTTCAGAACATTTTCAACCTGAGTCTGTTGGCGCTGCAGCTCTTCGCCAGCCGCCCCCATCACCTCAATCAGTGGTGCAACCAGTTTGTAGAAGAACGCCTCTTTCGCACCCAACATGTTGCCGTGACGCACTGCACGACGAATGATACGGCGCAGAACATAACCGCGGTTTTCGTTCGACGGGATCACGCCATCCGCAATCAGGAATGCACAGGAGCGGATATGATCGGCAATAACGCGCAACGACTTATTGCTCAGATCGGTCGCACCAGTGACCTCAGCAACCGCGTTAATCAGCTTCTGGAACAGATCGATTTCATAGTTGGAATTCACATGTTGCAGGACCGCCGTGATGCGTTCCAGCCCCATTCCGGTATCTACCGACGGCTTAGGTAATGGCAGCATGGTGCCATCCGCCTGACGGTTAAACTGCATGAAGACGATGTTCCAGATTTCGATGTAACGATCGCCGTCCTCTTCAGGACTGCCTGGCGGCCCGCCCCAGATATGATCGCCATGATCGTAGAAAATCTCGGTGCAGGGACCACAAGGACCCGTGTCCCCCATCTGCCAGAAGTTATCTGACGCGTAAGCACTGCCTTTGTTGTCGCCAATACGGATAATACGTTCGCGCGGAACACCAATATCATTGGCCCAGATGTCGAACGCTTCGTCATCGGTTTCATAGACAGTAACCCAAAGGCGCTCTTTCGGCAGCCTGAACCATTGGTCACCGGTCAGCAGTTCCCAGGCATAGGCAATGGCTTCTTTTTTGAAATAGTCGCCGAAGCTGAAGTTGCCCAGCATTTCAAAAAAGGTGTGATGGCGTGCGGTGTAACCGACGTTTTCAAGGTCGTTATGCTTCCCGCCCGCACGAACGCAACGCTGCGACGTGGTGGCGCGGGTATAGTCACGCTTGTCCTGACCGAGAAACACATCTTTAAACTGGTTCATTCCGGCGTTAGTAAACAGTAACGTCGGATCGTTGTTCGGTACCAGGGAGCTGCTTGCTACAACCTGATGTCCCTTACTATTGAAAAAGTCGAGAAACGCTTGACGGATCTCAGCAGTGCTCTTGCTCATATATATCCTGGAATCACGCTAACGAAAGGTCCTTCTTTATCAGGCGTACCGCGTTATCACGGCAGCAAGCTTAAGGAACCAAAAGGGGTAAGATAAATATTCTTCGGAGGGAAGTAAAATCACATCGGCCTTTAGTCGTCAAAATTTCTGAAAACCTGCTGAATATCTTCACTCAGAAAGCCTTTTGCATGCAGATAGCGTTGCACTTTTGCTTTTTCTTTCCATTCGGTCGGCAACGGATGGCCAAATTTCTTTTCTGCCAGTTCCGCTGCGCAGGCTGACCAGTCGATCTCCGTCTCTTCCATGGCGAGATCAATCGCATCACGGCTTATGCCCTTTTGCCCCAGCTCCAGCCGGATCCGTTGTGGGCCAAAGCCTTTACGGCTGCGGCTCTGAATAAATCGCTCTGTGAAGCGCTCATCGTTCAGCCAGCCATTTTCGCTGCACCAGTTGATGACCCTTTCCAACAGCTCGGGAGTGATAATTTCAGGTTCTTTTTGTTTTATCCACGCACTGCGCTGGGCAGATAACTGCAGTTTTTGTTTGAGCTCTTCGCGACTGTGATCGCGCTGACCCAGCAGGCGCATTGCCCGATCGAGCAGGCGTGAAAAAGAGATAACGTGTGGCTGAGGTTGTTCAGACATACTGCGCACCTTTAACAAACGGAAAGAGAGTATGGAGGCAGAGGAGGAAAGAGGAAAGGCAAGTGAGAGGTTAACGTCAAACGGGAGCAGATTTCTCTGCTCCCGTTTCAGGCATTAATAGTCTTCGTTTGCTTCGCTGGCTGCATTCTCAACGTCGTCAGCGGAGAAGTCCGCTGCGTCGTTTTGCTCAGCGCCGTTGAGCAACATGTCGCGCAGTTTCAGGTCAATTTCGTTCGCGACAGCCGCATTTTCCTTGAGGAAGTTGCTGGCGTTTGCCTTACCCTGACCAATTTTATCGCCTTTATAGCTGTACCAGGCACCCGCTTTTTCAATCAGCTTGTGCTTCACACCGAGGTCTACCAGCTCACCGAAGGTGTTGATCCCTTCGCCATACATGATCTGGAACTCAGCCTGCTTAAAGGGCGCAGCAATTTTGTTCTTAACCACTTTAACGCGGGTTTCACTACCGACGACGTTATCACCCTCTTTGATGGCGCCAATACGGCGGATATCAAGGCGAACTGACGCGTAGAACTTCAGTGCGTTACCGCCGGTAGTGGTTTCCGGGTTACCGAACATCACACCAATTTTCATACGAATCTGGTTGATGAAGATCAGCAGCGTATTCGACTGTTTCAGGTTACCGGCCAGCTTACGCATCGCCTGGCTCATCATACGCGCCGCCAGGCCCATATGTGAGTCACCGATTTCGCCTTCAATTTCGGCTTTTGGTGTCAGGGCAGCAACGGAGTCGACGATAATCACGTCAACGGCACCGGAGCGCGCCAGCGCGTCACAGATTTCCAGCGCCTGTTCACCCGTATCGGGCTGTGAACACAGCAGGTTATCGATATCAACGCCCAGTTTCTTGGCGTAGACCGGATCCAGTGCGTGTTCAGCATCGATAAAGGCACAAGTTTTACCTTTACGCTGTGCGGCGGCAATCACCTGCAGCGTCAGCGTGGTTTTACCCGAGGCTTCAGGACCGTAGATCTCGACGATACGGCCCATCGGCAATCCACCCGCACCTAATGCGATATCCAGTGACAGGGAGCCTGTTGAGATGGTTTCCACATCCATTGAGCGGTCTTCACCCAAGCGCATGATGGAGCCTTTACCAAATTGCTTCTCAATCTGGCCGAGCGCGGCAGCTAAAGCCTTCTGTTTGTTTTCATCAATTGCCATTTCTACTCCTAATCATGCCGGGTAAACACGCACACATGGTGCCTGTGCACTTTCTGTTGCGAATAATTATACTGTATAGTCATACAGTATCAAGTTTAATTTTTCAGAAATTTACTGGCCAATGTCTGCAGCGCCCAGGCAACCGACTGACGGCGCACCGCATCACGGTCACCATCAAACTGCTGGCGAAAAGCCATGACAATATCGTCGGGGCCGGCAAAGCCAAACCACACCGTTCCCACGGGTTTGTCTTCACTGCCCCCCTCCGGGCCAGCAATGCCGCTCACGGAAATGGCGTAATCGGCCCGCGCCTGCTGCCGGGCACCGACAGCCATTTCGCGCACTACGGCTTCACTGACCGCGCCAGATTGCGCCAGTGAGGCGGCACTGACGCCGACTAATTCCTGCTTGGCTTCATTACTGTAGGTCACGAATCCCCGTTCAAACCAGGCCGAGCTTCCACTGATGTCCGTAAACACCTTGGCGATCCAGCCGCCGGTGCAGGATTCGGCGCAGGTCACCGTAGCATTACGCTGCTTCAGCGCCTCACCAATCTGCGCACTCAACGTCTGCAACTGCGAATCATTCATTTTGTCGCTCCCTGTCAACGAGTACTGAACATGGTGCAAGCCCTGCCCTTTTTCAAGCGCCTGGGGTAAAGCAATGCAGAAATTGCGTGTGACTATCCAGATATTTTAGCGATTACGTGTCGCCACCATGAAAAGCCGGGGAAACGCCAGTAAGACCTTGCCGTCCTGCCGCGCCGGATACGCGGTCATGAGGCACTGGTGATAGGCGGCCAGAAACTGTTCCTGTTCAGATACGCTAAGTGGCGCAAGAAACGGACGCAGCCCGGTGGCTTTCAACCAGTGGATGATGGCCTGGGCATTATCCATAACGTGATAATAGGTGGTCCGCCAGATATCAACGGCACACCCGGCCGTTGTCAGCACATCGTAATAGTGTTCAGTTGAAGGTAATCGCTTGCGCTCGGCCGCCTGCGCGCTGATTTTGTCACGCCACGGCCCGGAAGTGGCCACATCTCGCATTAACTGATGTGAAGGCTCATCCAGATTATCAGGCATCTGGACGGCCAGCGTACCGCCGGGTGCCAGCTGATTTACGAGATGTGGTAAGAGCGAGGAATGGCCGCCCAGCCACTGTAGCGAGGCATTCGCATAGATAACCTGCTGTGGAATCGCGGCCTGCCAGGTGGCGATATCAGCCTGAATAAATGCGCATTGTGGTAGACGTTCACGCGCCTGCTCCAGCATGGCAGCAGAACTGTCGAGGCCCGTAATCTGCGCCTGTGGCCAGGCATCGACAAGCAGTTCGGTACTGTTGCCGGGGCCGCACCCCAGATCGGTAACGAAACGGACATCTTCAACCCTGATTCTGGACAGTAATTCCTGAGCCGGTCGTGTTCTTTCGGCTTCGAACTTGCGATACAGCGTGGGATCCCAGTCTTGCATAACGTTTCACCTCTCATGCGCTCCGGACACACAGAACATAGACGTATAAATACGCATAAAGTGCCCGTTCAGGCAACAAAAGGGATAATGTCTGGTGGGGCTGTCAACGGATTTTGGCAGAGCCGGTGAGTACCGGTAACGCATCAGGGCGACGTGAGGACACATAAAATCGGGCGCACTGGGCGCCCAATACCATCAGTTCTTTTTGACAAACTCAGACTTCAGCTTCATCGGACCGAATCCGTCAATTTTACAATCGATATTGTGGTCGCCTTCTACCAGCCGGATACTCTTCACGCGGGTGCCAATCTTCAGCACAGAAGAGCTGCCCTTCACCTTGAGATCCTTGACAACCGTTACGCTGTCGCCATCTGCCAGTATATTGCCGTTAGCATCGCGAACGACCTGTTCCTGAGCGCTGTCGCTGCCTTCAGCTTGCGTCCAGATATGACCACATGACGGACAGTTTAGGTTCTCAGCATCCTGCCAGGTGTAATCAGCCTGGCAAACGGGACAAGCAGGTAAAGACATAACGACTCCAGATAATAACGGCGGCACAAAATACAGGGCCGCCATCATATAGCCTTACAGTTAATAAGGGTAGTATTAAAACAGCGAGCCCTTACGCGCCTTACTGACGGCTTCACCCAACTGCCACACAGCCATCGCATAATGCGTGCTGTTGTTGTAACGCGTAATGGCATAGAAGTTAGGTAAACCGTACCAGTACTGATAACTGGTGCCTAAATCCAGCCGCAGCAGGCTGACCTGATCATTGCCGTCCAGCGGACCCTGGGGAGAAAGTCCTGACGCGGCCAGCGTACTGACGCTGTAACGGGTCTTAAAGCCATTCTCCAGCATCGGTGCCTGGCCGCTGGCCGGCACGGCCACATTCTCGCCAGGACGCCAGCCATTCTGCTGAAAATAGTGCGCGACGCTGCCTATCGCATCGACCGGATCCCATAAATTAATATGGCCATCACCATTGAAGTCGACTGCGTAAGCTTTGTAGGACGATGGCATGAACTGGCCATAGCCCATCGCACCGGCAAACGATCCTTTGAGATCGAGCGGATCGTCTTTTTCATCACGCGCCATCAGCAAAAAGGTTTCCAGTTCGCTGCTGAAATAGGCAGAACGGCGTGGATAATCAAAGGAAAGCGTAGCCAGTGCATCCAGAATACGGGTTTTGCCCATAACACGGCCCCAGCGCGTTTCGACGCCAATAATGCCGACGATAATTTCCGGAGGAACGCCATAGACCTGCTGCGCGCGCTGCAGAGCATCCTGATATTGATTCCAGAACGCCACGCCATTTTGTACGTTATCCGGCGTAATAAACTTATCGCGATAGCGGATCCAGGCACCGTTAGGCCCACTTGGTGGTGTATACGAGGGAGCCTGGCGATCCATCAGACGCAGGACATAATCCAGTCGTTTTGCCTGGCCGATGATGGCGTGGAGTTGCTGACGGTCAAAGCCGTGCTTCGCCACCATTTTATCAATAAATTGTTCTGCAACAGGATTACTGGCGAAATCACCAAACATCGGTTGAACCGCATGTGCGGGTTCCAGTAAAAATCCGCCTTTCGGCGCAATCAGTTCCGCAGGAGGCTGCGGCTGCGAAGAGTGTGGCTTACTGCTACAGGCGGCAAGCAGGGCAAAAAGCGGAAGAAGAGCAAGCTTAGAACGCATTGGATATCCATATAACAAGCCAGACCAGGGATGTTAATGTTAATCGTTCAGCAGGAAGACATACAAACGTGATCGTATAAAAAATCGCTTTTTTTACCGCTGCATCGGCACGTTTTGTGAAGTGGCCCGAACGCTGAGGCCTCCCTTTACTGACGCGCTTTCTGTCACCCCGCGGCTTTGTTAAGTTCATGACTCGCCGTGGCAACCCTGATGATGCAGAAGCCGTAAACTGGTAAGATTCCTGCACGGTACAGACATCCCTGTCTGTCTCTCTGTTAAACCACCGCCTTGACCGTGACGGGCAAAAGGAAGAGTCAACCTTGAGTAAAGATGAGATGAAAAAAGCAGAGCAAATGGACTTGAGCACCCATACGCCAATGATGCAGCAGTATTTACGTCTCAAGGCCGAGCATCCTGACATCCTGCTGTTTTATCGCATGGGCGATTTCTATGAGCTGTTTTACGACGATGCGAAACGCGCCTCTCAGTTATTAGACATTTCCTTAACCAAGCGCGGTGCCTCGGCGGGCGAACCGATCCCTATGGCCGGTGTCCCGCATCATGCGGTTGAAAATTATCTGGCGAGGCTGGTGCAACTCGGTGAGTCGGTCGCCATCTGTGAACAAATTGGCGACCCGGCGCTCAGCAAAGGGCCGGTCGAACGTAAGGTCGTCCGCATTGTTACCCCGGGGACGATCAGTGATGAGGCACTCTTGCAGGAGCGGCAGGATAACCTGCTGGCCGCTGTGGTGCACGGTGCGCGCGGCTATGGTTATGCCACGCTGGATATCAGTTCAGGCCGGTTTCGTCTGAGTGAGCCCATGGATCTGGAAACCATGGCGGCCGAACTGCAGCGAACCAATCCTGCCGAACTCCTTTATCCAGAAGATTTTTCGCCGATGTCGCTCATCGATCAGCGTCGTGGTCTGCGCCGTCGTCCTTTGTGGGAATTTGAAATTGATACCGCGCGTCAGCAGCTTACTTTGCAGTTTGGTACGCGGGATTTAAACGGTTTTGGTGTGGAGCAGGCCCATCTCGGCCTGCGCGCGGCGGGTTGTCTGCTGCAGTATGTCAAAGATACCCAACGGACCAGCCTGCCACATATCCGCGCCATCAGCATGGAACGTCAGCAGGACAGCATCATCATGGATGCCGCCACCCGACGTAATCTTGAAATTACCCAAAACCTTGCAGGCGGTACCGAGAACACCTTAGCCGCGGTGCTGGATAAAACCGTCACGCCAATGGGCAGCCGGATGCTAAAACGCTGGCTGCATATGCCGTTGCGTGACAGCAGCGTCATCGCGAAACGACAGGAATCAATCGCCGAGCTGCAGGCGCTGAGCGACGTGCTTCAGCCCGTTCTGCGCCAGGTCGGTGATTTAGAGCGTATTCTGGCCCGTCTGGCGCTACGCACGGCGCGTCCACGCGATCTGGCGCGCATGCGCCATGCGTTTCAGCAGTTGCCGGAACTCAACGATCTGCTGGCAAACGCCGGGTCCGCCCACCTGAAAACCCTGCGTACCCAGATAGGTGACTTTAGCGACCTGCGCACGCTGCTTGAGCAGGCCGTTGTCGAATCCCCACCCGTATTAATCAGAGATGGCGGTGTGATCGCCCCGGGTTATCACGCTGAGCTGGACGAGTGGCGCGCCCTGGCGGATGGCGCGACGGATTATCTGGATCGCCTGGAGATCCGCGAACGTGAAAAACTCGGTCTGGACAGCCTGAAAGTCGGTTTTAACGGCGTGCACGGTTATTACATTCAGGTCAGCCGGGGTCAGAGCCATCAGGTGCCTATTCACTATGTCCGCCGTCAGACTCTTAAGAATGCTGAACGCTATATCATTCCCGAGCTGAAGGAGTATGAAGACAAGGTCCTGACGTCAAAAGGCAAAGCGCTGGCGCTGGAGAAAAGCCTGTATGAAGGCCTGTTTGATCTGCTGCTGCCGCACCTTGAAGCGTTACAGTTAAGTGCGGCGGCGCTGGCCGAACTGGATGTACTGAGTAACCTCGCGGAACGCGCATGGACGCTAAACTACTGCCGTCCCACGCTGCACGACAAGCCCGGGATTAAAATCACCGCCGGCCGCCATCCGGTAGTGGAGCAGGTCCTGAAAGAACCTTTTATCGCCAACCCGCTCTCGCTGGCACCACAACGCCGCATGTTGATCATCACAGGCCCGAATATGGGCGGTAAAAGTACCTATATGCGTCAGGCTGCGTTAATCGCGCTGATGGCCTGGATCGGCAGTTTCGTTCCCGCCGAAGAAGTGGTCATTGGTCCACTGGATCGTATCTTCACCCGTGTGGGCGCAGCAGATGATCTGGCCTCCGGCCGCTCGACATTTATGGTCGAAATGACGGAAACGGCCAATATTCTGCACAACGCGACTGAAAACAGCCTGGTCCTGATGGATGAAATCGGCCGCGGCACCTCTACGTATGACGGCTTGTCGCTTGCCTGGGCTTGTGCGGAAAATCTGGCGAACCGAATCAAAGCGATGACCCTGTTTGCAACGCACTACTTTGAACTGACGACCCTGCCTGAAAAACTGGAAGGCGTGGTTAACGTTCACCTGGATGCGGTAGAACATGGCGATACGATTGCGTTCATGCACAGTGTGCAGGACGGTGCCGCCAGTAAAAGCTACGGGCTGGCCGTGGCCGCGCTGGCCGGCGTGCCAAAAGAGGTGATTAAACGCGCGCGTAATAAGCTGAAAGAGCTCGAAACGGTTTCCAGTCAATCCGCAACGTCAAACGTTGACGGCTCGCAGTTGCCGTTGCTGGTGGAAGAAACGTCTCCCGCCGTGGAAGCGCTGGAAGCACTGGATCCCGATACGCTGACACCGCGCCAGGCGCTGGACTGGATTTACCGCCTTAAAGCACTGGTCTGATGACGGCCGCCCTTTCGCAGGGCGGCTACGGACTTCCCGTTACGCGTTTCTCTGCGCCCGCTTTCTTTATCCCTGCTGGCGCATCCTTCTGCTACCGCTTTACGCGATTACAGGCTGATAAAGCGGTGTCATAATGCTGTCGTGTGCCTGTCGTGCTGCGATCGTGTTTCTGTCGACACTTACCGGCGATGCTGCAAACCGATTGTTTACTCTTTCGGAGACTCATTATGCGTAACCTGAACAATGTCAGAGAATATCGTCTGGCACGTGCCTGGTCACAGGAACAACTGGCTGAAATGGCCGGCCTCAGCACCCGAACCATACAGCGCATCGAAAACGGCGATCCGCCCAGCCTGGAAACATTGAGCGCACTGGCAGCCGTGTTTGAGATTAACGTGACCGATCTGACCGATGCCCCTGCGAATAACGGTGAAGCGCTGGACAGCTACATTTCTGACGCCCGCCAGCAGCTCGCTGCCGAGAGCCGGTTTTACCGTTCTCTGTTTAGCGCTGTGGTGGTATGCGCATTGCTGTATGTCCTGAACTACTTTACGGCGCCCAATGACCGCTGGTCACTCTGGGTCGCCGCCATTTGGGGCGCCTTACTGCTCGTCAGAGCATTGCGTCTGTTTATATTTAAGGATGCGATCCGCCGCTGGCAGCAAAAACGGCTGCAAAAATTATTGCGCAGGCAGGGCTAACTTCCGCCGGTTGCACATCTCTGTTACACCACACTGCGGGAAAAGCCTATGAACTGGTATCGTCAGGACGCGTTTGCTGTTCGTCTGGAATGGGGGATCCCGGCCATTGATCATTTTGCCGGGGACGTGGATATCATCGTGATTATTGACGTGATGTCCTTTTCTACCTGTGTCAGCGTGGCAGTGGAGAACGGGGCGCGCGTCTATCCTTATCCCTGGAAAGATCACTCTGTCACGCAGTATGCGCAGTCCGTCGGTGCCATCGCGGCTAACAGCGACAGGCGATTCAGTGGCGAGGGCTACAGTCTGTCACCGCGAACGTTACTCAGTGTTCGTCCGGATGAAAAACTGGTGCTGCCCTCCCCTAATGGCTCCGCAACCTGCTTCAGGGCGCGGGAACGGGGCGTCCCCGTGCTGACAGGCTGCCTGAGAAACCTGACCGCAACGGCCGAAGCCTGCCGCGCCTTCAGCCGTATTCTGATTGTCCCCTGTGGCGAACGTTGGCCAGACGGGAGCCTTCGCCCCTGTATTGAGGATTATGTGGTAGCGGGGGGAATCATTGCCGCGCTGGCACAACGCACGCTTTCACCTGAAGCGCAGACCGCTGTCGCCGCCTGGCACGCTCATCAGTCCCAGAATTTCGCGGCACTGTTTCACTGCGCGTCCGCAGTCGAGCTGATACAAAGAGGCTTTCCGGACGATGTGACACTTTGCCTGACAAAAGATGCCGCCCGTCAGCCCTGTTTTCTGACAAGGGAGTATTTTGCCGGACAGGCTTAAGCGTAAATAACAGACAAAAAAAAGCGATGGGGGTTACCCATCGCTTTCTGTTGACGTGCCGTGTTCAGCTTATTCGCGGAACAGTGCTTCAATGCTGAGGCCCTGACCTTGCAGGATTTCGCGCAGACGGCGCAAACCTTCAACCTGAATCTGGCGCACACGCTCGCGGGTTAAACCGATTTCACGGCCAACATCCTCAAGCGTTGCCGCTTCATAGCCCAACAGGCCGAAACGACGAGCCAGCACTTCGCGCTGCTTGGCGTTCAGTTCGAACAGCCATTTAACGATACTTTGCTTCATATCGTCGTCTTGCGTGGTATCTTCTGGGCCGTTGTCTTTTTCATCGGCCAGGATATCCAGCAGCGCTTTCTCAGAATCGCCCCCTAATGGAGTATCAACTGAGGTAATACGTTCGTTGAGACGCAACATACGACTTACGTCATCAACCGGTTTATCCAGTTGTTCTGCAATCTCTTCCGCACTCGGCTCGTGGTCGAGCTTGTGAGAAAGTTCACGCGCAGTACGCAGATAAACGTTCAATTCTTTCACAATGTGGATCGGCAAACGAATTGTCCGGGTCTGGTTCATGATTGCCCGTTCAATGGTCTGACGAATCCACCAGGTGGCATACGTTGAGAAACGGAATCCACGTTCTGGATCAAATTTCTCAACGGCGCGAATCAAGCCGAGGTTACCTTCCTCAATCAGGTCCAGCAGGGCCAGACCGCGATTGCTGTAACGTCGTGCAATCTTCACCACCAGTCGTAAGTTACTTTCGATCATGCGGCGACGAGAAGGAATATCACCTCGTAATGCCCGGCGAGCGAAGAGTACCTCTTCCTCGGCCGTCAGCAATGGAGAATAGCCAATCTCCCCAAGATAGAGCTGAGTAGCGTCAAGGACACGTTGCGTCGCACCCTGCGCCAGCAACTCCTCTTCTGCTACATCATTGTCGCCAGAGTCATTTTCGACGAGCGCCTTCTCATCAAAAATTTCTGCTCCATTCTCTTCGAATTCCGCATTCTCATGTAACTCGTTTACTTTCAGCGTATTCTGGCTCATAAGTGGCTCCTACCCGTGATTCCAGGGCAGACTCCAGAGGACTCTGCCGGATTATCGCTGCGGTAAATAACGCAACGGGTTTACGGATTTCCCCTTGTAACGAATTTCAAAGTGTAATCTAACTGAACTGGTTCCGGTGCTACCCATGGTAGCGATCTTTTGCCCAGCCTTAACTTCCTGTTGTTCCCGGACCAGCATTGTATCGTTGTGGGCGTAGGCACTCAGGTAATCATCATTGTGTTTGATGATGATTAAATTACCGTAACCACGAAGCGCGTTGCCTGCATAAACCACCCTTCCTGAAGCAGTGGCCACAACCGGTTGTCCGCGCGAACCTGCGATATCGATCCCTTTGTTACCACCCTCGGTGGCAGAGAAGTTATCGATGATCTTACCTTCGGTCGGCCAACGCCAGCTTCCAACAGGCGTTGAACTGTTTGTTGTACTGCTCACCGTCGGTGGTGCGGTAACGGCTGGAGCTGTTGTCGTTGCAACATTTGCTCCCTTCGAAGGCAACAATTTACTGCCATTCGAGTTACCTGAATCATCAGAATACGTAATAACAGGCTGCTGTGCAACAGGGGCCTGTTTTATTTGTGGTGCGGTGACGATGCCGCTTTGTGATGCATCCGCCGCGGTAATCGCGTTGCCCCCGGTAATAGGCTGGCCGGAGCCGTTGTCGACCTGCAAGGTTTGCCCAACATTTAGGCTGTACGGTGGCTGTACGTTGTTGCGCTGCGCCAGATCGCGGAAGTCATTGCCGGTAATCCAGGCAATATAGAAGAGGGTATCGCCGCGTTTTACGGTGTACGTTTGTCCAGAATAGCTTCCTTTAGGAATATTCTGATAACTTCTGTTGTACACAATTCGCCCGTTCTGGGTTTCAACTTCATTACTTGTATTATTACCGGTACTAATGATTCCCGGCTTATTCTGCGGCACAGGCGTATTTCGGCTCAACATGCCGCCCTGCGATGGCATCGTCGGCACACCACTGGCAACAGGCGCAGTACCAGTGCTGGCCATATTACCGTTATCATTCATGCTGCTGCCGTCGCCGATATTACTTATTGGCGCTTGTGTATTGTCGCCTGAACTACAGCCTGCCAGCCAAAAACTCACCAGTGAAAGCGCCGCCAGACGGCGTAACTGAAAAATTGTGCTTCCCGTGCTCATTAATCCCCCGTGGTGGCAACCTTTAAAAACTGACTTTCTCTTTTCACCAGCACATTACACTGTGTGGCACGTTAAACGCTGTATTTTCGTTGAACTGACTGGATAGTAACAATATCAACTACCGTGTGCCATGAAACAGTTATTAAGAAATGCTAACACGGTCATCAGGCCAGATCGCCCTGAACCAGCGGGACGAAACGCACCGGCTCAATCGTTTCCTCGGTGATTTCACCGCCGCGTCGGCGCAGGCGTTTAAGCACCTGCTGCTCTTCACCGACAGGTAGCACCATAATGCCACCTTCTGCCAGTTGTGCTATCAGCGCAGTCGGAATTTCGGGGGGCGCCGCCGTCACAATAATGGCATCGAAAGGCCCGCGCGAGGGCCAGCCCTGCCAGCCATCACCGTGGCGAGTAGAGACGTTATGTAAATCAAGCTGTTTCAGACGGCGCTTTGCATGCCACTGCAGACCTTTGATGCGTTCGACAGAGTAAACATGCTCAACCAGATGAGCCAGAATCGCGGTCTGATAACCAGAACCGGTCCCGATTTCCAGAACACGCGAGTGCACATCGAGCTCCAGCAGGGCGGTCATCCGCGCCACCATATAGGGCTGTGAAATCGTCTGGCCTGAGCCGATGGGGAGCGCCATGTTATCCCAGGCTTTGTGCTCAAAGGCCTCATCGATAAAGCGCTCACGCGGCACGTCGGCGATGGCTTTTAACAGGTGTTCGTCATGAATCCCCTGTTGACGCAGTTGCGCCAACAGTGTCTCGATACGCCGACTCACCATACCAGGTTTACCTCAGCGTTATCCAGCCAGCGACTCAGCACGTCCTGAGCCTTGTGCGCGGTGAGATCAACATGCAGCGCGGTGACGGACACATAACCTTCATCCACGGCGGCAAAATCAGTATCAGGGCCGGCATCCAGTTTTTCGCCCGGTGGTCCTATCCAGTACAGCGGATTGCCGCGCGGATCGGTTTGGGCAATCACCTGATCGGCCGGATGCCGACTGCCACAGCGCGTCACGCGAATGCCTTTCACCTCCGCCAGCGGCAGATCGGGCACATTGATGTTCAGTATGCGTCCGGTGCGCAGCGGCTCACGACTCAGCGCTTTTAGCAGCGCACAGGTTACCGCCGCCGCAGTGGCATAGTGCTCGTGACCATTGAGCGAAACCGCAATGGCGGGCAAACCCAGATGACGTCCCTCCATGGCCGCGGCCACCGTGCCGGAATAGATAACGTTATCACCCAGATTGGGGCCGGCATTGATCCCCGAGACCACAATATCGGGTCGGGGTTGCATCAGCGCGTTTACGCCCAAATACACGCAATCGGTGGGCGTGCCCATTTGCACCGCAATGTCCCCGTTTTCATGGGTAAAGGTGCGCAACGGGGTTTCCAGCGTCAATGAGTTGGAGGCACCACTGCGATTGCGATCCGGTGCCACCACCTGCACCTCGGCAAATTGACGCAAAGCCTTTGCCAGCGTCTGAATACCAGGTGCATGGATGCCATCATCGTTGCTGAGCAATATCCGCATTTAATTCTGACCTTTTCTGTTCAACCGGGTCGCCGTAATAAGGACCTGTTTTGAAGCATGGCAACAGGTTATGACTGGACAGCGACTTTTGCATTCTAGCGGTGAGCGAGAGGAAGTGGTAGACGAAAATAAAACGCACAGGCAGGAAAAAGGTAACACATTTGCTTGAAAGGAAAGATTTCGTGCGATGCTGGCCCCCTGCTACGCAGCCCATCGTGTACGCCAGCGCGTCCCTCACCCGCGCGACTGGCCAGGTGAGGACGAGGCTTATTCGTCAGGTAAATCCGCTGTGTCGTCAGTGATGACCAGCTCTCTGACCACGCTGGTGGCAAAGCTGCCCGCCGGTAACCAGAACTGCAACGTCAGGGTGGCGTCATCCAGCCACTGCCAGTGCAAATCGCGCGGCACCACCAGCATGGCACGCCGGCTGGCCTCCACCCGTTCACGCACCAGCAGCGCGCGCAGTTCTACGGCATCCGCCAGACAGTGCTCTTCGAACGCCAGCGCGTCGCCCTGTGGCCCCGCCTCGCCTTTTCCGGGCAAGGGGGCCGTGATACGCAGCGCTTGCTGATCCACGCGCGCCTGCAACGCCTCCCTTTCCTCGGGCTGGGCGACAAACCAACTGCCACGCCCGGTAAGCTGCAATGCATCCCCGTTCATGACCTGAGTCAGGCTACCCTGCTGCTGCAAACGCAGACTGGTGACCTGATTGAATAACGCACTGCGTGCAGCAGAGAACATCAGGCCACGTTTATTGCGGTCACGTATCTGGATTTCCTGACGCGCCAGTTTCAACGCCGTCTGCAGATTGTTGCCGTTGCGCCCAAAGCGTTGCTCGCCAAAATAATTAGGCACACCGCGTTCACGAATCTGCTTAAGGCGGGCCTCGACGTCATCGCGCTGGCTGACCTGTCGTATGGTCAACCGAAAGGCGTTTCCGGCCAACGCGCCGACGCGCAATTTGCGCTTATGACGCACAACCTCAAGGATTTCGACGCCTTCTGATGCAAAGCCTGTCAGGTTGGGCATCGCATTGCCCGGCACACGGAAGCAGAGTGTTTGCTCAGTCACGGCGTGGCGGTCTTTCATGCCGGCATAACTGAGGTCGCGGGCAGGAATTTTCATAAATTTTGCCAGGGCTT
The DNA here is from genome assembly GCF_041954745.1 of Pantoea sp. CS_6. Taxonomy (NCBI): domain Bacteria; kingdom Pseudomonadati; phylum Pseudomonadota; class Gammaproteobacteria; order Enterobacterales; family Erwiniaceae; genus Pantoea; species Pantoea sp. CS_6. The sequence continues at coordinate 39,760 of NZ_JAVAYG010000004.1, forward strand.
CGGCAACAAAACGCGTATTGGCACCCGTTTTACGAATGCGCACCAGCACATGCTCACCTTCACCGTCAGGGCGGTACCCCAGGTCTTCCTTCACCTCGAAGTCTTCCGGGCGGGCTTTAATCACGCCCGTCGCGCCAGGCACACCGTGGAGGTACTGCAACGTCATGCCGACTCCGTTTTCAGCAGCAACGCGACCGCTTCACAGGCAATGCCTTCGCCGCGTCCGGTGAACCCGAGCTTTTCCGTCGTGGTGGCTTTAACGTTCACCTGATCCATATGGCAACCCAGATCTTCAGCAATATTGATGCGCATCTGGGGTACATGCGGCAGCATTTTAGGTGCCTGAGCGATAATCGTGACGTCCACGTTACCGATGCGATAGCCTTTCGCCGCAATACGGCGCCAGGCTTCCCGCAGCAAACCGCGGCTGTCTGCGCCTTTGAACGCCGGATCGGTATCCGGGAACAGCTTGCCAATATCGCCCATTGCCACCGCGCCCAGTAAGGCATCGGTCAGAGCATGCAGTGCCACGTCGCCATCCGAATGGGCGATAAAACCATACTCAAATGGAATTCGCACACCGCCAATCACCAGCGGACCTTCTCCACCGAAAGCGTGAACGTCAAAACCGTGACCGATACGCATCATGCGCTCTCCTTTGACTGAATCTGACTAAGATAAAAAGCCGCCAGGGCTAAGTCTTCCGGGCGGGTAACTTTAATGTTATCGCTGCGACCTGTGACCAGCTCAGGATGGTAGCCACAATATTCCAGTGCCGAGGCTTCATCGGTAATGATCGCGCCCTCATTCAAGGCGCGGGTCAGGCAGGCGGTAAGGAGCGCGTGGGGAAAAAGTTGCGGCGTCAGGGCATGCCACAGATGGTCACGTTCGACCGTATGCGCAATCGCTGACTGGCCGGGTTCCCCCCGCTTCATGGTGTCACAGACCGGTGCCGCCAGAATGCCACCCGTTTTGCTCTTTCCTGGTAACTGCAGCAGGCGGTCCAGATCATCCGGATGCAGACACGGGCGCGCGGCATCGTGCACTAACACCCAGTGCGCGCCCTGCGCCGCCTGTAATCCCGCCAGCACCGACTCGGCACGCGTTTCGCCGCCGGTCACGCGCACAACACGCGGATCGCTGGCCAGCGGCAAACGGGCAAAGTGATTATCGTCAGGGCTTAACGCGACGATGACCTGAGAAACCGCGGGATGGGAGAACAGACGCGCAATACTGTGTTCCAGAAGTGTGTGCTGACCAATCGTCAGATACTGTTTGGGACAGGTTGCCAGCATGCGGCTGCCGATACCGGCAGCGGGCACCACGGCAATCACATCCGCAGAGTGGGACTGATTGTTCATGTTTTATCGTTGTTGGTTTTGCGCAGCTTGTTGCGCGTTGCGTTTGTTCTGGTCAGGCACCAGACGATAGAAGGTTTCACCCGGCTTAATCATGCCTAATTCACTGCGTGCGCGTTCCTCGATCGCTTCAGAGCCGCCATTGAGATCGTCAATTTCGGCAAACAGTTGATCGTTACGCATTTTAAGTTTGGCGTTTGTCGCCTTTTGTACCGCCACGTCATCGCTGACGCGCGTAAAATCATGGATACCATTCTTGCCTAACCACAAGGAATATTGCAGCCAGCCAAGCAGCACCAGTAGCAGTAACGTCAGTTTTCCCATCCCGCCCCCTAAAAACGGCTCAATCATCCCATAACTTTACTCAGGACTCCACACTGGCAGCGAAAATGCCTGCTAATGCCGTTCGCCTGAGCAAAAAAAGGAGAAGAGCGAGAAGGTACAAGACCGGAAAACTTTTGTAACCTGCTGGTGCGTTTAGACATCAACGCCGTTACCAGCGTGACAGAAACAGGAACAGTATCCAGAACTGGAGGGCGACAGCGATAACGCATATCAGGGAGGTCCATATCCATTGCCCACGCAGCCAGGTACTCAGTACCATGCCCGTCAGGACGGAAACCGGAAACAACGCCAGGAAAAAGGGCCACGTGTAGAGAAAGAAAAATAGCGTACTGGAGCCGTACAACAGGAAAGGAATGGCCAGCGCACACCAGTAACATACGAAACCAATGATGCCACCCGGTAATACCGAACGCGGTTCATCAGGCGTACGTGAGTCTTTGCGTGTCAGCATGGGGGTTATATTCTGCATAAATATCCTGTCAACGCGAAGGCGGCAAAACGGAATGCGCTCTGCCGCTGTCTGTTCAGGAACTGATAATATCGCGCTGGCGCAGCAGATCTAATAATTGGGGCGTCAGTTTTGTAACCAATTGTTCCCCATTAAGCCGGATTTCTGGCTGTTCCGGCGCTTCATAAACGCTGTCTATACCGGTGAAATTTCGCAATTCGCCCGCGCGGGCTTTTTTGTATAACCCTTTCGGGTCGCGCGCTTCACACACTGCCAACGGTGTATCGACATAAACCTCAATAAACCGGCCTTCATCCAGCAGATCACGCACCATTTGACGCTCGGCCCGATGCGGCGAGATAAACGCGGTCAGCACCACTAACCCCGCATCCACCATCAGTTTTGCGACTTCGCCTACCCGGCGGATATTCTCTTTACGATCGGCATCGCTAAAGCCCAGATCGCGGCACAGGCCATGGCGCACGTTGTCGCCGTCCAGCAGATAGGTGCTGACGCCGATGCGGTGCAACGCCTGTTCCAGCGCGCCAGCCACAGTGGATTTTCCCGACCCCGAAAGGCCGGTGAACCACAGCACCACGCCCTGATGGCCGTGCTGCTGTTCACGCGCATCGCGCGTGACGGGATGGTCATGCCATACGACATTTTCATCATGCCGGGCCATTACTGACCGCCCAGCAGATCGCGTGCATTCCAGTGCGGGAAATGACGACGAACCAGCGCATTCAGTTCCAGTTCAAACGCACTAAATTCACCGTGCTGCTGGGGGTTATCGGCCAGCGGCTCATGAATAAGCCCTGCCCCGACGGTCACGTTACTCAGACGATCGATGATAATCATTCCGCCGGTGACCGGGTTATCCTGATAGCTGTCGAGCACCAGCGGTTCGTCAAAGGTAAACGTCACCAGACCAATGCCATTCAGCGGCAGGCTGTCCGCCTCGCGTTTTTCCAGCGAGTTAATCTCAACCTGATGAATGACCTTTTCAACACGACCGCGCGCTTTTTTGCCCGCAATTTTTACATCGTAACTTTGCCCGGCCTGTAACGGCTGCTCTGCCATCCACACCACATCGACGGTGGCTGACTGAACCGCACGCAGTTCCGCGCTTGCCTCCACGAGCAGATCGCCACGACTGATATCAATCTCATCATTGAGAACCAGCGTAATGGCTTCACCCGCGCCCGCCTCCTGCAAATCGCCATCAAAAGTCACGATACGGGCAACAGTCGATTCAACGCCGGAGGGCAGCACTTTAACCCGCTGGCCCACCTTTACGGTCCCGGACGCGAGCGTACCGGCATAACCCCGGAAATCAAGATTGGGACGGTTGACGTACTGCACCGGAAACCGCATTGGCTGATGATCGACGACTGCGTTCAGCTCCACCGTTTCCAGCACGTCCAGTAAGGTCGGACCGGTGTACCAGGGCATGCTTTGACTCTGTGAGGCGACGTTTTCGCCTTCCAGCGCCGACATCGGCACGAAACGAATATCCAGGTCGTCGGGCAGTTGTCCGGCAAAATCGAGGTAATCCTGTTTGATCTGCTCGAACACAGACTGCTGATAGTCCACCAGATCCATTTTGTTGATCGCCACGACCAGATGCTTGATTCCCAGCAGAGTGGAAATAAAGCTGTGGCGGCGGGTCTGGTCCAGCACGCCTTTACGGGCGTCGATCAGCAGAATAGCCAGATCGCAGGTCGATGCCCCCGTCGCCATATTGCGGGTGTACTGCTCATGCCCCGGCGTGTCGGCAATGATGAACTTGCGCTTCTCGGTAGAGAAATAGCGGTAAGCGACGTCAATGGTGATGCCCTGCTCACGCTCGGCTTGCAGGCCATCCACCAGCAGGGCCAGATCCAGTTTTTCGCCCTGCGTACCATGACGTTTACTGTCACTTTGTAATGACGACAGCTGATCTTCGTAGATTTGTCGGGTGTCGTGCAGCAGGCGACCGATCAGCGTACTTTTCCCATCGTCCACGCTGCCGCAGGTCAGAAAACGCAGCAGGCTTTTGTATTGTTGTGCGGTCAGCCAGGCTTCAACGCCGCCCTGTTCGGCAATTTGTTGTGCAATTACGGTATTCATCTGGCGTCTCCTTAGAAATAACCCTGACGTTTTTTCAGTTCCATCGAACCGGACTGATCGCGGTCAATTACCCGGCCCTGACGTTCGCTGGTGGTCGAAACCAGCATCTCTTCAATAATCTCAGGCAAGGTTTGCGCTTCAGATTCCACCGCACCGGTGAGCGGCCAGCATCCCAGGGTACGGAAACGCACCATGCGCTGTTTAATCACTTCACCTGGCTGAAGGTTGATACGGTCGTCATCGATCATCATCAGCATGCCATCACGTTCCAGTACCGGACGCGGCGCGGCAAGATAGAGCGGAACAATCTCAATGTTTTCCAGGAAGATGTACTGCCAGATATCCAGCTCGGTCCAGTTTGACAGCGGGAAAACACGGATGCTCTCGCCTTTGTTAATCTGGCCGTTATAGTTGTGCCACAGTTCCGGGCGCTGGTTTTTCGGGTCCCAGCGATGAAAACGGTCACGGAATGAGTAGATACGCTCTTTAGCGCGTGACTTCTCTTCATCACGGCGCGCGCCACCAAAGGCCGCATCGAAACCGTATTTGTTCAGGGCCTGCTTCAGGCCTTCGGTTTTCATGATGTCGGTGTGTTTGGCACTGCCGTGCACAAAGGGATTGATGCCCATCGCCACGCCTTCCGGGTTGCGATGCACCAGCAGTTCGGCCCCCATGGCTTTTACGGTGCGATCGCGGAATTCGTACATCTCACGAAACTTCCAGCCGGTATCGACATGCAGCAACGGGAAGGGCAGCGTACCCGGATAGAAGGCTTTGCGTGCCAGATGCAGCATCACAGAAGAATCCTTGCCGATAGAATACATCATGACCGGATTGCCAAATTCGGCTGCCACTTCACGGATGATATGGATACTCTCTGCCTCCAGTTGGCGCAGATGAGTGAGTCGTTTTTGATCCATCGTTTTTCCTCTCAAGCCAGATTGACAACGGCGGACTCACGAGCCCCCTGCTGTGCCGAATGCTGAAACCAGGCAAGTTGCCCGTGTAAATTAACCACTTCCCCAATCACCAGCAGGGCCGGGGAAGGCGCTGACGCTGCCAGCGTTTCAAGATGTTCAAGCGTGCCGGTCAGAACCTGTTGGTCGGACCGGGTGCCGCGGCCAATTACCGCCACCGGCGTCGACGCCGCGCGTCCATGGAGAATAAGCTGTCGACTGATTTCGGCGGCCTTCATCGCACCCATATAAATCGCCAGCGTTTGTCGCGCGCGCGCCAGGGACGGCCAGTCAATGTCATCACTGTCCGGCCGACAGTGACCGGTAATAAACAGAACGCTCTGCGCGTAATCACGGTGCGTCAGCGGGATACCGGCGTAGGCGGTTGCGCCAGCGGCAGCGGTAACGCCAGGCACGACCTGGAACGGAATGCCCGCCTGCTGGGCGGCCTGTAACTCTTCGCCGCCGCGGCCGAAGATAAACGGATCGCCGCCTTTCAACCGCACCACGCGCTTGCCTTTCTGCGCCAGCTGCACCATCAGTTGGTTGATTTCGTCCTGCGGTAACAGATGCGCGCTGGCACGCTTGCCCACGCAGATACGGTCGGCATCGCGTCGAACCAGATCCAGCACCTCTTCACTGACCAGATGGTCATAGAGCACCACATCGGCCAGTTGCATCACCTGCAGTCCGCGCAGCGTCAGCAGACCGCTGTCGCCCGGCCCGGCACCGACAAGGATAATCTCGCCCTGCCGGGGCGGCTGATCGCCCAGTTCGCTGTCCAGCGTCGCTTTGGCGGCCTCAACATCGCCTGTTGCCATCTGACTGGCAAAGCGGCCGTTAAAGATCCGTTCCCAGTAGCGGCGGCGATCGGACATGCGACTGAAGCGGGCTTTGACTTTGTCACGCCACTGCCCCGCCAGCTCGGCCATCTGGCCCAGATGAGACGGCAGCAACGTTTCCAGTTTTTCACGTAACATGCGGGCAAGGACCGGTGCCGTCCCGCTGGAGGAGATCGCCACCACCAGCGGTGAGCGGTCTACGATGGAGGGGAAAATAAAACTGCATTTCGGCTGATCGTCGACGACGTTGACCAGTTTATGGCGGGCATTGGCCTCGTCATAAACCTGCGCATTCAGCGCGTTATCGTCGGTCGCGGCAATGACCAGAAACACCTTGTCTAGCTGTGCAGGCTCAAAAGCCGTCGCCAGCCATTCAAGCTGCTGTTCATCCAGTAAGGTTTGTAACTCCGGGCACAGCTCGCGTGAGGCAATCTGAATGCGCGCCCCCGCCCGACGCAGCAATTCAATCTTGCGCGCCGCGATATCTCCCCCGCCCACGACCAGTACAGGTCGACCCGCGAGATCGGCAAAAAGAGGCAAATAATCCACGTTAACCCTGGTGTTGTTACGATGCGTTATCGCGACTATACGTTCCCTGGTGAATTGAGATGAAATTACGAATTGGAATGAGATGTTACCGAATGGAATAACGCTAAAGAAAAGCTCAGAACAAAATGTGCTTAGCGGATGATCCTACAGGCCTTTCAGGACGATTCAAATTGTGTAATGAGCATCACAGTTTCATACTAGGCCACAAAAAATGCCCCTCCTTTTTAGGAATAAGCCACAAGGAACCCGACATGCTTGCCTTTCTCCGCCTGGCCGCACTGCTTGGTGGCAGCGTGATCTTCAGCGCTCAGGCCCTGACCGACCTCACAGGACACTTCGCCGAACAGCAGGTCCGTCATATCTCAACGTACTTTCCCGGTCGCATGAGCGGCAGCCCGGCCGAGTTGATGGCGGCGGAATACCTGCAACATCAGTTTACGGCCCTGGGTTTTGAAACCAATACCCGACAGTTCAATACGGGTTACACATGGCAGGAACGTGATGGCACATCGCGCTGGCGCAAGCTTACCGCGACCTCGGTGATCGCCGCACGGGAAGGCAGCGCCCCACAGGAAATTCTGGTAATTGCCAGCCTGGATACCTGGATTCCACTCAGCGACAATGAGCAGGCGCGCGGCCTGGGTGGCCTGCGTTTGCAAGGCGTGGATGATAATGCTTCCGGATTAGGCGTGATGCTGGAACTGGCTAAGCAGTTAAGCCATAAGCCGCTTCATTACGGGGTGCGCTTTGTGGCGCTCAGCGCCAGCGAATCCCATCTGCATGGCATGGACGATTATGTGGCGCGCATGAGCGAGAAAGAGAAGAAGAATACGCTGCTGGTAATCGATCTCAACAGTTTGATTACGGGCGACCACCTCTATTTCAACAGCGGTATGAACACGCCGCGTGCCGTACGCAAACAGACCAGCGAACGCGCCCTGCTGCTGGCGCGTCGTTTTGGCATTTCCGCCGCCAGTCGTCAGCTCACGAAAAATGACTTTCACGGTGTCAATCCTTTCGATGCGGCAGGTTTTCCCTTACTGGATGTCACCGCCAGAAACTGGAACGCAGGCAGCAAAGACGGCGACCAACAGCGCCGCCGTTCCCGGCATTTCCCTGACGGTACCACCTGGCATCAGACCGACCGCGACAATCTGGATTTCCTGGATCACTGGCTGCCCGGTCGTATCAGTCTGCGCACCCATGACAGTGTGAAAGTCCTGCTGCCGTTACTGAGTGAACTAACCAACCCCAAAGTGTGAGGAGCTACGATGTACATCGTTTACCTGAACTATTTCCGCCCGATTGAGGACGTCGAGGCCCTGCTGGCTCCGCACATTACGTGGCTGGATCAGCATTTTAACAGCGGCGACTTTATCGCTGCGGGCCGAAAGGATCCGCGTACCGGCGGCATGATTATGGTCAAAGCAATGCCGCGCGCCCGGTTAGATCACATTCTGGCGGACGATCCTTTCGTTGCGGTGGCCCATTACGAGGTCACTAACGTTAACATCACGCGCGCAGCCGATGAAGTCGCGGTCCTCAAAGGTTATTAGCGCGTCAGTGTGACCGACAGAAGAAGCAGGCTCTTCTGTCGGTTCAGGTAAAGTCAGACAGCTTTTGCCCCGCGTTAATAAGCGTTTTTAACAGCATCTGACGTCGCTCTTCGGGCGTATCCCGACTGACCATAAAACAAATCGCGGCCACGGCCAGATCGTTTCGGGCGCGAATCGGGGCGGCCATACAACAGGTAAAACTTTCAGACAGCCCTTCCGTCATCGAATAGCCCTGATGGCCCGCCCGATGAATATCGGTCAGAAAAGCCTGCTTATCTAAGACGTTACCATTGGCCAGCCGGTAATCCTCCTCGGGGATCAGGGCCAGAATCGCCTCATCACTCCAGTTACTCAACAGCAGACGGCCCGTTGCGGTCCAGGGAATCGGAATTTTAACGCCGATGTCTGAGGTGATTTTGAAAGGATGCGCATTGCTCTCTGACAGCACCACCGTATATTTATTGCCTTCCAGCATGCACAGCTGCACGGTTTCGCCATGCTCAGCAACCATCTCGATCATTAATTGATGCGCGCGGCGAATCAGAGGATTGTGCGCCATGTAGTCCGCACCGTAATAGTGCATTTCGCGGCCAAAATACACGCTGCCTTCTGCATCCAGTTCAACCAGCCCTGCCTCACTCAGCAGATTAACCAGTTCATAAACGCTGGAACGCGGCGCACCGGTCGCTTCAATCAGTTCGCGCATCGCCATCGGCTGGCGGGCAATATGCAGCTGACGGAAAATATCAATTACGCGGTCCACGCCGCGCGCTCTGGCGGGTTTATCTTCCTGCATACCACTTTTCTCCTACCGGCATCGCCACGTTAAATCGGTTCAGGCCGCCATCATACACAGCCAACATGTTTTTACCTGAGTACGCGCACAATAACCATCCTTTTCTTTTTCCTCCTGATGCTAATTATTGGGGCACCAAAAACGCGCACACTGAATAAAAAAAGAGACATCGATCACTTTTAATTTAAAAAACTAATCATTGATAAAAAATATTCGTGAGCCATACGTTAATGCTAAAAAATAATCCCGTTACTCGCTATTGCAAAATAATTAACATTGTGCAAATCTCGACCCATCCGGTATTGCAGATTGAATTCCGGTATACCAGACAAAGCGAAGTGACGATTTTAAGGGCATAAGTATGACTATCAAGCGTTACGGTACGGAAGGCGGCGTCGGAACCGGAGGACAAAAACTGCCTTTTGCACGTGCGGTCGAAGCCGATGGCTGGCTTTATATCTCCGGACAAACACCGATGACAGGCGGTGAAGTCGTAGAGGGCGGCATCATTGAGCAAACTCGGCTGGCCTTTGAAAACTGCCTGACCATCATGCGGGAAGCGGGTTATCAGATTAAGGACGTGGTGCATGTGACGGCGGTCCTGACGGATGCCCGGTACTTTAGTTCATTTAATAAAGTGTTTAGTGAACTCTTTCATGACCATCCGCCCGCCCGAATCTGCAGCGTGCAGGACCTGGTTGTGGATTGCAAAGTCGAAGTCGATATGACGTGTTTTAATGCCGGACGAAAATAATAGCTGCGGTTTATTCGCCTGGTAAAAATAAACGCATCCAACAGAAAAGCCATAATTAAAAATATCCCGCCACATTATTTAATAATGTTGGTGATATCCCTCTTTTATTTGAGAGAAGAAATATGAATACCACTTTCCAGCAAAATGTATTCGTCCGGCTCCTTCCCGCTCTGCTCACCGTCGCGGCGCTGACCGGTTGTACACCGACCGAAAATAAAAACGAAACCGCAGGTGCAGCACCGCCATCCACGCTACAAACCGTTCTTCAGCGCGGCACATTGCGGGTGGGCGATTGCCTGAGTTTCGCACCGTTCGGTTTTTACGATAAAGCGGGTAATCCGGATGGTTACGATGTCGACCTGGCGAAAGCGCTGGCAAAAGAGATGGGCGTCAAACTGGAAATGGTGAATACCACCAGCGCTAACCGTATTCCCAATCTGCAAACCAACAAAGTGGATGTCGTGTTCTGTAATTTCACCCGTAACCTGACGCGCGCGAAAGAGATTGGCTTTACTCAGCCCTACGTGGTGGCCAGTGAAGCCATGCTGGTGCGTAAAGCGAGCGGGATCAAATCGGCCCACGACATGGCGGGCAAAACCATTGCGACCGTGAAAGGCTCGACCAACGGCGACGAAGTACGCAGCATGGGGATCGACGTGAAGATTCAGGAATATGACTCTTCTCAGGCCGCTATCCTGGCGGTGAAACAGGGACAAGCCGATGCGATGATTGAGGATAACAACTTCCTCGCCTACCAGGCCAAGCTCGATCCGACGCTGGAAGTGACAAACGAAGCGCTGGTCCCGCTGGAATATAACGCGTTTGGTGTTAAACAGGGCGATCAGATCTGGACGAACTACCTCAACGAGTTCCTGTTTGAAATTAATGCATCCGGTGAGAATGCCCAGCTCTACCAGAAATGGTTTGGCAGTAAACCTCGCTATCCGCTGAATCCGCAGTTCTGACCAGAGAGGACGCAGGTGATGTCCTGCGTCCTGCTAAGGAGGCTTCCTATGCGCTATCAATGGCTGACACTCTGGCAGTATGCCGACACCTTTCTCGCCGCGACCTGGCTGACGCTTCAGGTGACGCTGCTGGCGTTTATGCTGGCGCTGGCGCTGGGATTGCTGGCTGCCGTGGCAAAAGCCGCCCGCTTTGCGCCTGTTCGCTGGCTGAGCCACGGCTATGTTGAATTTATCCGTAACACGCCCGTGCTGTTGCAAATATTCATCGTGTTCTTTGGGCTGCCTTCGCTGGGCATCACCATGAGTGCGTTTACGGCGGGTGTGCTGGCGTTGGGCATTAACGTCGGAGCCTATCTGGCCGAGATTTTCCGGGCCGGGATTCAGTCGGTTCCTAAAGGTCAGCTGGAAGCCGCCTGGATTTTGGGCATCAGCCGCCGCCAGATGTTTATCAATGTGGTCATGCCCCAGGCAGCGCGCGCGGTCTGGCCCGCTATCGTGAATAACCTGATTCAGCTGTTGCTGGGCACCTCACTGCTGTCAGCGATTGCGCTACCGGAACTGACGGGCACAGCCACCGTGATTAACGCCCGGACGCTGCTCTACATCCAGACCTTTAGCGTTGTCGCGCTGGTCTACCTGTTTCTCAGCAACCTGTTCTCGTGGTTAGGGACGGTTGCGGGACGTCGGCTGTTCATGCCACCGCTGGTCGTCGCCGTAAAAAGGCCGCTCTGGTCACAGGCCAGAAAAATGCTGTCACCTTCCGCTAAACAGGAGCCGGTCCAATGAGCGAACTGATTCTCAGCAGCCTGCCATTGTTGTGGCGCGGTCTGATAATTACGTTGTTGCTGTCGGTTGCCGCCATTGTCGGCAGTACCTTGCTTGGCCTTCTGGCCGCCGTCTTGCGGACCAGCCGCCTGCCTGTCGCCCGGCAGATTGCGGTGATCTATACCGAGCTGTTTCGCGGCACACCGGTTTTGATCACGTTGATGTTTATCTACTTTGGCGTGGCGTATTTTGGCTATGACATCAACCTGTTTGCCGCAGGCATTTTGGGGCTGAGCATTTATCAGGGCGCATACATTGCCGAGATCTTTCGTGGTGGCATTGAGGCGGTCCCGAAAGGCCAGTGGGAGGTTTCCTGGATCCTCGGCCTGTCCAGACGACAGACCTTCACCAGCGTTATCCTGCCGCAAACCCGTGGGATCGTCTTGCCCCCGCTTGTCGGCCAGTATCTGTCGCTCATCAAAGATACCTCGATTGTCAGCATGATCGGCATGTCTGAACTGATGCATCAGGGCCAGGCCATAGTTGATCGTATCGGGCAGCCGGTGCTGATTTATGGTCTGGTCGCCCTGCTCTACTTCGCGCTTTGTTACCCGCTTTCTCGCTGGGTGCAACACCAGCAAACCAGGAACCCGTTATGATGAAAAATGCAGCCATTACCCTGAGCCGGATCACGAAGTCATTCGGCGCGACTCAGGTTCTGAAAGAAATCAGTCTGGATGTCTCGCCGGGCGAGGTTCTGGTGCTGATCGGAGCGTCCGGTTCGGGTAAAAGTACGGTACTGCGCATTATGAGCGGTCTGGAAAAAGCCGACGGCGGCGAAATTTGGGTTAACGGCATACCGCTGCACGATCAAAAACGGAGTCGTGATATCTGTGGGCACGTCGGCATGGTGTTTCAGCAGTTCAATCTGTTTCCCCACAAAACGGCACTGGGCAACGTCACGCTGGCCTTGATTAAAGCCCAGAAACTCTCCGTCGCAGAGGCAAACGCGCGCGGCATGGCCGCGCTGGAACGCGTCGGACTGGCTGACCGCGCCGGCCACTATCCTTCTCAGCTTTCGGGCGGACAACAGCAACGTGTGGCTATCGCACGCGCGCTGGCGGTACAGCCCAAAATCATGTTTTTCGACGAAGCGACCTCCGCACTCGATCCCGAATTAGTCGGCGAAGTCATGGAAGTCATGCGCGGGCTGGCGCGTGAAGGGATGACCATGGTTGTGGTGACGCATGAGATGGGCTTTGCCCGCAAAACCGCCGACCGGGTGGTGTTTATGGATCAGGGCGTGATTGCCGAACAGGGCACACCAGACGCCATTTTCGGGCATCCCCAGAATCCACGCACGCAACAGTTTCTGTCACGCGTTCTTGAGCATTAAGGAGCCGCTATGTCTTTACGTCTTCCGCTAAACGCGGATGCCACGCTGGATGCCGCGCAGCCATCGCCCCGTTTTAAATCCGTTGCCGGTACCGGCGCGGCGCCGCTTGAGATCGGCACCGACGTCCTGCGCAGCGCAGCGGTGTTTTCGCCGGTGATGGTCATGAAACAGGCCGCACTGGAGAATAACCTGCAGCAACTCGCGGCATTCTGTCGCGAAAAAGGTGTCATGCTGGCGGCGCACGGTAAAACGTCGATGGCACCGACCATCTTACGGCGAGCTGTCAGTCAGGGCGGTGCATGGGGCATCAGCGCCGCCACGCCTGCTCAGGTCCGTGCCCTGCGACACTTTGGTATCCGCAATGTCTTTCTGGCAAACGAGTTAGTCGATCCTGCCGGTATTCGCTGGATCGGTGAATGGCAGCGCCAGCATCCTGACCACGGCTTTCTCTGTTATGTGGACTCACTGGCGGGCATCACGCTGCTGGAAGAGAACCTGGGCGATACGGCCATTGCCGTGTTGATTGAAGTATCGATTCCCGGCGGCAGAACAGGATGCCGAACCGAGGAGGAAGTGCTGAGGATAGCTGAACGCATCGCCCAGAGTCGTCACCTGCAGCTTGTCGGTGTCGCGGGCTATGAAGGGGCGCTGGGTGCCGCGCGTGATGCAGCGGGCGTGGCGTTAATTCAGCACTACTGCAACGTCATGTTATCTACCGCCACTCTGCTGGCTGAACGCCAGCTGTTTCAGAGTGAGACCATTCTGCTGAGCGCCGGTGGGGGTGCCTGGTTTGATGTGGTGACAGCGTGCTTTACCCAGGCCACGCTGCCGCTACCGGTTCAGCCTTTAATTCGCTCGGGTGCGTATATGGCACACGACAGCGGTCTCTATTCCCGTATCGCCCCCTTTGCGCAGCCGGGCTCAGGCCACCATTTTGAAGCCGCGCTGGAAATCTGGGGGCGCGTACTGTCCCGTCCGGAACCGGGACTGGCGCTGCTGGACTTTGGCCGACGCGATGTCCCTTTCGATCAGGATTTACCTGTCCCGCTATGGATGCGTGCCGCTGACGGCAGCGCATCGCGATCCGGCACGCATCTGTCGATCAGCGAGGTTAACGATCAGCATGCCTATCTGCGCCTGCCTGCGGATGAATCCCTTCAGCCGGGCGACTGGGTAGGATGCGGTATTTCTCATCCCTGTACCGCTTTTGATAAGTGGCGCTATCTTCCGCTGGTCGATGACGACTACCGCGTCGTGGACAGCGTAGAAACCGCGTTCTGACCGCAGAGAATCTCCACCGCTGAGGCCGCGACCCGGCCCATAACAAAACGGGCGATTCATCCGAATCGCCCGTTTTGTTATGCTGCCTTCATCAGCCTTCGTGCAAGCCGCACTCGCGTTTCAGGCCAAAGAAACGTGTTTCTTCTTCCGCCATGCCCGGTTCCCACTTACGCGTGGTGTGCGTATCTCCCACCGACAGGTAGCCTTCGTCCCACAACGGATGGTATTTCAGATTATGGGTTTGCAGATACTGATGAACCTGGCGGTTATCCCAGTCAATAATCGGCAGCACTTTAAACACACCGCGCTGAACGCCCAGCACCGGCAGACTGGCACGACTGCCTGACTGATCGCGACGCAGGCCCGCAAACCAGGTCTGGGCGCCCAGCGTTTCCAGTGCCCGGTTCATCGGCTCAACTTTGTTGATTTGATTGTACTGCTCAATGCCTTCAACCCCTTGTTCCCACAGCTTGCCATAACGCGCTTCCTGCCAGGCAGGCGACGTTTCGGCGCGGAACACCTTCAGGTTGAGATTGAGCTGGTCGGCCAGCTCATCTATAAAGCGATACGTTTCCGGAAACAGATAGCCCGTATCCGTGAGGATAACCGGAATATCGGGTTGCACACGCGTGACCAGATGTAGCGATACGGCAGCCTGAATACCAAAGCTGGACGAGAGCACATAAGCACCCGGCAGGTTTTCCAGTGCCCAGCTTACGCGTTCTTCCGCAGAGGCTTTTTCCAGTTGGGCATTCGTCGCGGCCAGCGCCATCGCGCGCTGGACCTTCGACATCGCATTCAGTGCTGCAAGATCGATACTCATTTTGCCTCCTGCCAGAAGTCGCGCGCAGGGTCCTGCACCGGTGCAACGATGCCCGCACGGATCACGAAGTCGCCAAAGCCTTCTGCGGCCTCGCGCTCTTTCGCCCAGCGCCCTACCAGCTCATCAATTGTGGCGAGAATTTCAGGTTCGGTAATGTTTTCACGGTACATACGTGGGATGCGCGTGCCGATACGGTTACCCCCAATGTGCAGGTTGTAACGCCCTGGCGCTTTCCCGACCAGGCCCACTTCTGCCAGCATCGCACGGCCACAGCCGTTCGGACAACCGGTAACGCGTAGCACGATGTGCTCTTCACCGACGCCGTGATTGTGCATGATCGCTTCAACCCGGGTGACGAAAGACGGCAGGAAACGCTCAGCCTCCGCCATAGCCAGTGGACAGGTCGGAAACGCCACGCAGGCCATTGAGTTTTCTCGCTGCGGCGTCACATTTTCCATCAGGCCATGTTCACGGGCAATCGCCTCAATCTGCGCTTTCTGGCTTTCTGGCACGCCCGCCACGATCAGATTCTGGTTGGCGGTCAGGCGGAAATCGCCCTGATGGATTTTGGCGATTTCGGCGATGCCGCTTTTTAACGGACGTCCCGGATAATCCAGCAGACGGCCGTTTTCAATGAACAGCGTCAGATGCCATTTGTTGTCGATCCCTTTGATCCAGCCGAAACGATCGCCGCGTGTAGTGAATTCGTAAGGGCGCGTCGGCTCAAACGTCACACCGGCGCGCTTCTCAACTTCGGCCTTAAAGGTGTCAACGCCCACGCGCTCCAGCGTGTATTTGGTTTTGGCGTTTTTACGATCGGTACGGTTGCCCCAGTCGCGCTGCGTGGTAACCACCGCCGCGGCGACGTCCAGAATCTTCTCTACCGGAAAATAGCCGAATTCGCTGGCGGTACGGGCATAGGTCGCTTTGTTACCGTGCTCAATGGACAAACCGCCGCCCACCAGCAGGTTAAAGCCGACCAGCTTGCCGTTTTCCGCAATGGCAATAAAGTTCAGATCGTTAGCGTGCAGATCGACATCATTGTGCGGCGGGATCACCACCGTGGTTTTAAACTTACGCGGCAGGTAGGTTTCCCCCAGGATCGGCTCTTCGTCGGTTGTGGCGACTTTCTCCTGATCCCACCAAATCTCAGCATAGGCGCGGGTTTGCGGCAGCAGATGTTCTGACAGCTTTTTCGCCCATTCGTAGGCTTCCTGATGCAACGCGGATTCCACCGGGTTGGAGGTACACAGGACGTTACGGTTAACGTCATTCGCCGTCGCCAGCGCATCCAGCCCCACTTCATGCAGCATCTGATGCGTAGGTTTGACGTTCTTTTTCAGGATGCCGTGAAACTGGAACGTCTGACGGTTCGTCAGACGAATGCTGCCGTAGAGCGTTTTCTCGGTGGCAAACTTATCGATCGCCAGCCACTGGGTCGGCGTGATAATCCCACCCGGCAGGCGGCAGCGCAGCATCATGGCATGGCGCGGTTCCAGCTTTTGCTCGGCGCGTTCTGCGCGAATATCGCGATCATCCTGCTGGTACATGCCGTGAAAACGGATCAGCAGGAAGTTGTCGCCGCTGAAACCACCGGTCAGTCCATCCTCAAGATCGTCAAGAATGGTTCCACGCAGGTAATTGCTCTCTTTTTTTAACCGCTCTGCATCTGTCAGTTTGCCTTCAACCACCAGCGGTCCAGGGTATTTTTCAGTCATTAGTAAACGTCTCGCTGATAGCGGCGCTCAATGCGCAGCTCACTTAAAAATTCGTCAGCCGTTTCACGATCCATAGCACCGTGCTCGACCACCACATCCAGTAACGCCTGCTCAACGTCTCTTGCCATGCGATTTGCATCGCCGCAGACATACAGGTGCGCGCCATCCTGAATCCAGCGCCAGACTTCCGCACCCTTCGCGCGGATTTTATCTTGTACGTATATTTTCTCTGCCTGATCGCGCGACCAGGCCAGATCGATGTGCGTTAACAGGCCGTCTTTAACATATTTCTGCCATTCCACCTGATACAGAAAGTCATCCGTAAAGTGCGGATTGCCAAAGAACAGCCAGTTTTTCCCGCTGGCCCCATCGTTATCACGCTGTTGCATAAAGGCGCGGAACGGGGCGATTCCGGTGCCCGGACCAATCATGATCACAGGTGCATCGGGATTCTCCGGCAGGCGGAAGTTATCATTATGTTCGATAAACACCCGGACTTCGCCGTCTTCTTCAACACGGTCTGCCAGCCAGGTTGATGCGCCGCCGCCGCGCTGCCGTCCTTCGATATCAAAACGTACCGCACCCACGGTGATATGCACTTCGGTATCGGTCTCCGCCTGCGAAGAGGCAATCGAATACAAGCGCGGGGTTAAGGGACGCAGCAGGCCGGTCAGCTGCTCAGCCGTCAGTTGCGCAGGCGCCAGGCGAACCATATCGACAATCGGATAACGTTGCGCGTACTGTTGAAGTTTAACTTTGTCATCCACCAGCGACAGCAGTTCATCGTTGCGGGATAAAGTGGCGTACTGCGCAACAATTTGCGCGGTGTTGACCGTTAACTCGAAATGTTTCTGCAGCGCCTCTGCCAGCGGCAGCGTCTGGCCCTGTACGTCAACTGGCTCATCGCCTTTTAACCACACCAGCTCCAGCAGTTCGCTGACCAACGCGGCATCGTTTTCATACCAGACGCCCAGCGCATCGCCGGGCTGGTAGCGCAAACCGGAATCGCCCAAATCAATTTCGATATGGCGGACGTCTTTATCCGAATCGCGGCCGGTGATTTTCTGATTGACCGATAAACTCGCGCTGAGGGGCTGCGTTTTGGAATAGGGGCTGGTGGACACTTCATTGACGCTGCCCGCCACGGTTGCCGCCGCCTGTGCGGGCGAGGCCGTCGGGACCCGTGCTTTCAGAATGTCGGTGAGCGCCTTGCGCCAGGCGCTGGCCTGCTCAGCATAGTCAACATCGGCATCAACCCGATCCAGCAGGCGTTCCGCCCCCAGCTCAGCCAGCCGTGTATCGAAATCTTTGCCCGCCTTGCTGAAGAATTCATAGGAGGTGTCGCCCAGACCCAGTACGGCAAAAGCCGCACCGTCCATTTTGGGCGCTTTTTTCGACATCAGGAATTTATGCAGCGCAACGGCTTCTTCCGGCGGCTCGCCTTCCCCTTGCGTGGAGGTCACCACAATCAGCAGCTTTTCCTGGCCGATTTGTTTAAATTTGTAGTCGCCGGCGTTCACCAGATTCACGGTCAGCTTTGCGGCCTGCAGGTCATCGTGGAGCTGTTCAGCCACCCGACGGGCGTTGCCGGTTTGCGAGGCGGAAAGCAGCGTAATCGCGGGCGCTTCAGGCTGTGCCGGAGCGCTGGCCACCGCCTGACCAGGCGCATGATTGACTTTGCCCCAGAAGTAGCCGGAGAGCCACGCCATTTGAGTGGTGGAAAAATCTGTCGTTGCTGCCTCTAAACGGGCAAGTTGCTCCGGAGAGAGCGGAAGCAGTGAACCTGGGGCCTGAGTCGTCATCGCGATAAAAATTCCAGTAGCAGAAATCCGGACCGAATAGTGGCGGAAGAGAGAGAAGGGTACAGCCAGCTATATTAACGATTAAAGACGCCTTCGACATATCAAATAACCAAAATGACTAAATGGTTTTTCAGATACAATTAATCGTTAAAAGTGGTAATCCTGACAGTCATCAACAGACTCAGGTAATCATCCTTCCCGCTCTGATTAATGGCGGGTGATTGCCCTGAATACGTGGCATAACGCATTGCCAAAGCGACGATACGAGAGGATCGGGTGCCTGAGACAGTAACTGCATTATCGCCTGCGCTGACAGAGCGAATCCTGGATAAACTGGGCCTGGATCACTCCCCTGCCCCAGATGCGGCCGGACTTCAGGCGCTTTACCGCGCCTGGTGCCAGAAGGTGCCCTTCGACAATATCCGCCGGCGCATTCTCGCGAACGATCCTCCTTCACAACCGTTGCCCGGCACTACGGCCGACGATTTTTTCACGCACTGGCTACAATTCGGCACTGGCGGCACCTGCTGGGCCGGTCATGGCGCACTCTTTGCGCTGCTCATGCAACTGGGATTTCGTGCGCAACTCGGTGTATCCAGGATGCTGTCCTCGCGTCCGTCCCCCGTCGATTCTCCCGGTCATGGTCTGCTGTTGGTCACCCTCGACGATCGTCCTCTGGTGGTGGATGCTACGATGCTTCATGGCCATCCGCTGCCGCTTGAGGTAGCAGAGTATGCGCATCCCGTCTGGGGCACGCAGGTTCATCAGCAGGGCGACAGTTGGTTGATTAACTGGAAGCCGTTAGGTCGGGCAAGGCTGGATTGTCAGCTCCTGGCGCTTAATATCCCCTTCGCTGACTTTCAGGCGCGCCATCAAAAAAGCCGCAACACCAGTCGCTTTGACGGTGCACTGCTGATTCGTCGGGCAGGTCATGAAACACTCACCGGCATCGTTAAAGGTGAGCAGGTAGTAAGAGCCCAGGACGGAAGCGAAAGCTTCACGCCGCTGTCACAATCACAACAACATCAGTTGTTAATTGAACATTTCGGTATCGCCGAAGAAATCGTGGCGCGTCTTCCCGCCGACGTGTCGCACAACGGTTAACGGCTTTATGCCGGGTTAACGCCCTGATGCGCTTAACCATTCTGGCGATTGGCTGAGCAAACTGCGCTTAACGGGTGCGAAAAAGCTGCTTTTCAGGTAGAATTCGGCCCGTTTTTAATGCCTGAGAGCGATTATGTCTACCACGTTATTTAAAGAGTTCCAGTTCGAAGCCGCACACCATTTACCTAATGTACCGGCCGGACACAAATGCGGTCGTTTGCACGGTCACTCCTTCCTGGTGCGTCTGGAAATCACCGGCGAAGTGGATGCGCATACCGGCTGGGTGATGGATTTTGCCGAACTGAAAGCGGCCTTTAAACCCCTTTATGACCGGCTTGATCATTATTACCTCAATGACATTCCGGGACTGGAGAATCCGACCAGCGAAGTGCTGGCCAAATGGATTTGGGATCATATGAAGCCTCGCCTGCCGTTGCTGAGCGCGGTCATGATCAAAGAAACCTGCACCGCAGGCTGTACCTACCGCGGTTAACCGGCCGCCCTTCGCCAACGGGCGGCTGATCGGGCACAGGGTTGATCAGTCGGCAGGGTTGCTGACATGTGCATTGTAACGTTCCGTCGGCTGTCATCCCGCTGTCATCTTTACCGACCAGGCTGTTCTCTCCTTCATTAAAGATCATGAGAATCAACAATGAACCTGAGAAAGCCTTTTCTGGCCTTGTCCGTTTTTATCACTGCCTCTGCCGCCGTTCAGGCGGAAAACATCCTTAACTTCCCGCAACCCGAAACGCTGCCGGACGCCTTCTATGCCGTCACGGAAATTCCGGCAGGCGGCATCATTAAATATGAAACCGATGCGAAAACCGGTTTCATCGTTGCCGACCGTTTTCAGTCCATGCCGGTTGCATATCCGGCTAACTACGGTTCGCTGACGCAATCACTGGGCGGTGATAACGATCCGCTGGATGTGATCTTCTATACGCGCGCCCCACTCGCCCCCGGGACACTCATTAAACTGCGCCCGATTGGCGTACTGAAAATGATCGACGGCGGCGAAGTGGATGACAAAATTGTCGCCGTACCCGCCAGTCATGTCGATCCAACCTATGATGCGATTCAGACGGTAGCCGATTTGCCCAAAATGGAGCAGCAGCGGCTGGAGGCTTTTTTTCGCGTTTACAAGGAACTGCCCGAGGGCCGTAAGAAGGTTGAGTTGAAAGGGTTTGAAGACGCGAACGCCGCAAAAGCGGAGATTAAGCAGGCTTATGAAACCTGGAAAGCGAAACAGTAAATGAAAAAGGCGGCCAGGGCCGCCTTTTTGCTGTCAGGCAATATTCAGGTATTTATGCGTCTGCATCGACAGGCGCCAGTTGCGCGCAATGCAGGTTTCGATACACAGTTTGGTCGCATCATCTTTGCGACTGATCGGCTGCAGCGCAATAATGCGCGCTTTCGTGTCCTGAATCCCGGCCAGTAAATCGTCTAAGGCCTCCACATCACGTTGCCGTGCTACCGGATGTTTGATCTCATCTGCACGGCTCAGCGCCTGTGCCAGGACATCATAACCGCCGCGCATATTAACTTTCGGCGACACGGTCACCCAGGTTTGTGCAGAGCAGTGGATTTCGTGGGTCCCGCTGGTTTCGATCTGGCACTGAAACCCTGCGGCTTCCAGCGCGTCGGTCAGTGGGCGCAAATCGTAGATGGCCGGTTCTCCGCCGGTGATCACAATGTGACGGGCAGTCCAGCCCTGTTGCGCGATGCTGCTGAGCAGCATTGGCACATCCGCGTTGCCCCAGGCATCGCTTTCCACCGTTTTAACCAGAATATCGCCTAATGCTGTTTCCCGATCCGCCTGTTTTTCCCAGGTGTGTTTGGTGTCACACCAACTGCATCCTACCGGACATCCCTGTAAGCGGATGAAAATCGCCGGCACGCCGGTGTAATAGCCTTCGCCTTGCAGCGTCTGGAACATTTCGTTAATCGGGTACTGCATAATCATCTCTGTGAAGTTTTAAAACGCGATTATCGCAGAACTCAGCGCTGAGATCATGTCAGGTGATGCTGAACCGACGCGATCTGCTGTGAACGCGCCAGGCGACAGGAGGACAGCAGGCGGGATCAGAGGGCCAGATCCACCCACACCGCCGCATGATCAGACGCCGCATTCACCTCTTTTTTCAGTTCGGGATAGGTTTCCCATTTTACCGGGCGAACACCGGGCCACATCCCTTTGCGCCACACGCCGCCTTTTTCGACCTTTTTCCACAGGGCGGGCGACAGCAAAATATAGTCAATTTTATTACTGGCGCTGCAACCGCCCCAGGTACCGGGATAGCCACCGTTATCAAACTTTTCATGGGTAAAGATATCTTTCAGGTCGGTGTCCTTCAGCAACGGTGATAAGGCCTCGCTGTCTGGCGTGTCGTTAAAATCGCACGTGATCGCGATCAGGGTTTGCCCGTCTTTAATGCGTTGCTGATATATCGCTTTGACCCGCTCCGCCTGCCGTTTACGGCGGGCGTCAGAGGTGGCTTTTGCACCGTACCCTTTGCTTTTAAAATGGTTAACCAGCACAAGCAGGGTTTGACCGTCGGGCAAAGGAATCGTGAATTCGGGACAGTCGCGCGAGAAAATCAGCTCGCCCTGTTTATCTTTGTCATCGACATGGCTTCGGATTGTGTCGATAGCAAAGTCTGCCGCGCTCATTAGCCCGACATCAATGCCCCGCTCATCGTTGCCATCAATCACCATCACATGATTAAACGGCGTGCCGCCGCGGGCAGGCAGCATCGTGTTATTAAATTCCAGCAACGCGGGGCGGCTTTCTGCTTCCACGACCGTCAGGATATCCGCCCTGAGATCTGTCATGACCTGCGCCGTTAATCCCATAGCAATCTCGTCTATCGGCGCACGTCGCAGTTCCAGCGATCCGACCCAGTCAGCACGGCCATTGGCGATAATGCGAATGCCGCTGTTGTCTGTGGGTCGGGTCAACAGTTTACCCCGGTTGCGCCGCAGGAGAACAAAAGGCCCGGTGTCTGACTTTTGCAGTCCCAGCGCCACCATCAGTTCAACCATCTGTTTTTTCATCGCGTCGGTATACTCAGCCTGCCCCAGCAGGGCATTCAGCTCGGCGAATTTTTCGAGTACCGGTTTTCCTGCACGCCATTCGTTCTGATTCATCGCTCTGGCGCGATCAAACAGGTTTTCAACGTTATACGAAGCCAGCCTCACAGGTTTTCTCCTTCAGCCAGTTAATCTTTGCCTGAAAGCGGTGATTCATGCGCCTCAGGCGAGCAACAGGATGCGTCAGATTCATGTATACAGCGTCAGTGTCGGTGGGTTGTGTTAAGCACAGATGTAAACAGCATAGACGTCGCAGAAAAAGGTGAGGAAGCCTGACGGCAAAGGCATAAAAAAACCCGCCACGTGGGCGGGTTTTCATCAGAAGTCAGAAGTCAGTAAACTTACTGGCCTTTTACTTCTTTCAGGCCGTTGAAGGGCGCTTTTGAACCCAGCGCTTCTTCGATACGGATCAGCTGGTTGTACTTCGCAACACGGTCAGAACGGCTCATTGAACCGGTTTTGATCTGGCCTGCAGCAGTACCGACCGCCAGGTCAGCGATGGTCGCATCTTCGGTTTCACCTGAACGGTGAGAGATCACAGCGGTGTAGCCTGCGTCTTTCGCCATTTTAATCGCAGCCAGGGTTTCGGTCAGTGAACCGATCTGGTTGAATTTGATCAGGATGGAGTTCGCGATACCTTTCTCGATACCTTCTTTCAGGATCTTCGTGTTGGTAACGAACAGATCGTCACCTACCAGCTGGATTTTGTCGCCCAGCACTTTGGTCTGGTAGGCGAAGCCATCCCAGTCAGATTCGTCCAGGCCATCTTCGATAGAAACGATCGGATACTGCTTCGTCAGATCTTCCAGGAAGTGGGTGAACTCTTCAGAGGTGAAGGCCTTACCGCCTTCACCGGCCAGCACGTATTTGCCATCTTTGTAGAATTCAGATGCCGCACAGTCCATTGCCAGGGTGATATCTTTACCCAGCTCATAGCCTGCTGCTTTTACCGCTTCCGCGATAACCGCCAGCGCTTCGGCGTTAGAACCCAGGTTTGGCGCATAGCCACCTTCGTCACCTACCGCTGTGCTCATACCTTTGCTTTTCAGCACTTTCGCCAGGTTGTGGAACACTTCTGAACCCATGCGGATCGCTTCTTTCACGCTTGATGCGCCGACAGGCTGAATCATGAATTCCTGAATGTCGACGTTGTTGTCCGCGTGCTCACCACCGTTGATGATGTTCATCATAGGCAGTGGCATAGAATATTTGCCTGGGGTGCCGTTCAGTTCAGCGATGTGCTCATACAGCGCCTGACCTTTAGAGGCTGCCGCCGCTTTTGCCGCAGCCAGTGAAACAGCCAGAATGGCGTTAGCACCGAAGTTAGATTTGTTCTCAGTACCGTCCAGGTCGATCATGATTTTATCAATGTTCGCCTGATCTTTCGCGTCTTTGCCTTTTACCGCTTCAGCAATCGGACCGTTAACCGCAGCAACCGCTTTAGTTACGCCTTTGCCCAGGAAGCGAGATTTGTCACCGTCACGCAGTTCCAGTGCTTCACGAGAACCGGTAGAGGCACCTGATGGTGCTGCAGCCAGGCCTACGAAGCCGCCTTCCAGGTGCACTTCAGCTTCAACAGTTGGGTTGCCACGTGAGTCGATAATTTCGCGACCGATGACTTTTACGATTTTGGCCATTACGATTTTCCTCAGTACAAGTTAGTCAATCCTAAGACAAACAACGCGCGAAAAGTTCGCGCGTTGTTCGTTAAACTTATTTCGCTAAACGCTTCTGATGCTCATGTGCTGCCTTCACAAACCCGGCAAACAACGGATGACCATCGCGTGGCGTCGATGTGAACTCAGGGTGGAACTGGCAAGCAATAAACCATGGATGGTTCGGGATCTCAATGATCTCAACCAACTGATCGTCGCCAGAACGTCCTGCCACGCGTAAACCCGCTGCTTCAATTTGCTTCAGCAGCATATTATTCACTTCGTAGCGGTGACGATGGCGCTCAACAATCGTGTCAGAACCGTACAGCTGGCGAACCTTGCTTTCCGGGGTCAACTGGCACTGCTGGCTGCCAAGACGCATGGTACCGCCCAGATCGCTCTGCTCAGAACGGACTTCAACGTTACCTTCTTCGTCACGCCATTCGGTGATCAAGGCGACCACCGGGTACTTACAGTCTGGCACAAATTCTGTGGAGTTTGCGCCTTCCATACCGGCAACGTTGCGCGCGAACTCCATCAGGGCAACCTGCATGCCAAGACAGATGCCGAGATAAGGCACGTTGTTTTCGCGGGCATATTTCGCCGTCATCAGCTTGCCTTCGACACCGCGGTAACCAAACCCACCCGGAATCAGAATGGCATCTAAATCCTTCAGCAATTCGACACCACGGGTTTCTACGTCCTGGGAGTCGATCAGCTTGATGTTGACGGTAACGCGATTCTTCAGCCCGCCGTGCTTCAGGGCTTCAATAACAGATTTATACGCATCCGGCAGTTCGACATATTTGCCCACCATACCAATGGTGACTTCGCCGCCCGGGTTCGCTTCTTCATAAATCACCTGCTCCCACTCGGCCAGATTGGCTTCCGGAGCATTCAGATTGAAACGCTTACAGATATAGTCATCCAGACCCTGCGATTTCAGCATGCCTGGAATTTTGTAGATGGAATCGACGTCTTTCAGCGAAATAACGGCTTTTTCTGGCACGTTACAGAACAGGGCAATTTTGCCACGCTCGTTGGCCGGCACCGCCCGATCGGAACGGCAGATCAGGACGTCTGGCTGAATACCGATAGAGAGCAGTTCTTTTACAGAGTGCTGCGTCGGCTTGGTTTTGACCTCGCCCGCTGCCGCCATGTAAGGCACCAGCGTCAGGTGCATGTACATCGTGTGTTCGCGGCCCACGTCGACGGCCATCTGACGAATCGCTTCCAGGAACGGCAGGGATTCGATATCACCGACCGTACCGCCGATTTCGACCAGCACGACGTCGTGACCTTCGCCACCTTCGATGATGCGCTCTTTAATCGCATTAGTAATATGCGGAATGACCTGAATCGTGGCACCCAGATAGTCGCCACGGCGCTCTTTGCGCAGGACTTCCGAGTAGATACGGCCAGTGGTGAAGTTGTTGCGGCGCGACATTTTCGTGCGGATGAAGCGCTCATAGTGACCCAAATCCAGATCGGTTTCGGCCCCATCATCAGTGACGAATACTTCACCGTGCTGTGTCGGGCTCATGGTACCCGGATCGACGTTAATGTACGGATCCAGTTTCATGATGGTCACGTTCAGACCACGCGCTTCGAGAATGGCTGCGAGGGAGGCTGCGGCAATGCCTTTACCCAGAGAGGAAACGACCCCGCCGGTCACAAAAATATAATTCGTTGTCATGCTGAACCTGAGAGTTTAGGTTTAAAGACGGTGGAATAACCAGGACGGGAAAACAGTATACTGGAAACCGCCATCAGCCACAATTGATGAATCACATCCCTCTCCTCACGCATTGCTGCGCGTACCTTAGCGGATAGCGGTTAACAAAATGTTGACGTACATCACAAAGTTGACGCGAAGCTGAATCGAGTAAGCCCAAGCGCGCACTTTATGCGCAGCGCTGGAATAATCAGCGTTTTTCGTCGGCTTTTACCTGCTGCCAGACCGCTTCCATTTGTTCCAGCGTGGCGCCAGGCATAGACAGCCCCTGTGCAGTAATGATTGCTTCCACCGCACGGAAACGGCGTTCAAACTTATCGTTGGCCTTCTGTAGCGCGATTTCGGCTTTGCTGCCCAAGTGACGCGAGAGGTTAACCGTCGCAAACAGTAAATCGCCGATCTCTTCTTCCAGCTTTTGCAGGTCGACGACGCTTTGCTGCGCCTCGTGCATCACCTCATCGATCTCTTCATGCACCTTGTCGACCACCGGGCCCAGCGTGGTCCAGTCGAAGCCCACATTGTGGCAACGCTTTTGAATTTTATGGGCGCGCATCAGCGCAGGCAGCGCTTTTGGAATATCGTCCAGTGCCGAATGTTGGGCTTTCTCTGCCCGTTCCGCGCTTTTTATCGCCTCCCAGTTTTTCAACACCTCAGCGCTGTTCCCGGCGGTGCCTTCCGCAAAAATATGCGGATGGCGACGTTCCAGCTTGTCACTGATGGCATGGCAGATATCATCAAAATTAAAGCGCCCCTGCTCCTGTGCCATCTGGGCATAAAACACCACCTGAAACAGCAGATCGCCCAGCTCCCCCCGCAGATCGTCGAAGTCTTCGCGCTGGATCGCATCCAGCACTTCGTAGGTTTCTTCCAGGGTATAAGGCGCGATGGTGGCAAAGGTCTGCTCGCAATCCCACGGGCAGCCCTGTTGCGGATCGCGCAGGGTTTTCATAATTCCCAGCAGGCGATCAATTGACGTCATAGGGTAATCCTTCCGGTGTTCCGTTGGCATAAACGCGGTGATAAAAGCAGCCAGGCGCACGTCGGTCAAAACGTGCGCCTGATGACAGGTTAGTGCAGGCGGCGGGCATCGATGATGTCAGGTACCTGATTGAGGCGAGACAGCACGCGCCCCAGGACTTGGTGATTGTAAATCTCGATGTCCATATCAATGGTGGCGAGCTGTTTTTTGGTATCGCTGCGGCTCGATACGCCGAGCACGTTGACCTTTTCGTTGGCGAGAATCGTGGTGATATCGCGCAACAGCCCGCTGCGATCGTTAGCCGTGACGCGCACCACCAGCGAATAGCCGCTGGAGTAGCTTTCGCCCCATACGGCATCGACGATGCGCTCTGGCGCGTTGGAGATCAGCTCCGACAGCTGATCGCAGTCGGCACGGTGAATGGAAATACCGCGTCCGTGGGTGATAAAGCCGACGATATCATCGCCCGGGATAGGCTGACAGCAGCGTGCGATATGGTGCATGAGGTTGCCCACCCCTTCTACCACGACGCGACCACTTTCCTTGCGGGCAGACGGCGCGTGCGATTTTTGCGTCAGCTGACGCAGGGCTTCACGGTCCTGTTCTTCCGCCGTCGGCTTATTAAGCTTGGCCTGCAGGAAATTCACCATCTGGTGCAGACGAATATCCCCGCCGCCAATGGCGGCCAGTAACTCGTCCAGCGAGGTGACGTTATAGCGCGGCAGCAGCAGCTTCTCGGCTTCACGCAGGCTGATATCCATCTGGTTCAGCTCGTTGTCCAGAATCTGGCGACCGGCAAGAATATTTTTATCGCGATCCTGCTTACGGAACCAGTTGTGAATTTTGGCGCGGCCACGGCTGGTGGTGATGAATCCTAAATTCGGGTTCAGCCAGTCGCGGCTCGGATTCGGCTGTTTTTGTGTGATGACTTCAACCTGGTCGCCCATCTGCAACTGATAGGTAAAGGGCACTATGCGCCCACCGATTTTGGCACCGATGCAGCGATGGCCAATATCGCTGTGGATATGGTAGGCAAAGTCCAGCGGCGTAGAACCGGCGGGCAAATCGACCACATCGCCTTTCGGGGTAAAGACGTAGACGCGGTCATCAAACACCTGACTGCGGACCTCTTCCAGCAGCTCGCCGGAATCGGCCATCTCTTCCTGCCAGGAGATCAGCTTACGTAACCAGGCAATGCGTTCTTCATGGCCTGCCGCCCCACGGGCATGGCTGGACGACGGACCTTCTTTGTATTTCCAGTGTGCCGCGACGCCGAGTTCCGCGTCCTCATGCATCTGACGC
The DNA here is from genome assembly GCF_041954745.1 of Pantoea sp. CS_6. Taxonomy (NCBI): domain Bacteria; kingdom Pseudomonadati; phylum Pseudomonadota; class Gammaproteobacteria; order Enterobacterales; family Erwiniaceae; genus Pantoea; species Pantoea sp. CS_6. The sequence continues at coordinate 68,088 of NZ_JAVAYG010000004.1, forward strand.
GTACGAATCTGGATCTCAACGGTTTTACCCTGCGGTCCCAGCACCACCGTATGAATGGACTGATAGCCGTTAGGCTTCGGGTTAGCGACGTAATCGTCGAATTCACTGGGCAGATGGCGGTACAGTGTATGTACCGTACCCAGCGCGCCATAGCAGTCCTGTAAACGCTCAGCCACAATACGCACCGCGCGCACGTCGAACAGCTCATCAAAGGCGAGCGATTTTTTCTGCATCTTGCGCCAGATGCTGTAGATATGTTTGGGACGGCCGTACACTTCGGCACGAACGCCCTCTTTCGCCATCTCTTTACGCAGGTTAACGACAAAGTTATCGATATATTGCTCACGATCGATACGACGTTCGTGCAACAGTTTCGCAATGCGCTTGTATTCTTCGGGATGCAGATAGCGGAAGCAGTAATCTTCCAGCTCCCATTTCAGCTGGCCGATGCCCAGCCGGTTGGCCAGCGGCGCGTAAATATTGGTGCTTTCTTTGGCGGCCAGAACGCGTTCGTCTTCCGGTGCATCCTTCACCTCGCGCAGGTTCATAATGCGCTCTGCCAGCTTAAGCACCACGCAGCGGAAATCTTCCACCATCGCCAGCAGCATGCGGCGCACGTTATCCACCTGCTCTGAGGCCATTGAATCGTTATGAATGGCTTTCAGCTGGCGAATCGCATCCATATCGCGCACGCCATGTACCAGCGAAACGATGCCTTTGCCGACGGTTTTTTCCAGCTCTTCTTCGCTGACCACTTCGTCATTGGCGAGCGGGAAAATCAGTGCCGCGCACAGGCTTTCAATATCCATGCTGAGCATTGAGAGGATTTCCACCATCTCAATACCGCGCCACAGCAGCAGCGACTGGTCGGGATGGCCTTGCGTCTGCGCCTCACAATAGCGCCAGGTTTCAGCAAGACGTTCACATGATTGCGGGTTAGCCACGCCAAGACTGGCGATCCACTGGTCGAGGGCAAATTCCCCTTCCGTATTTAAATGTGCACTTCTGACCGCAACCATATCCTCTCCTGCACAGCGCCCCTGCCGGACACTTATGTTTTTTTTCTGAACAGCACCATGGATTCGAGATGACGGGTATGCGGAAACATATCCAGCATCGCGACCCTTTCCAATTGGTAGCCCGCCGACAACAGTGTTTCGCTGTCACGCGCGAGTGTTACAGGATTACACGATACATAGACCACACGCTGTGGTGATAGTTTGACGACATGGGACATGACACCCGCCGCCCCGGCCCGCGCCGGATCGAGTAACACCTTATTAAAGCCTTGCGTCGCCCAGGGCTGACGCGAAACATCGTCTTCCAGATTGTGCTGAAAAAATCTGACGTTTTTAAGATCATTGACCTCAGCATTATACTCTGCCTGCTGGACTAATGCTGCAACGCCCTCCACACCAACGGCATTTTGTACCGTTTTTCCTACAGGGAGCGTAAAGTTTCCCATGCCGCAAAACAGGTCCAGCACACGATCGTCGGGCTGTAAATCCAGCCACGCGATTGCCCTGGCGACCATCTGCTGATTCACCGTATCGTTAACCTGAATAAAATCCTGTGGACTGAAGGTTAGCGTAAGCTGGTGTGAATGATAAAACGGGCGTTGTTCGCTGATTGCGCGCAGTGCCTCGCCGCCATCATCCAAAAACAGCATGAGCTGATGCTGATGCGAAAACCGTTCCAGTTTTGCCATATCGTCAGCAGTTAATGCATCCAGATGACGCAATAACATCACCGGCCCGTTATCAGCCAGCACCAGTTCGACATGGCCTAAACGGTTGACAGCATTAAGCGTAGTGAGACAATTGCGCAGCGGAATAATCAGCGCCTCAAGTTGGGGCACCAAAACGGGGCACTGCTGGATATCAACCAGATCGTTGGTGGCTTCCTGGCGAAAGCCCATCTGGAGCTGCTGTGTTTTGCTGTGCCACTGCAGGCCAAGGCGGGCACGGCGGCGATAGCCCCAGGCAGGACCGGCGATGATCTCATCCACCGTGATCGGCTGCTTTGCTGCCTGAGTAAGCATTCGTGCCAGCGCACGCGCTTTACTCTGCTGCTGTAGCGGCTCATCAACATGTTGCTGTTGGCAGCCACCACAGCGGCTAAAATGCGGACAGCGAGGTTCAACCCGTGACGGGCTGTGGTTCAACAGACGCTCTGTTTTGGCGCGAGCATACTGGCGCTTCTCCTCCAGCAGGGTGACTTCCGCCTGTTCGCCGGGCAGCGCACCCGCGACAAACAGGGTTTTTCCTTTGTGCCGGGCCACGCCCTGACCGAAAGGATCCAGGTCTTCGATAGTGACGGTCAGCCTTTTTCGGGTCGTCACGCGCTGTTTTGCGGAATAAAATTGCGCCATAGTGTAGTTCTTTCTCTTTAAATTCGATGTGCATCCATTTCAGCGACGTGCACAGGGACGTTCAGGCCGAAACAGCAGGCGACTATTATGACTAAATACAGCCTGCGGGCGCGAATGATGATTTTAATCCTGGCGCCTACGCTAATGGTAGGCTTGCTGCTCAGCTCATTTTTTGTGGTGCATCGCTACAATGAATTACAGCGTCAGGTGATTGAGGCGGGGGCGAATATCATTGAACCGCTGGCGGTCTCCACAGAATACAGCATGACCTGGCACAATCGTGATGCGCTGCGTGAACTGGTGAGTTTACTCCATCGCCGCCATTCCGGCATTGTACGGGCCATTTCTGTTTTTGATGATAATAACCAGCTCTACGTCACCTCCAACACCAACCAAAACCTCAGCCTGAAGACAAAGCAGGCGATCCAGGCGCTGCCCGAGGATGTTTCCCTGGAGGGCAGCGGCAACCTGTTGATCCTGCGCAAACCCATCACCTCCGAGCGTTACGCCGTGGATGAATTGCCCGGACAGGATGCCAAGCCCGCCGGGAATCCGCTGGGCTACGTGGCGATAGAGCTGGATTTGCAGTCCGTGCGTTTACAGCAATACCGGGAAGTCTTTATTGCCACCCTGATGCTGCTGTTCTGCCTGTGTATTGCCATGTTGTTTGCCTATCGCCTGATGCGGGACGTTACCGGCCCCATTCGCAATATGGTCAGCACCGTTGACCGGATTCGTCGTGGGCAACTGGACAGCCGGGTGGAAGGCCACATGCTGGGCGAGCTGAGCATCCTGAAGAATGGGATCAATGCCATGGCGATGTCGCTTACCGCCTACCACGAAGAGATGCAGCACAACATCGATCAGGCGACCTGGGACCTGAGGGAAACGCTGGAGCAGCTCGAAATTCAGAATGTTGAGCTGGATCTGGCCAAAAAACGTGCCCAGGAAGCTGCCCGCATCAAATCCGAATTCCTGGCGAACATGTCCCATGAACTGCGCACGCCGCTGAATGGCGTGCTGGGCTTTACCCGTCAGATGCTGAAAACGCCGCTGCGCACCACCCAGCGTGACTATATGCTGACGATTGAACGTTCGGCCAATAACCTGCTGTCGATTATCAATGACGTACTGGATTTCTCGAAGCTGGAAGCCGGAAAGCTGATGCTGGAATCCATTCCTTTCCCGCTTCGCGCCACGCTGGATGAAACGCTGGTTTTGCTGGCCCCATCGGCCCACGAAAAGAAGCTGGAGTTGACGGTGGTATGCGATAACAACGTCCCCGACAACGTGATCGGTGACGCGCTTCGCCTGCAGCAAATCCTGATTAACCTGATGGGCAATGCGATTAAGTTCACCGAAAAAGGCACCATCAATTTACGGGTTGAGCAACATACCCTTACGGCAACCCAGGTTGAGCTGGAGATTCAGGTGCGTGATACGGGGATAGGCATTTCCGAAGAACAGCAGGCGCAGCTGTTTCAGGCTTTTCGCCAGGCGGATGCCAGCATTTCCCGTCGCCACGGCGGATCGGGGCTGGGACTGGTGATCACCCAGAAACTGGTGCGGGAAATGAACGGGGAGATCACCTTCGTCAGCCGCCAGAATCACGGTTCCACCTTTTGGGTGCGCGTGAAACTTGATCTCAATCCGAATGCACCGAGTATGCCGCGCGTCCTTGACGCACTATCGAACACCCGCATGGCCTATGTGGAAGCGAATCCCGATGTTGCCAGCGCAGTCGTCGAGATTTTAGGCGCGACGCCGTTACAGGTAGAGCACAGCTTAACGCTGGAAGGCCTGAGTCAGCCGCGTTATCCCCTGTTGCTGATGGCGATGCCTGTCGATGCCAGCCAGTCGCAGGTGCTGGAAAGCCGGTTTATCAATTCGCTGCTGGAACGCGCCGATCAGGTCATCATGGCGCTGCCAAGCCCAATGATGTTGCTGGCCGATGAGCTAAAAGTACGCGGTATTGACGGCTGTATTGCCAAACCTGTCTCACAAACGCGTTTACTGCCCATGCTGCTGGAGCTGCATGCCCGCCACAGTAACGATGCCTCTTCCTCGCCGCGTCTGCCGTTAACCGTCATGGCGGTGGATGATAATCCTGCGAATCTCAAGCTGATCGGCGCACTGCTGGAAGAACAGGTTGAGCACAGCATCCTGTGCAATAACGCCGAGCAGGCCATCCACGTCGCCCACCGGCAAGCACTGGACGTGATTTTAATGGATATCCAGATGCCCGACATCGATGGCATTCGCGCCAGTGAAATTATCCGCACGCTGCCAAACCATGCCAACACGCCGATCGTCGCTGTAACCGCGCACGCGATCGATGGTGAACGTGAGCACCTGATCCGGGCCGGCATGAACGACTATCTTGCTAAGCCTATTGATGAAAATAAGCTCAGTCAGGTGTTGACGCGTTATATGCCCAGCCCGGCCAGCGCTGTGCCCGAGGTTCCCCAGATCCTGCCCACGCTGGACTGGAAACTGGCGTTGCGTCAGGCGGCCAACAAACCTGATTTAGCGCGGGATTTATTGCGAATGCTGCTGGAATTTTTGCCGGAAGTGCACGCTAAGATCGTACAGTACATGGCTGAAAACGATGCGGTTGCCTTGCGGGAAATTATCCATAAACTTCACGGCAGCGCCAGTTACAGCGGCGTACCGCGGATGAAGCAACTCTGTCGTAAACTGGAAAAAGAACTGCATCAGGCCAGTGATATTGAGGCGCTGGAGCCGGAGTTGCTGGAGCTGCAGGATGAGATGGAAAATGTGGCCAGACAGGCGCGCCGCGTGCTCGCTATGCCGTGAAAAGCCGGTCAGTCAGCAGGCCCCTGAACGCCAGGGGCCCCCAAATTAGCGTTTAAAAACCTCCGATTTTCAGGGTGGCCGCCACATTGCGTGCAGTAAGCCGCACATTGTTGCGTGCGCCATCCAGCGCTTCATCCAGCGAACAGATACGGTATAGCACGCTGAATACCGCATCAATGCCATGTTGATGAACGACGCCGACATCGTCCGTCAGGCTACCGGCAATGCCAATCACCGGAAGACCAAACCGCTTTGCAACTTTCGCGACGCCAATCGGCACTTTGCCATTGATACTCTGACTGTCTATGCGCCCTTCGCCCGTAATCACCAGTTGGGCGTCCTGCAACTGCGCCGCCAGCCCCAGCGCTTCTGTAACGATTTCAATACCGGGGCGCAGGGCCGCCTGGCAAAATGCATACAGTGCGGCCCCCATTCCCCCTGCGGCACCGCCACCGCTGACCTGCAGGACATCCATGCCCAGATCGCGCTGAATCATCGCAGCATAGTGCGTCAGCGCCTTATCGAGCAGTGCCACCCGTTCAGGTGTTGCGCCCTTTTGCGGGCCAAAGACCGCCGACGCACCGTCATCGCCTGTCAGCGTATTTGTCACATCACAGGCCACTTCGAAACGGCACGCCCGGATACGGCTGTCCAGGCGGGAAATATCAATGCGGGCCAGATGCGGCAGCGCGCCGCCGCCTGGGCCAATCTCTTCACCTTGCTTATCCAGCAAACGTGCACCCAGCGCCTGCATCATTCCTGCGCCGCCGTCATTGGTGGCGCTGCCACCAATGCCAATAATGATGTGCTTTACCCCTTTATCCAGCGCGTTTTTGATCAGTTCACCTGTGCCAAACGAAGTGGTAATTAATGGGTCGCGCCGCGCCGCCGGGACCAGCTCCAGGCCACTGGCGGCGGCCATCTCGATATAGGCGGTCTCGTCGTTGCCCGACACCCCATAGAACGCCTCCACAGGTTCCCCCAGTGGACCGGTCACCTTTAACCTGATCTTTTTTCCCTGGGTTGCGGCGACCATCGCTTCAACCGTGCCTTCACCGCCATCAGCGACCGGTATTTTCACATAATGCGCATCGGGGAAAATCTCGCGAAATCCCGCTTCGATTGCCGACGCCACATCCAGGGCAGAGAGACTTTCTTTATATGAATCCGGTGCGATGACGATTTTCATAAGCAATCCAGGCGGTATGGTTTGACGGTAAGGGAAGGACATTCGCCCGGCATCCGCAGATACCGGGCAACCCTTAGCGCGAAATTTCGACGTTTGCTAACTTTTCATAATAGCAGGCCAGCGCGCTGTGGTCGGCGGTTCCCTGTCCGTCGTTACGCAGTGCCTGCATCATCTCCATCACCGCCGCTGTCAGTGGCAGAGGAGCACCAATGTCATGTGAGGTATCCAGTGCGTTAGCCAGATCTTTAATATGTAAATCGATACGGAAGCCGGGTTTAAAATTGCGGTCCATCACCATCGGTGCTTTCGCATCCAGCACGGTGCTTCCTGCCAGACCGCCACGTATAGCCTGATAGACCAGCTCCGGATTGACACCGGCTTTGGTCGCCAGTGACAGCGCTTCTGACATCGCGGCAATATTCAGCGCCACAATCACCTGATTGGCCAGCTTGGTCACGTTACCGGCACCGATATCGCCGGTATGCACGACCGAGCCCGCCATGGCTTTCATGATGTCGTAACACTGGTCAAACACCGCTTTATCGCCGCCCACCATCACCGACAACGTGCCTTCGATGGCTTTGGGTTCGCCGCCGCTGACCGGCGCATCCAGCATACGGATCTGTTTTGCCGCCAGCGCATCATGGATTTCCCGGCTTGCCAGTGGGGCGATTGAGCTCATATCGATGACAATCAGACCGGGTTTTGCCCCATTGATAATGCCATTTTCACCCAGACAAACCTCTTTGACCTGCGGCGAGTTCGGCACCATGGTGATGACCACATCGCACTGCCCGGCAATCTCTTTCGCGTTGCTGGCCGTTGTCGCACCCAGCGCGACCAGCTCGGCCTCGTTTTCGGCATGATGATCCCGCACGACCAGTGAATAACCCGCCTTCAGCAGGTTTTTACTCATAGGTTTGCCCATAATCCCAAGGCCAATAAAGCCAATTTTCATTGCGTCTCTCCTGGATGATTACGTTTTAAATTTGTCACACAACGCCTGCGTGGCACTGCGGAAAACACCGAGATCGCTACCCACAGCAACAAAGGTCGCGCCCCACTCGAGGTAGCGGCGGGCGTCGGCCTCGACCGGCGCCAGAATCCCGCTGGGTTTGTTGGCAGCTTTTGCCCGTTCAAAGATGTGTTTGATGACGGGCAATACCGCCGGGTGCGCAGGCTGGCCGAGATAACCCAGCGCGGCGGACAGATCGCCCGGTCCGACAAAGATCCCGTCCACGCCCTCAACGGCCGCGATAGCATCGATGTTGTCCACGGCCTGCTGCGTTTCTATCTGGACTAACACCGTAATGTTGTCGTTGATAGTGCTGTTGTACGCTGGCATGGTGCCGTACATATTGCTGCGATGTGAAACGGATACGCCGCGAATCCCCGCGGGCGGATAACGCGTCGAGGCGACCGCACGTCTGGCCTCGTCTTCGTTCTCGACGAAGGGCACCAGAATGTTGTTAAAACCAATATCCAGCAGGCGTTTAATAATCACCGGCTCGTTACAGGGTGGACGCACAACCGGCGCACTATTGCTGCCTTTCAGCGCCATCAGTTGAGGCACAAAGGTGGTGATATCGTTAGGCGCGTGCTCGCCGTCCAGCACCAGCCAGTCAAATCCGGCCAGCCCCAGGACTTCGGTCGAAAGGGGATTCGCCAGGGCACACCAACTGCCAATCAGGGTTTCACCTGCCAGCAGGCGATGGCGAAATTCATTGCGCCAGGCTGTATTACTCATGGTTTTACTCCTGTGAAACGGGTTTCCTGCAGGAAGCCCAAAAACGTTAACGCACCAGGCACGGACGCTTGTGATCGAACGTCCACTGCGGAATCAGAAACTGCATGGCCTGTGCATCATCACGGGCACCCAGGCCATGCTTTTGATAAAGCGCATTAGCCTGCATCACCCGCTCCCTGTCCAGCTCAATACCCAGGCCCGGCTTCTGCGGCACTGCCACCCTGCCACCTTCAATCTGGAAAGGCGCCTTTGTGAGCCGTTGATTGCCCTCCTGCCAGATCCAGTGCGTATCAATGGCGGTGATGTTGCTCGGTGCGGCGGCCGCAACGTGCGTGAACATCGCCAGGGAAATATCAAAATGGTTGTTGGAATGGGAACCCCACGTCAGGCCAAATTCATGGCACATTTGCGCCACGCGCACGGATCCCTGCATCGTCCAGAAGTGCGGATCGGCCAGCGGGATATCGACTGACTGTAAAGACAAGGTGTGTCCCATCTGACGCCAGTCTGTAGCAATCATATTGGTGGCGGTAGGCAGGCCGGTGGCGCGCCGAAATTCGGCCATAACTTCGCGTCCGGAGTAGCCCTGCTCTGCGCCGCAGGGATCCTCTGCATAGGCCAGCACACCTTTAAGCTGTTTACCCAGCGCGATGGCCTCCTCAAGCGACCAGGCCCCGTTGGGATCGATCGTGATACGCGCCTGGGGGAAACGCTTCGCCAGCGCAGCGATCGCTTCCGCCTCATCATGGCCGTTCAGCACACCGCCTTTCAGTTTAAAGTCGTTAAAGCCGTATTTTTCATAGGCCGCTTCGGCCAGCCTGACCACGGCCTCAGGCGTGAGCGCTTCCTCATGACGCAGGCGATACCAGTCACAGGTCTCGCTGTCCTGATTCTGATAAGGCAAGGTGGTTTTTCGGCGGTCGCCGACGTAAAACAGGTAACCCAGCATCTCGACGCTGTCGCGCTGCTGCCCGTCCCCTAGCAGTGAGGCGACATTCACGCCCAGATGCTGTCCCAGCAGATCCAGCAGCGCGGCTTCGATGCCGGTGACGACGTGAATGGTGGTGCGCAGGTCAAACGTCTGATTACCGCGCCCACCGGCATCCCGATCGGCATAAGACGTGCGCACCAGATTCAGGATATTTTTATATTCACCCACCGTTTTACCCACCACCTGCGCGGCAGCCTCTTCCAGCGTCTGGCGTATCTTTTCGCCGCCGGGGATTTCTCCCAGGCCCGTATTGCCGGCATTATCTTCAAGGATGACGATATTACGGGTAAAGAAAGGTGAATGGGCGCCGCTCAGGTTCAGTAACATACTGTCATAGCCGGCGACCGGAATGACCTGCATGGCGGTGATCTTCGGTGTCGTGTTCATCTGTTATCCCTTAAGCAGAGGCCCGGCCAAAAGCCGGGCGTTTACGGTCAAATGTCCAGCCGGGAACCAGGTACTGCATGGCCGTCGCGTCATTACGTCCGCCCGCTGGCAGTGATTTGTAGCGTTCGTTTGCCCGCCGCAGTTGCGCCCAGTCCAGTTCAATGCCCAGGCCCGGTGCAGTGGGCACTGCAATTTTTCCCTGCTGAATCGGCAGTGGGTTTTTCGTCAGGCGCTGGTCGCCCTCCTGCCAGATCCAGTGCGTGTCTATCGCGGTGGGGTTACCGGGTGCCGCAGCGCCGACATGGGTAAACATGGCCAGGGAAATATCAAAGTGGTTATTGGAGTGACAGCCCCAGGTGAGTCCCCATTCATCGCACAGCTGAGCGACCCGCACGGCACCGCTCAGCGTCCAGAAATGGGGATCGGCCAGCGGGATATCGATCGCGTTGAGCATCAGTGCATGCTGCATCTCGCGCCAGTTGGTGGCGATCATGTTGGTGGCGACCGGCAGGCCCGTCGCGCGCCGAAACTCTGCCATCATTTCACGCCCGGAATAACCCTGCTCCGCCCCACAGGGATCTTCTGCATAGGTCAGCACATCCTGCATGCCTTTACACAGCCGGATCGCCTCGTCCAGCCGCCATGCGCCGTTAGGATCAACGGTGATACGCGCATCGGGAAAGCGTTTTTTCAACGCCTGCGCGGTCGCGATTTCCTGTTCGCCCGGCAGCACGCCGCCCTTGAGTTTAAAATCGTGAAATCCGTATTTATCCTGAGCCGCTTCCGCCAACCTGACGATGGCCTCACTGCTCAGGGCTTCCTGATGACGCAGCCGATACCAGTCATGCTGCGCGTTCTCACCAGTGAGGTAAGGCAGATCGGTTTTACGCCGGTCGCCGATATAGAACAGGTAACCTAACACCGTGACCGCATCGCGTTGCTTACCCGGTCCCAGCAGCTCGGCGACCGGCACGCCCAGACATTGCCCCAGCAGATCCAGCAGCGCGGCCTCCAGCGCCGCAACCGCATTTACGCGCAGTTCAAACGTCCAGGCGCCCTTGCCAAAGGTCTCGAAATCCGCAGACTGATTGCCCCGATGCACCTGCTGTACCAGCCGGTTCAGGCAGGCGACCTGCTGACCTGTCACCTGCGGTGCGGCATCCAGTAAGGTCTGATAAATGGTCTCGCCTCCCGGTGCCTCACCCAGCCCGGTATGGCCCGCACTGTCCGTCAGTATCACAATGTTGCGGGTAAAACTGGCATTGTGTGCCCCCCCAATGTTGAGCAGCATACTGTCGTAACCGGCCACCGGCACAACCTGCATAGCGGTGATAACGGGCGTGGATTGCGTATTCATACAGGCTCCTTAGCGGGTTTTCAGCTCAATGCGCTTGATGTTATCCACCAGCACCAGATAACTGAGTACCGCGACAAAGGCGTGGATACCCACGTATACCAGCGCACCGTTATACGAGCCGGTCGAGGCAATGATGTAGCCAATCGCGACAGGCGTGATAATGCCGGACGCATTACCAAACATATTGAACAGGCCGCCGCTCAGACCGCTGATCTCCTTCGGCGCGGTATCGGCCATCACCGCCCAGCCCAACGCACCAATGCCTTTGCCAAAAAAGGCCGTCGCCATAAACAGCACCACAACCCAGTCGGTTTCAACGTAGTTACATATCACCATGGAGGTCGAGAGCAGCATCCCGAGCACAATGGGCGTTTTGCGGGCGATGTTCAGGGAACCGGTTTTGCGCATCAGCCAGTCAGAGATCACGCCACCCAGCACGCCGCCAATAAAGCCGCACAGCGCCGGTACGGAGGCAACAAAACCGGCTTTAAGAATCGACATTCCGCGCGCCTGAACCAGATAAACCGGAAACCAGGTGATAAAAAAATAGGTCAGTGCGTTGATGCAGTACTGGCCAATATAAATACCGATCATCATGCGTGACTGCAGCAGTTGGTTGATCTGGAACCACTTGTCACGGAAGCTGACGTTTTGCTTTTCGCTTTTCTGATCCATGTTGATCAGCGCACCGCCCTGCTCCATGTATTCCCGTTCCGCCTGATTAACGCCAGGATGATCGCTGGGATCGTGAATCACTTTGAGCCAGATAAGACTCAGGATGATGCCCAGTCCCCCCATGAACCAGAAGACATGAGCCCAACCGACTGCGGAGGTCAGCCAGCCCATGATGGGTGCGAAAATCACGGTCGCAAAATACTGGGCAGAATTGAAAATGGCCACGGCGGTACCGCGCTCCTGAGCCGGAAACCAGGCGGCCACAATCCGGCTGTTACCCGGAAATGAAGGTGCTTCTGCCAGCCCCACCATAAAGCGCAACATAAACAGCGCCATTACGATGGTGTAACCGCTGAACAGGTCCACGAAGCCTTGCAGCAAGGTAAATAACGACCAGAGGAAGATGCTCCAGAAATAGACGCGTTTGGAACCAAAGCGATCCAACAGCCAGCCGCCGGGGATTTGTCCAATAACATAGGCCCACGAAAACGCCGAGAAGATGTAACCCATGCCCACGGGATCGAGGCCAATATCCTTTGCCATCGCGGAGCCAGCGATGGATAACGTCGCCCGGTCGCCGTAGTTAAATGAGGTCACAATAAACAACATGACCACAATCCAGTAGCGTGCATTTGTCCGTTTCTGGACCGCCTCTGACGTCTGGTGAAAACTACTCATGATGCACTCCTGAAAAATAGCGAAAGTGACATTCGCTCTGACTGCATACACATCGCGTTGGGTATCAGAGAGATGTAGGTTAAACACGGCGATTTTTTTATTGGCAAATTACTCACGCGGCGTGACATATAACCTGACCGGGGAAACGGAAATCAGTATAAGAAGTGGGTTTCACGGTGACATTGGAATATCTCCCTGGAATAAGGAGAAGGAATCGTGCTTTTTTGGGCTATTGCATAAAACACTGCGGCGCATTTCACGTATTTTGGTATTCCTCACCCAAAGCCAACTCCTACGCCCGACGATCGCCGGCTTTGTGAGAATCTTCACTTGATTTGGTAAAAATACATGAAAACGGCCGTCTCTGAAGGCTTAATGTAGGTCAATTGCACAATGTGCAGGTGAGAACCCCTCTTTATACTGACGGTGGCAAATACTGAACCTGTGACACCTGACTTCTTATAATGAATGCGCCACAGAAATAAGGCGCGACGCACTGGAAGGTGAGCGATGATCCCCCTGTCAAACGAACAACCGCTCTATATCAAAGTTCATGAAAACGATAACGTGGCCATTGTGGTTAACAGCCAGGGACTGCCTGCCGGTACCACGTTTCGTGATGGCTTAACTCTGACCGAGCATATCCCCCAGGGACACAAGGTGGCGCTGCAGGCTATTCCTGATGGGCAGCCCATACTGCGCTATGGCGAGGTGATTGGTCTGGCCATGCGTGATATCGCCCAGGGGAGCTGGATCGACGAATCGCTAATTGCTCTGCCGGACGCCCCGGACTTAGCGCATTTACCTTTAGCGAATAATGTGCCGCCGGCGTTACCGCCGCTGGACGGTTATACCTTTGAGGGCTATCGCAACGCCGACGGCAGCGTGGGCACCCGTAATCTGCTGGGAATCACCACCAGCGTGCACTGCGTCGCGGGCGTGGTGGATTATGTGGTGCAAATCATTGAGCGTGATTTACTGCCCCGCTATCCCAACGTTGATGGCGTGGTGGCGCTGAATCATCTTTATGGCTGTGGCGTGGCGATCAATGCCCCCGCGGCGGTGATCCCGATCCGAACCGTTCATAATCTGGCCCTGAATGCCAATTTCGGCGGCGAAATCATGGTGGTCAGTCTGGGATGCGAAAAGTTACAACCCGAACGCCTGCTGACCGGCACGCCTGACGTACAGCCCATCTCGCTGGACGATGCGGATATTGTGCGTTTGCAGGACGAGAGCCGGGTGGGCTTCGGTGCCATGGTGGATGACATTTTGCAGGTCGCAGAGCGTCACCTGAGCCGCCTTAATCAACGCCAGCGCGAAACCTGCCCGGCCTCTGAACTGGTGGTTGGCATGCAGTGTGGCGGCAGCGACGCGTTTTCGGGCGTGACCGCGAATCCCGCCGTCGGCTTCGCCGCTGATCTGCTGGTACGCTGCGGAGCCACCGTAATGTTTTCTGAAGTCACGGAGGTACGGGATGCCATTCATTTACTGACGCCACGCGTGGTTGACCAGGCCGTGGGCCAGCGACTGATTGAGGAAATGGCCTGGTATGATCGCTATCTCGATCAAGGCAAAACGGACCGCAGCGCCAATCCCTCGCCCGGCAACAAGAAAGGCGGACTGGCCAACGTGGTGGAAAAAGCATTAGGCTCGATTGCCAAATCAGGCCGAAGCCCGATTATGGAAGTGCTGTCACCGGGACAACGGCCAACACGACGAGGGCTGATTTTTGCCGCCACGCCCGCCAGCGATTTTGTCTGCGGCACGCAGCAGCTGGCCTCAGGCATCACCTTACAGGTTTTTACAACAGGCAGGGGAACGCCTTACGGCCTGGCGGCGATTCCGGTGATTAAGATGGCAACCCGTACCGCATTGGCTGAACGCTGGCATGATTTAATGGATATTAACGCCGGTACGATTGCCACGGGCGAAGAAACCATCGAACAGGTTGGCTGGCGGTTGTTTACACTAATTCTGGACATTGCCAGCGGCCGGAAACAAACCTGGTCAGACCGCTGGGGCATCCGCAATCAGCTGGCGGTCTTTAATCCCGCACCGATCACCTGATGCCGTTTTTATGCAGACAGGCCGTGCTGACACCCGCGTGGCGCGCATGTCAGCCACGCGGGTGCCGTCTTCCCACCCTGTACAGTCAGAGCTGTTTGCCCCACTGCTCAACCCAGGGAGACGTTACCGACTCTGGCTCCGGATTTTCGGTGGCGTCGATGAGCAACACGTCACCGATCCGCTTCGCCTGGTGCGCCTGCAGCAATGCATCAAAACGCTTGCCTGCGCCGCAGAAATTTTCATAACTGCTGTCGCCTAACGCTATCACGCCATAACGCAGCGTGGGCTGGTGGCCCAGCTTATCCTGCATAGCATGAAACAGGCCGGAAATCGTATCCGGAAAATCGCCCTGACCGGTGGTCGAGGTGATGATCAGGGCGACATCACTGGCATAGTGTTGCCAGTCGGCCAGTGTCGGATCTTCGAAAATCGTTACCTCATGGCCCTGCTGCTGCAACAACGGCTCAGCTTCTTCTGCAACCAGTAAGGCGTTCCCATAGACGGTGCCTACAAAAATCCCAATCTTTGCCATTTCTTTTCCCCTTTATTCCGGAACGCTATCCTGACCTGAGCCTGCGAGAAACTCAACCCGTGGCACATCAGGAATACAGGCCTGCCAGCCAAACTGCTCCATCACCCGTTGCCAGACAGGATCGAGCCCGGCACGAATAAGCAGCGGTTCGCCCGTCACAGGATGGTTAAGGGATAAGCTGCTGGCATGCAGCATCAAACGGCTGGCCCCAAAGTGCGCAGCCGCACCACGATTCTGGCGTAAATCCCCGTGGGCCGAATCGCCGATGATGGGATGACGCAAATGGGACATGTGCCGACGGAGTTGATGTTTCCGCCCGGTTTGCGGTTTAAGCTCAACCAGGCTGTAACGTGCCGTGGGATAGCGACTGATGGCGACCGGCATTTCTACCGTTGCCAGTGGGGCGTAATCGGTCACTGCCGGCTGCGGCGCACGGGGTTCGCTGACAAATTTGTCCGCGATCTTGTCCAGCTCTTCCACCAACGGATAATCCAGCCTGTCACTGCCTTCAAGCCAGCCGCGCACAATGGCATGGTAGGTCTTTTCCATGTGGTGATGCTCAAACTGCTGGGACAGCAGGCGGCCTACCTCACTGGACAGCCCCATCAGCAGCACGCCTGATGTGGGGCGATCCAGCCGATGCGCCGTGAAAACATGCTGGCCTATCTGGTCGCGTACCGTCTGCATCACAAACCGGGTTTCATGGCGATCAAGCCAACTGCGGTGCACCAGCCAGCCTGCGGGCTTATTCACCGCGACCAGCCACGCATCCTGATAAATGATTTCCAGCATCAGACCGGGTCATCCTGCAGCAATGCATCCAGCTGCTGTAAGGTCAGCAACAACAGTGTGCGCCCCGGCTGAACCGGCGTTAACGCCATTTCAAAATAGGGGGCAACCGCAAAATTTTTTGGCAATGCCTGGCCCGCACGAATCAGCATCTGCACCCGTGGAATCAGGACCCACTGCAACCATTCCAGCGGCTGCATCGTGTCGAGGAAAAAAGGTTGCTGGCTTGCGAAAGCCTGTTCGTCTGGCGCGTCCACCTGCCACAGATCGTGCTCACGCATGACGGCTTCGAGCTGTTCAAGCCGTTGCATAATAAACTGTTCTGACGTCATGCCTCACCTCTGACGAATAAAAAGGGGCGGCAAGGATAACCCGCAGGCACAAAAAAAGGGAGCACTGTATTAAACAGTGCTCCCGGTTCGTTTGCAGCTCTCCTGCTACGTTAATGCTCCCTGCTCATCCTTGACAACTTTTCCCGTGCGTAGTCCTTCCGCGAATCATCCTGATCACTCCTTAGCCTCCTGGCCCACCGCCTCGTCCGAGGGGCTCTCATTCTCCATCCTGGAGGTGTCCCTTAACTCATTCCTGAGTGTCCTGCTTCGTCCTGAAGCCTTCCTTGTGACGTAACAGTATTACGTTCCTGCCTCCTGGCCACCGTCTTCCTGACGGTTCCTGCTGTCCATGACGTCCTGTCAGCGAGACCTATTCTCTTAAGAAAAGCCTCAGGGCACAAGGTGTTAAAACACGATATAACGCGATCCTGTTCAAGAGATTGAACAGCGGTGCTAATAAGTTAATGATTTACAATATTTTTACATCTCGGCCGCTACTTCACCGTTTCGCTAATATGGCGATCTCTCACACGGCATGTAAGAGATCTCTCACACGCGAAGCGGCACATCTCTGCAATTAATCACTAAGCGATTGTAAATTATTAAGAAAAGTACAGATATCCGATGCCAGCGTAATACGTTTCTTCTGACCGGGCGTTTCAAGGATGATGTCACCGCTCAGATTGCACAGGGAAATAATGTTCTCTTCTGACGCAGTGGTGGCAATAAACAGTGTTGGATTCTGCTTCAGGCGCCGCTGCATGACGAGGTGCCCGATCAGGTTTTCCTGCAGCCGGACAAAGTCGGTTTCACTCCAGACCTGGAGCAGCGTTAGCCTGTGGTCCTGCCACATGGCCTGCATGTCCCCCGCGAACTGGTGCGTATAAAAGGCCGTAATCTGCGGTTGCAGCGCAATCTCCAGCGCCCGCTCAACCGCCTCCAGCGAGGGCGGTAGTGTAAAGGGTTGCGGTTGCCAGAGCGCACACTCATCACGGTTTTCCAGCAAACAGGGGGAAGGAATACCATAAAGATCGCGACTGGCTGGCGCATGGCCCCGGCTCTGCTGCCAGTGCTGGCAGTAGCGCGTAGTAAAATCCGTTAACGCTTCAGCGGTTTGCTGCATCATTCAAATTCTCACTTCTGATAGGTTACACTTACTCACTTTGATGACTCTAGTGGTAACCGTTATGTCTTCTTACCAGCCGGACCCGGCACTGAGCAACCTGACGCTGGGCAAGCCTACAGCGTATCACGATCGCTATGACAACAGCTTATTACAGGCCGTGCCGCGCAGCATGAATCGCGAGCCTTTGGGCCTTTATCCCGATAATTTGCCTTTCTCGGGCAGTGATATCTGGACGCTCTATGAACTCTCATGGCTCAACAGCAAAGGCGTGCCCCAGGTGGCCGTGGGCGAAGTCGAGCTTGATGCCCGGAGCCGTAATCTTATCGAATCAAAGAGTTTTAAGCTCTACCTTAACAGCTTTAACCAGACGCGATTTACAGACTGGGCCGAGGTACGCCAGACGCTGGAGCAGGACCTGCGCGCCTGTGCCGAGGGCGATGTCCGTGTGGCGCTGTTTCGCTTACAGGAGATCGAAGGTCAGCCTGTCGGTCACTTTGCGGGCACCTGCATTGATGAGCAGGACATCGAGATTGAAGATTACGGCTTCAATGCCGATTATCTGATCGACGCCGCCGGTCAGGAACAGGTGCAAGAAACGCTGGTCAGCCATCTGCTTAAATCCAACTGTTTGATCACCAATCAGCCTGACTGGGGATCGGTAATGATTCGCTATCAGGGCCCGCGCATCGATCGTGAAGCTCTGCTGCGCTATATCGTTTCATTTCGTCAGCATAATGAGTTTCATGAACAGTGCGTGGAGCGTATTTTCAACGACCTGATGCGCTTTTGTCAGCCATCACAGCTGACCGTCTACGCACGTTACACGCGACGGGGTGGACTGGATATCAATCCGTGGCGCAGTAATGTGCCCTTTACGCCGGGCCATTCTCGTCTGGTTCGTCAATAGTTTGCGAATCCTTTCTCAGACTGTTAAACGCGCATACGGTTCCACTTGAGCAAACCTTGCCGACAAGGCTACTCTGGACAGGGCGGTAACCTGCGGGTTGCCAACCAGGGATTTTGGTCACTGCATTTGCAGTGTCAGTTATCACCCCAGCGGGTGCAAAGGAGTTCATTTGATTACACATGTCAGCCCTCTTGGCTCTATGGATCTGCTCTCCCAACTGGAAGTAGATATGCTGAAGCGCACGGCCAGCAGCGATTTGTATCAACTTTTCCGTAACTGCTCGCTCGCCGTACTCAACTCTGGCAGTCAGACTGACAGCAGCCATGAACTGCTGTCGCGTTTTGAGAACTTCGACATCAACGTACTGCGCCGTGAGCGCGGCGTTAAGCTGGAACTGATTAATCCCCCGGAAGAAGCCTTCGTCGACGGTCGTATCATCCGTTCACTCCAGGCCAACCTGTTTGCCGTCTTGCGCGACATCCTGTTTGTCAATGGCCAGCTCGCCAGCTCGGGGCGTTTACCCTGCGAAGAGGACAACGACTCAGCCACCATCACCAACACGGTGTTTTCCATTTTGCGCAATGCCCGCGCCCTGCATGTGGGTGAATATCCCAATACCGTTGTCTGCTGGGGTGGCCACTCGATCAACGCGGTGGAATACCAGTATTGTCGCAACGTGGGCACGCAACTGGGGCTGCGTGAGCTGAACATTTGTACCGGTTGTGGGCCGGGCGTGATGGAAGCGCCGATGAAAGGTGCCGCCGTGGGCCATGCCCAGCAGCGCTATCGTGACAGCCGCTTTATCGGATTAACTGAGCCGTCTATTATCGCGGCTGAGCCACCGAATCCGCTGGTGAACGAACTTATCATCATGCCGGATATCGAAAAGCGCCTGGAAGCCTTTGTGCGCATCGCGCACGGCATCATCATCTTCCCGGGCGGCGTGGGTACCGCAGAGGAGTTCCTCTATCTGTTGGGCATTCTGATGAATCCACAGAACGCACATCAGGTTCTGCCGCTTATTCTGACCGGCCCGAAAGAGAGCGCCGATTATTTCCGCGTACTGGACGACTTCATTGTCAGCACGCTCGGCGAGCAGGCACGTAAGCATTATCAGATCATCATTGACGATGCTGCTGAAGTTGCCCGTCTGATGAGAAAAGCCATGCCGCAGGTGAAAGAGCATCGCCGTGAAACCGGTGACGCCTACAGTTTTAACTGGTCAATGCGTATTGCTCAGGATCTGCAGGTGCCGTTTATGCCAACGCATGAAAATATGGCCAACCTCAATCTCTACACAAACCAGGCTCCAGAAAAACTGGCGGCGGATTTGCGCCGGGCCTTCTCAGGGATTGTTGCAGGAAACGTCAAAGAGATGGGCATTCGCGAAATCCGCGAAAAAGGCCCTTACAAACTGCACGGCGATGCCGACATCATGCACCGCATGGATGAACTGCTACAGGGCTTTGTGGCGCAGCAACGTATGAAACTGCCCGGCACTGCCTATATTCCGTGCTACGAAATCATCAAGTAAATCTGGAGGCAGCCTGCGGGCTGCCCATATCTTATGTCTCTTCACTTACTCATTGTTGACGCCCTCAATTTAATTCGTCGCCTGCATGCGGTACAAGGCTCGCCCTGCGTCGACAGTTGCGTAGGCGCGCTGCGTCAGCTTCTGGGGCACACGCGGCCGACGCACGTGGTGGCGGTGTTTGATGGTGAAGCCCGCCATCAGGGATGGCGGCACCAGTTGTTGCCTGACTATAAAAGTGGCCGCCCACCGATGCCCGACGATTTGCAGGCCGAAATGCCCGCGCTGAAGGACGCCTTTCGAAACGCGGGCGTCAGTTGCTGGATAGCCGACCAGGATGAAGCCGACGATCTGGCGGCGACGCTGGCGGTCAAAATGGCGCAGGCAGGTCATCAGGCGACCATCGTTTCAACCGACAAAGGTTACTGCCAGTTACTGGCACCGACGATTCGCATCCGTGACTATTTTCAAAAGCGCTGGCTGGATGTGCCTTTTATTGAAGCCGAATTCGGCGTTGCACCCGCGTTGCTGCCTGACTACTGGGGATTGTGCGGCATCAGCAGCAGTAAAATTCCCGGCATCGCAGGCATTGGACCCAAAAGCGCCCGGGAACTGCTACAGCAGTTTGGTTCACTGGAATCGCTGTATCAGCAGTTGGATCAGGTGCCGACCAAATGGCGTAATAAGTTACAGGCCGGACAGGAGATGGCGCTGATCAGCCGCGATGTGGCCCGGCTGAAACAGGATTTGGTGCTGGAAGGGAATCTGAATTTACTGCGTTACCATGGCGGGTAATCATATCAGACCGGGCACAATCGCGCCCGGTCTGCAGGGTTAACGCTCGTCGCGGCGGCCACCGACAGCGGCCCAGATGCGACGAATGTGCACTGTCACTTCTTCACGATCGTGATAAAGCTGACGTGCCCGAATCTGCGCGTTAACGCCATTTTCATTTAGTCGCTGCTCGATCATGGCCAGATTTTGCGTGACTTCTTCGTAGCGCTTCTTCATGGGCAGTTTCAGGTTAAATATGGCTTCGCGGCACCAGCCGTTGACCAGCCAGTCCGCCATCAGGTTCGCCACGCGAGCCGGCTTTTCCACCATGTCGCAGACCAGCCAGCTGATATTGGTGCGGGGCGGACGGAAACGGAAACCGTCTTCACGCTCGTGAAAAACCTGGCCGGTCTCCATCAGGCTGGGCGCCATCGGCCCGTTATCCACGGCGTAAACCATCATGCTGCGCTTTACCAGTTGATAGGTCCAGCCGCCTGGACAGGCCCCCAAATCGACGGCATACATTCCACTGGCCAGACGTTCATCCCACTCATCGGCCGGAACAAAAACGTGAAAGGCCTCTTCCAGCTTAAGCGTGGACCGACTCGGCGCATCAGACGGGAACTTAAGACGCGGAATGCCCATATAAAAGGGTGAGCTGTTCTCCGGCAGTGAATACCCGACGTAGCAGGTGCCGGGGGCGATAAAGAACACATGCACGACCGGGCGTTTTGGGCTTTCATAGTTGAGCAGGATTTTGCTCTCACGCAGGCTGGCGCGCAGCGGGACGGTAAACTTGCGGCAGAACCTGGTGAGCTCTTTGGCTTCGTTGGTGTCCGGCACTTCAACACGCAGTTCCCCACCCTTTTCCACCACGCCGCTTAACATGCCTACGATGGGGGAAATACGATCGTCCTGGGGCAGATCCCGCAGCAGTTCGCCAACAACCAGCATCTGACGGGCAAAAATCAACTGCTCAAACGGCAACTCGCGGATCAGTCTCTCCGCATCGGGCTGCTGATAGCACTCAAACAGGACATAACCTGCATCCTCTTTAACCCGCGGAAAGCCGTAAACATTGCGCTCGGCGGCTTTAGCACTAATTTCCGCCGCACACTCTTTTTCAAAGCCAGCGCGGCAATACAGTAAAACTTTATTCATGGCGTTCTGCCTTGGTTTTAAGACGCAGTGCGCCAATCAACATCAATAGCCAGCCAACGAGGAAGAACAGCCCCCCAACTGGCGTGATAAAAACAAAAAACGTTAAGTGCGACAGCGCCAGGGAATAGAGGCTGCCGCTGAATAATACGGTACCCAGTGCCATAGAGGCGCTGCTCCAGTAGAACCAGATATTACAGCGATAAAGCATCGCCGCTCCCAGCCCCAGCACAGCCAGCGTATGATAAGCCTGGTATTCCAGCCCGGTATGAATCCAGGCCATTTCAGTCGCTCCCAGCGTTTTATTCAACACATGAGCACCAAAAGCACCAAATGCCACCAGGAAAAACCCACTGATGGCCGCAAAAATAAACATGGCACGTCTGGACATGAATGTATCCTCAAGGTGCGTTTGCAGGTCCCTGCAAAAAAATAAAAAAGTTACTGATCATAACGAAAGCGGAATTTTTCTTGTTCGGTAGCCGCTTTGGCGAGGATCCACTGTCGAAAGGCGGCTATTTTACCCAGTTCTGCCTGACTGTCATGACAAACCAGATAAAAAGCATTTTTGCTCACTAAAACGTCATTAAACGGACAAATCAACCGTCCCGCTTCGATTTCGCTTTGCGCCATAACGTTATTGGCCAGGGCAACGCCCTGCCCATGGATGGCCGCCTGCAGCACCATCGCGCTGTGGCTGAAAATGGGCCCCTGTTGCACATTGATATGCTGGACGCCTGACTGACGGATATACGCCTGCCAGTCACGGCGGGAAGCATCATGCAACAGTGTAAAACGAGCCAGATCCGTGGGCGTTTTCAGGGGATTTTCCCCCGTCATCAGCGATGGCGAACAAACCGGCAGCAAATATTCGGCATAGAGTTTTTCGACCCGCAGGCCTGGCCAGTTTCCCCGGCCATAGAAAATGGCCACGTCCACATCATCGGCCAGCTTCTCTTCATCCCGATCGACCGCCTGAATGCGGACGTCAATTCCCGGATAAGCCAGATTAAAGCTGGAAAGACGCGGGACCAGCCACTGAATCGCAAAGCTTGGCAGCAAACTCACCGTCAACGCCCCTTTGGCGCTGCGTGCCTGCAGTTTACGCGTCGCCTCGTTGAGCGCAGAGAAAATTTCTTTGATATCCAGATAGTAACTTTGGCCTTCCTCGGTGAGTAAAAGCGACCGGTTTCGCCGTCTGAACAGCTTCAGTCCCAGAAAATCTTCCAGTGATTTGATCTGGTGACTGACAGCAGCCTGGGTCACAAACAGCTCTTCAGCGGCTTTGGTAAAGCTTAAATGGCGTGCTGCGGCATCAAATACCCGCAGTGCATTCAGGGGAGGAAGACGTTTTGACATGGTTATCCATAGCCAGCCTGGCAAAAAATACGCGGACTAATACAAAGCCTTAACGTATTAGAATTTATAATCCGAGACATTATAAATTGTCCGTTGAGGAAGCTCCAGCAAATACCTATAGTTGCGGTACTTCCTGAGCCGGAACGAAAAGTTTTTAGATTTGTGAGTGAGTTCGCAGATTTTCTGAAAGCTTTTGGCTTGTGGTCGTGATGTTGTGTTTGCAATTTTGATCTGACCTTTACAGATCAAGCTTTTTTATTTCCTGTAGATTTACCCTGTCTGTCCATTGTGATATTGAGTAGCACCGCAAATTGCGGTGCTTTTTTTATGCGCGGATTACTTCATCTCAACCATTTCTTTCACATCTGAACGGTTAATCTGCTGCTCATTGCCATTCGCATCTTTATAGCTAATCATACCGGTATCAGTATCGACTCTTGGTTTACCTTCAGCAACGATAGTGCGTCCGTCATTGGTATGCATTACGTAGTTGCTTGAACAGGCAGCCAGGGTAAAGGCCATTGTACAAACGGCCAGCATTGCGGCGAGTTTTTTCATCTTCTATCTCCTTGCAGATTGATTGCACCAAACCGCCCGCGTTACGCTGACCCGAGAAATGGTCAAGTGGGATCGACTATCAGAATGTCGTATCGCCATGCGGGTGAAGTTTTTACCTTGCAATATTCAGCATAACCCGCTTTTCCAGCTTTGCCAGACAGACATCCATCTTTCAGCCTGAGTCTGATAATTAACAACGAGCTATGTATGCGTGCCTTTAATCCTTCTTCATTCCGGCAGCAGTTTCCTGCCCTGAGCGACGCGGGTGTTTATCTCGACAGCGCCGCCACCACGCTAAAACCGCAGGCGGTAATCGAGGCGACTCAGCAGTTCTACAGCCTGAGCGCCGGTACGGTTCATCGTAGCCAGTTTGCAGCGGCCCGCCGGTTAACCGAGCAGTATGAGCAGGCGCGAGGCCAGGTGGCGCAGTGGCTCAATGCCGCCAGCGACCGGCAGATTGTCTGGACGCGCGGTACCACCGAAGCCATTAACCTGGTGGCGCAAAGCTGGTTAGCCCCGCGTTTACAGCCCGGCGATGAAATCCTCGTCAGCGAAGCCGAGCACCACGCCAATCTGGTTCCCTGGCTCATGGTCGCACAGGCCACGGGCGCGCGCGTGGTAAAATGGCCAATCGGTGAGGATCGCCTGCCCGATATCGCCGTGCTGCCCTCACTGATCACTCACCGGACGCGTCTGCTCGCGCTGGGTCAGATGTCCAATGTCACAGGCGGCTGCCCCGATTTATCCCGGGCCATCGCTCTTGCCCATGCGGCAGGGGCAAAAGTTATGGTCGATGGCGCGCAGGGCGTCGTACATTGCCCGCCGGATGTACAGGCGCTGGATATTGATTTCTATGCCTTTTCCGGCCACAAGCTCTATGGCCCAATGGGCATCGGTGTGCTGTACGGTAAAGCGGAATTGCTGGAAGAGATGGCCCCCTGGCAGGGCGGCGGTAAGATGCTGACGAAGGTCGACTTCACCGGCTTTACGCCCCAGCCGGTGCCCTGGCGCTTTGAGGCCGGTACGCCAAACGTGGCGGGCGTGACCGGACTGAGTGCCGCGCTGAGCTGGCTGCAACAGCATAATATGTCTAAAGCAGAGATCTGGAGCCAGCAGTTAGCCAGTCTGGCCGAGGAACAGCTTGCAGAACTGCCGGGCTTTCGCAGTTTCCGTTGTGGCCAGGCCAGCCTGCTGGCCTTCGACATTCAGGGAATTCATCACAGCGATATCGTGACACTGCTGGCAGAGCACGGGATCGCCTTACGTGCGGGTCAACATTGTGCCCAACCGTTAATGGCGGCACTGGGCGTTGAGGGGACGCTGCGCGTATCGTTTGCCCCCTATAATAATTTACAGGACGTCGATGCGCTGCTGCGCGCTATGCACAGCGCTGTCGCGTTGTTATCGGAGTTTTAATCATGCACGCATCCCTGCTTGCCCCGCATCCGTTCGGTGTTGAAATTACGCCTGCGGATCTGAAAGAAACCTTCTCTCACTGTCGGCAGTGGGAGGATCGCTACCGGCAGCTGATTTTACTTGGCCGACAGTTGCCGGCCTTACCTGACGCATTAAGAACACCGGACAGTGAGCTGAGTGGTTGCGAGAATCGCGTCTGGCTGGGCAGCCAGATCCGGGAAGAAGGTTCCCTGCATTTTTACGGTGACAGCGAAGGTCGCATCGTTCGTGGTTTGCTGGCCGTGCTGCTCACCGCTGTTGAAGGCCAGACGCCCGCGCAATTACTGGCGGCCGATCCGCTGGATCTGTTTGAATCGCTGGGCCTGCGTGCGCAGCTTAGCGCCTCACGCAGTAGCGGCCTGAAAGCGCTGGCCGATGCCGTCCAGCAGCATGCGCAACGGACGCTGGGTTAACCGCTCATGGCGCAGTCGTCGGCCAGTGTTTAGCTAATCAGGTCAGGCTGGCGGCCTGGCAAACGCGGGCTAAAGCCGTACAACCGCGTTGCACGGCAGATTAGCATTACGCCTGGCGCGCGGCCCGTGCCAGAAATTTCTTCAGGGCATGCGAAACGGCAACAAAGCCAAAGGTGGCGGTGACCATCGTGGCTGCGCCAAATCCGGATTCACAATCCATTCTTTTCGGCCCTTCCGCTGTGCTGCGTGAGGCGCAAACCGAGCCATCCGCCTGCGGATAAACCAGCGCCTCTGTAGAGAAAACGCAGTCGATGCCCAGCTTGCCTTTGCTGTTTTTTACCACGCCCAGCTGTTTAAGCCGCTCGCGTAATTTAGCCGCCAGCGGATCCTGGATGGTCTTCGCTAAGTCAGTCACCTGGATTTGCGTGGGATCGATTTGCCCACCTGCGCCGCCCGTGGTGATCAGGGGAATCTTATTGCGTCGACACCAGGCAATCAGCGCCGCCTTGGGGCGCACACTGTCGATAGCGTCAATTACATAGTCGATATCGGCAGTCAGCAGCGTCGCCGTGTTTTCCGGGGTGATAAAGTCATCAATACAGATCACCTCACAGTCAGGATTAATGGCGCGCAGACGCTCGGCCATCACGTCCGTTTTGGCTTTACCCACATTGCCGCTCATCGCATGTATCTGACGATTGGTGTTGGTGATACAGACATCATCCATATCGATCAGGGTAATCCTGCCGATGCCGGTTCTTACCAGTGCCTCGGCAGCCCAGGAGCCCACGCCGCCAATACCAATCACGCAGAAGTGGGCATCAGCGAAATGCTGCAACGCCGACTGCCCATAAAGACGTGCCGTGCCACCAAATCGCTGGTGCCAGGCATAGTTTAACACTTTCATAGTTGAACCTGTTACTGAGCGCGGGCCCGATCGCCCGCCGCTTCAAAATTTAGTTAGCGCCTAACAGCAGGCTGCCGTTGTTGCTGCTCTGCGCGTTGCTGAACAGCGGCTGACCGGCTCCCGGTGCCGATTTCAGCACCCACACACGACCATAATGGTTATAGAACCCCGCCAGATGGGCAGCATCTGGCCCTACGCCCTGATAGATATCGAAGTGCTGGCCTTTGATCGCGCCGCCGACATCCAGCGCCACCATCACCCGCATTTCATATTTCCCGTTGAATTTGCCCTTTTCATTGAGCTGCGGCACTTCCGCCAGCAGCACCGTTCCGGCAGGAATCAGTGAACGATCGGATGCCACAGAGGCTTTCGCCACCAGCGGTACCGCGCTCGCGCCACGTACCGGCACATAAGGTTCGGGTTTGAAAAAGACAAAGGAGGGGTTAGTTTCTAGCAGCGCCCGCACTTCCTCGGGTGAATGTTCCTCAGCCCACTGGCGAATGGCCTGCATTGACATGTCTTCACGCTTGACCTCGCCCCGGTCGATCAGCTCTTTACCGATGCTATGATAACCCCAGCCGTTTTTGCCGCCATAACCAAAAAAGCTCATCGGACGTCCGTCACCAAAATCGACATAGCCGCTGCCCTGCACATCCATAATAAAGTTATCAATGAGTGAGTTACTCCAGGCAATCACGTAGCGATCGTCTAACGCCCCACTGTATATCGATGCGCGGCTGGGTAATTTCTGACCGCGTTTGCGCGGCGGCATGCGGTAAATAGGGTACTGAAACTCGCCCTGTCGCGTGTAGCGTGCCTGAACGACCGGCGTGTAGTAGCCCGTGAACTGGACGTTACCGTAATTATCGGTGCCTTCCATCTGAAACGCATTTAACCCAAACTGGCGCAACTGTCGTGTATCGCCCCCCGCCATCAGCCAGTTTTCAACCGCACTGTAAGTGCTGTTGTTACGGCCAAACAAACCCGAAGCGGCCGCCTGGATTTGCTGAATCTGTTGCCCAAAATCTCTGCCGTTAACCGGACGGCCTTTGGCGTTAGGTTGATTCACCAGCGCTAAGGGTTGATCAAGTTTTCCGTCTTTATATTGTTGACCCCGATCGGTCGGCTTAGAACTACAGCCCGCCAGAAGCGCTAAAAATGCGCCAGTAAGTGCGTACTTCGCCCAACGTCCTTTCATCTTCATCTCTTTTTATAAGTGTTCGCCACGCGACGATAGCAAAGCCGTCATCAGAATGAAATCCATCCTCTTTCGTCATAACGGATATCGGTGCAATAATTCACCAATTGGTGGAATCCTTCAGCAATTAACAGCAAATTTAGCCTTTTAGGGCAAAAAGGGGTTGCAACAATCATCGTGCGGAGTATAGTGCGCATCCACGGACGCGGGGTGGAGCAGCCTGGTAGCTCGTCGGGCTCATAACCCGAAGGTCGTCGGTTCAAATCCGGCCCCCGCAACCAGTTCTTCTGTAGTTTTGCTCAGACAGAAGAAACAATGTGAAAAGTCGCTATGCGCAATCGGACGCGGGGTGGAGCAGCCTGGTAGCTCGTCGGGCTCATAACCCGAAGGTCGTCGGTTCAAATCCGGCCTCCGCAACCAATTCTTCTGAGATAATGCTCACTCAGAAGGGACAATGTGAAAGTCGCTATGCGCAATCGGACGCGGGGTGGAGCAGCCTGGTAGCTCGTCGGGCTCATAACCCGAAGGTCGTCGGTTCAAATCCGGCCCCCGCAACCACTTTAAACACCTGAGAAGGTGTTTTTTTGTTTCTGGCCTACGTCAGTCAATTCCCCTCTCCTTTTTACCGCTCAGACACGCAGTGAGATCAGACCGCACGCGAATGTCGCAACAGATCTTGCTCTGGCCAACCCGTTTCTGCTTTTATGATTCATCCGGACACGACAAGGTCTGTTATGAATACCTTCAACATTGCTGCACTTGCTGCACAGTATCCGCCGGTTGCGGATATGATCGCGCTGAAAGAAACCATCTGGTTCAATCCTGCCACCACAACCGTCGCCGACGCCCTGCCCTTTGTGGGTCTGACAGAGCAGGACGTTGAAGCCGCCCATGCCCGCCTGAAGCGGTTTGCGCCTTTGCTGGCTCAGGCCTTTCCTGAAACCGCCGCCACGGGCGGTATAATCGAATCGGATGTGGTCGCGATCCCCGCCATGCAGGCCCGGCTGGAACAGGCGTACGGCCAGAAAATTGCAGGCACACTGCTGCTGAAGAAAGACAGCCACCTGCCGATTTCTGGCTCCATCAAAGCGCGTGGCGGCATTTATGAAGTCCTGAATCATGCCGAGAAACTGGCATTAGCTGCCGGTTTACTGTCCCCGGAGGCGGATTACCGCACGTTGCTCTCCCCCACGCTTCGGCAGTTTTTTAGCCAGTACCGTATTGCCGTGGGATCGACCGGCAATCTCGGGCTGTCGATTGGCATCATGAGCGCCCGCCTCGGCTTTAACGTAACCGTTCATATGTCGGCGGATGCCCGGGAATGGAAGAAAGCAAAACTGCGCAGCCATGGCGTAACGGTGGTGGAATATGAACAGGATTACGGCGTGGCGGTCGGGCAAGGACGCAAAGCGGCCGCATCGGACCCCAACTGTTTCTTTATTGACGATGAAAACTCCCGCACGCTGTTTTTAGGTTATGCGGTCGCCGGCCAACGCCTGAAAGCGCAGTTTGAACAACAGGGCCGCGTGGTTGATGCTCAACATCCCTTATTTGTGTACCTGCCCTGCGGCGTGGGCGGTGGCCCCGGCGGCGTCGCGTTTGGCCTGAAGCTGGCATGGGGTGACCATGTTCACTGTCTGTTTGCGGAGCCCACTCATTCGCCCTGCATGTTGCTGGGCATAACAACGGGCTTACACGACGGCATTTCCGTACAGGACATAGGTATTGATAATGTCACGGCTGCGGATGGTCTGGCGGTAGGCCGGGCGTCCGGCTTTGTGGGCAGAGCCATGCAACGTCTGCTGGATGGCATTTACACACTTGATGATGCGCGCATGTACGACATGCTCGGCTGGCTGGCGCAGGAAGAAGGTCTGCGGCTTGAACCTTCTGCGCTGGCCGGGATGATCGGTCCACAGCACGTATGTGGTTCAGCGCACTATCACGCGCTGCACGACTTCAGCCCAACACAGTTACGACAGGCCACTCACCTGGTCTGGGCGACGGGCGGCGGCATGGTGCCGGAACAGGAAATGGCGCACTACCTGGCAAAAGGTTGCTAAGTGGACGCACATCGCCGGCGAGACAGGAACGCCACGCAACCCGGTCCCTGTTCCGCTTCTGACGGCAAACCCTGACAGCAGATAAGGCCGGGCGGGTGATTTTTCCTGCCCGGCTGCTTAACGGTGTGCCAGCGCCGCCCCGTTTTTGAAATAGGCTTTAATGCCTTCCAGAATGGCCTCGGCGACCTGATGTTGATAACGCGTGGTGCGGAGTTTACGCTCTTCTTCGACGTTGCTGATGAACGCGGTTTCCACCAGGATCGAGGGAATATCCGGTGCCTTCAGCACCGCAAAACCGGCCTGATCCACAGTGCGTTTGTGCAGGTGGTTAATCCGCCCCATCCGGTGCAGCACTTCTTTGCCAAACTTCAGGCTGTCATGGATCGTCTGGCGCTGCACCATATCAAACATGGTGTGATCCAGATAGCGATCGCCACTCATGCTGACGCCGCCAATCAGGTCGGATTCATTCTGGGTTTGCGCCAGAAAACGCGCCGCGGCTGACGTCGCCCCCCGGGTCGAAAGGGCAAACACAGAGGAGCCCCGTGCGGCCCGGCTGGTGAACGCATCCGCATGAATGGAGACGAACAGATCGGCCCGCTGTTTACGGGCTTTGGCCACGCGAACCCGCAGGGGAATAAACACATCCTCGTTACGCGTCATGTACGCCTTCATATTGTGTTCTTTCTCAATCAGCGCCTTAAGGCGGCGGCCAATCTTCAACACAATGTCTTTTTCACGGGTTTTGTATTTACCGTGCGCGCCCGGATCTTCCCCGCCATGGCCAGGATCGATCATGATAATGATGGGGCGATCGCGCCCGGCTTTACCGGGTAACGGCGGCTGAACGCTTTCATTTTTATCCAGATCGCCCTGGTTGTAATCTTTCAGTAATGCCAGCAGCGGATCATCTTCTACCGTATTCTGGCTGGGGTAGAGATCGACCACCAGCCGGTGTTGAATACTGGAGACCGGTGCAAGGCTGAAGATTTTTGGCGAGACGTTGCGTTTCAGTTCCAGCACCACCCGCACGGTATTGGCATCGAACTGCCCGACCCTGGCGTTTTTGATAAAAGGATCGTCCACCCTGACGTGCTGGTTAACACCCTTAAGGACCGAATTAAGGTGCAGGTTCTCAATGTCGATGACCAGCCGGTCCGGATTCGTCAGTGCGAACTGCTTATACTTAAGGGCAACATTGGATTCCAGCGTCATGCGCGAATAGGTTGAAGAGGGCCAGATGCGAACCGCCATAATATGGCTGGTGGCCGCGATGCCCACACCGCTTACGCTGAGCAGCAGCAGTGCCCCAGTACCTTTTAATAATCGTCTACGTGAAATAAGGGGATGACCTTCCGACATGCCACTCCAGCTGTTATATCGTGTTTAAAAAAACGGCAACCAAATAAAATGGCGGCGAAAACTTTATCCAATCCGGCTGACGATGTCACCCCGGAAACTCTAAATAATGCAGTCTGTTAGCGGCGTTATCACCTGAAAAAACGTAAATAAACGTCAGGATTAGCGCTTGCAAAATGGCCGCTAAAGGCATAAAAATACAGAAAATACGAATAAACATTCACTGAGGGTTAGCCGTGAAGGAACGTAGTACTGAACTGGTTCAGGGTTTTCGCCATACCGTTCCCTATATCAATGCGCATCGGGATAAGACTTTTGTCATCATGCTTGGCGGTGAGGCCATTGAGCATGAAAATTTCTCCAGCATCGTCAACGATATTGGCCTGCTTCACAGCCTTGGCATTCGTTTAGTCGTCGTGTACGGCGCACGTCCGCAGATTGATGCCAGCCTCGCCGCAAACCAGCTGGAACCGGCTTACCACAAATATACCCGCGTGACCGACGCGCAGTCACTGGAGCTGGTAAAGCAGGCCGCAGGCCGTCTTCAGTTGGATATTACCGCCCGCCTTTCCATGAGCCTGAACAACACTCCGTTACAGGGCGCGCATATCAACGTGGTGAGCGGCAACTTTATCATTGCCCAGCCGCTCGGCGTGGATGACGGGGTCGATTACTGTCACAGCGGTCGCATTCGTCGTATCGATGAAGAGGCTATTCACCGCCAGCTCGACAACGATGCCATTGTGCTGCTGGGTCCGGTGGCCGTGTCAGTGACCGGTGAAAGTTTTAACCTGACTTCTGAAGAAGTGGCCACGCAGCTGGCAATTAAGCTTAAAGCAGAAAAAATGATTGGCTTCTGCTCGGAACAGGGCGTAATCGATCGTGGAGGCAACATTGTTTCGGAGTTATTTCCCAATGACGCTCAGGCACGCATTGATGAAATGGAACGCGATGGCGATTTTCTGTCTGGCACGGTGCGCTTTCTGCGTGGCGCCGTTAAAGCCTGTCGCAGCGGCGTCCGTCGCAGCCATCTGATCAGCTATCAGGAAGACGGCGCCCTGTTACAGGAACTCTTCTCGCGCGACGGCATTGGTACGCAGATTGTCATGGAGTCCGCCGAGCAGATTCGTCGGGCCACGATCAACGACATCGGTGGCATTCTGGAGCTGATTCGTCCGCTGGAACAGCAAGGGATTCTGGTACGCCGTTCACGCGAACAGCTGGAAATGGAGATCGACAAATTCACCATCATTCAGCGGGACAACCTGACCATCGCCTGCGCCGCGCTCTATCCGTTTATGGATGAAAAGATTGGCGAAATGGCGTGCGTTGCGGTCCATCCGGATTACCGCAGCTCCTCGCGCGGAGAGCTGCTGCTGCAACGCGTTGCACTTCAGGCGAAGCAGATGGGGCTGGAAAAACTGTTTGTGTTAACCACACGCAGTATCCACTGGTTCCAGGAGCGCGGTTTCACGCCGGTGGATATCGAGTCGCTGCCGGAGAGTAAGAAAGAGATGTACAACTACCAGCGCCGTTCCAAGGTGCTGATGGCCGATTTAACCTGATGGCAGCCGGGCGGCCATCCCGCCGCCCGACCTGTTATCCCTGCGTTTCCGCCCCCAGCCTTTCCACCAGGCCACTTCGCCGCTGCGTCTGCAGCTGGACTGCCCGTTCAAATATCGCGCGATCGCTGTAAAGGGTCAGTTGTTTGCGTGCACGGGTAATGGCCGTGTAAACCAGCTCACGGGTCAGGACCGGCAAAAACTGCGTCGGCATGACCAGCGCGGTATGATCAAACTCTGAACCCTGCGACTTGTGCACCGTCATCACCCATGCCGTTTCATGAGACGGCAAACGGCTGGGCTGAATCGCTTTCACGCTGCCGTCTGGCAACGGAAAAAACACCCTGAGTTGCCCTTCAGCATCACGCAACGTAATGCCGATATCGCCGTTAAACAGCCCCAGGGCACTGTCGTTGCGGGTGATCATCACCGGACGTCCCGGATACCAGCGGCTGCCCAGTGCAGGACGCCGGATGCGCTGCAGCTGCATCAGACGCTGTTCGATGCGCTGATTTAATCCGTGCACACCGAATGGCCCTTCACGCAGGGCACACAGGAGCTGATAACGGCTAAATGCCGCAATGGCCTGTTCTGGCGCAGCCTGACGCTGAACGGCATCCAGATAGTCCTGATAGCCCTGCGCCACCTCGTTCAGCATGGTCTGATATGCCTCACCGTCATTCAGCGGCTGAAAAGACAGGTCAGCATGTCCGGCGGCGAACACCTTACTCATCTGGCGCGCATCGCCCTGGTTGACGGTGCGGGCAAGCTGGCCAATACCGGACTTTTCGTCAAAGCGGTAACTCTGGCGGAGCAGACAAATGCTGTCGCGAACGGCAGGCGCGGTATCGTCATCGCTGCCCGTAAGCGCACATTCGGTAAGCGTCACCAGTTGTGCGGCGCGCGCCGGACTGAAGCCGGTTTCGCTGCAACGACAAATGTCCCCCAACACCGCTCCGGCTTCAACCGAAGCCAGCTGATCGCGATCGCCCAGAAACACCACTCTGGCGTGAGGCGGCAAGGCGGAAATCAGTTTTGCCATCATCGTCAGATCAACCATCGACGCTTCATCAACCACCAGCACATCCAGGTGCAACGGGTTACCCGCATGGTAGCGCATGCGCTGCGAGTCAGGCTGTGCGCCAAGCAGGCGATGCAGCGTGGTCGCTTCAGCAGGAAAACGCGCACGCTCGTCATCGTCCACCGCCAGTCCCTGCAGAGCTTTTCCCAGGGATTCGGTCAGACGGGCTGCCGCTTTCCCTGTCGGTGCCGCCAGCTGTATGCGCAGAGGTTCGGGATTCAGGCGAATCAGCGCCGCCAGCAATTTCGCCACCGTCGTGGTTTTGCCGGTACCGGGTCCGCCTGAAATAACGGCGGTTTTACGGGTCAGTGCCACCGCAGCAGCAATTTTTTGCCAGTCGTCAGGCTGACGGCCAAATAACGTCTGCAGAACATCTCGTGCCTGCTGCGAATCGAACGTCCCGCTATCCGGCTGCAATGAGAAAAACCGGGCAACCTGGCCTTCACTTTGCCAGAGCCGGTGCAGGTATAAACGCTGGTGACTCAGCACCAGGGGCGTCACAACACGGCCATCGCTCACAGCTGACCAGCTGGCCAGCTGTGCATGCCGCTCCGCTTCATCAGGCGCGCCTGCAGCCTGCCACAGTGCCTGCGCCAGTGCGGGCTGACGACCGGAGAACAGCCCAGCCTCATTCAGGTTAGCCAGCGGCAGGCAGACATGTCCTTCGCCCGCGTCGGCACTCACACAGGCCGCTGCCAGCAACCGAAAGGGTTGCGTCTCATCTGCAATCAGGCGGGCAAACTGAATATCCAGAGGACGCAGTAAACGCTTTTCGACTGCCTGAAGCAGCAAGGCGTTTATATCACTCATAAGCTCTCCTCTGTATGACCAAACAATGCATCCAGTTCCTCAATAAAGGCGGGATCGGGACGAGTGGTAAAGATGCCGTTATCGGCAGAGGTGCCATCCACCCCGCGCAGGAATACATAAAAGACGCCGCCAAAATGCTGTTGGTAATCATAGCCCGCCAGGCGGTGCTGCAGATACCGGTGCAGCGCCAGTGTGTACAGCTGATATTGCAGGTCATAGCGATGGTCGATCATGGCCTGCGCCATCGCCTCCTGCGTATACGCGGTATGGCTGTCACCCAGCCAGTTCGATTTGTAATCCAGCAGATAATATTTTCCCTGCCAGCGAAATACCAAATCAATAAACCCTTTTAACATGCCTCTCACCTGACGGAAATCCAGCGCGGCAGCGCGCTGCGACAGTGGATCGTACCGGCGCATCAGCGCATCCAGATCGGCAGCCGTCAGCAGGCGGTTGATCGGCAGGTAAAACTCCATCTCAATCAGCCGATCAGCGCTGCGGATGCAGTCCAGGGTTAAGCCGTCTTTGTTGAGCGGCGTGGTCAGTACGCGGGCGATCCACTGCTGAATCACGGGCAGCCAGTTCAGGGAATAGCCCTGTTGCTGAAGCTGATCCTCCAGCCAGAATGCGTCCGGCGGCTCAGTGAAATCCATGGCCTCAAACAGCCCGTGCAGAAACGTGCCGGGAGCCGCACCGCGGGGGAAGTGGTGCGGCGTTAACAAGGGCTCTTCATCCTCAGCCGCCTCACCAGCAGCATCAATATCGAATTTCGGCAAAGCATCCAGCAGGGGGGAACTGCCGTGCTGTTGTAATCCGGAATAACTGGTGACGCGCCAGCTGTCCGCCAGCGCTCGGGTCATTTCCCGACTGCTCAGCGCGTTCTCGCGGTGTTCGCTGTCCTGCCACTTCGCGCCGGGCTGCAGCTCGCTCCGTATCATCTCAATCCCTTCGCCTGCGAGCGCCTCAAGATGGTGACTGAGCACGGCGGCATCGCCGCTCTCACCGCGCTGTACCAGGTAGCCCAGCGCGCTCTTATGCAGATCGCTGTCGCCCTCTTTTTTACGCGCGCCTTTGATCAGGGGCGCAATACCCACGCTGCAGTGGTAAACCGAGCGCGTCAGCGCGACATAGAGCAGCCGTAAATCCTCGGCCAGTCGCTCCTCTTCCGCCAGCGTCAGGCTCTGTGCATCGCCCTGCAGGTCGAGCATGGCAGCAAAACTTTCACGGTCGTGATACAGGGCGCTGGCCGCTTCGCGAAATCCGGCCGCAAACGGCAGCCAGACCAGCGGATACTGCAGGCCTTTGGATTTGTGAATCGTGACGATCTGCACCAGATGGCGATCGCTTTCCAGACGCAGCTGCTGACTGGCGGCCTGGCTGTCAGGGCGGGCAATTTGCTGTGCCAGGAAACGCACCAGTGCATGCGTGCTGTCGAGCTGCGTTGCCGCTTCCTGCAGTAACTCGCCCAGATGCATCAGATCGGTTAAGCGCCGCTCGCCATTTTCGGAAGCCAGCATATTTTCCGCCAGTTGCCGTTTAATCATTACATCGCGCAACATGGGCAGTACGCCACGTTGCTGCCAGATCTGCTGCCAGCTGACAAACTGCTCTACCAGCGCATCCCACTCACGTTCGTTTTGCGCCAGCGCATCAAGTTGGGCGGCATCGATAGCAAAGATGGACGTGG
The DNA here is from genome assembly GCF_041954745.1 of Pantoea sp. CS_6. NCBI lineage: Bacteria > Pseudomonadati > Pseudomonadota > Gammaproteobacteria > Enterobacterales > Erwiniaceae > Pantoea > Pantoea sp. CS_6. Next base: position 103,971 of record NZ_JAVAYG010000004.1, read on the forward strand.
CCAGCGCGCTACGCAGCAGCCGCTCCTGTTCAGGTGACTGCACCGCCTGCAACAGCCATAACAGCTCGCGCGCTTCAGGCGTGGTATAAACGCTGTCGCGGCTGGACAGGTAGACCGACGGAATGGCCAGCTTATTCAGCGCATCACGAATCAGACTGGCTTCATTGCGGCTACGCACCAGTACGGTGATATCCGAGGCCTTAACCGGCTGCAGTGCATCGCCTTTCCCTAACCGCGCCTTGCCCTGCTGACCGGCCGCCAGCCAGCGGCTGATATCGGCCGCACACTGCTGGGCCATAAATTGTTGGTAATCACTTACTCCAACACCTTCGCCCGGCTGGAGCCAGAAGCGCAAGGCAGGCTGGGGCTGATCATGGTAAACCAGCGTTAACGCCTGATTCGGGGCGGCCGGGCTGACCGCAAGAAACGGAATGGAAGAAAACAAAAAGGGTGCGTCAACCTGTGAAAACAGGCGGTTGACGCTGTTCACCATCGCGGGCGATGAGCGCCAGTTCGTCTCCAGCGTATAGTGAGCACTAACTTCACTACGGGCGCGTAAGTAGGTAAAAATATCTGCGCCGCGAAACGCATAGATCGCCTGCTTGGGATCGCCAATGAGCAGCAACGCCACATCCGGCTGTTGAATATACAGCGTACGGAAGATTCGGTACTGTTGCGGGTCGGTATCCTGAAACTCGTCAATCAGGGCCACCGGGAAACGGCCACGAATGGTTTCGGCCAGCAACGCCCCGCCCGGCTGCTGAAGCGCTTCATCCAGACGACTTAACAGATCGTCAAATCCCAGCAAGGCACGCTGCCGTTTTTCCCGCTGCACCGTTTCTTTCACCTCGCTCAGCGCCTGCCAGATGATGATATCGCGGAGCGTCAGCGGTTCGGCAAGAAAGCCATCGACGGCATCGAACACCGCATGCTGCGGTGCCTCGCCCTTTTTAGTTTTTTCGTGCAGCACCTGCTGGCCAAAGCGTTCAAGCTCTTTAGGAAACTGGTAATCCAGCGTATCGCTCTGTGCCCACTGAGTCACTTTCGCCACCCAGTTAGGTAAGTGCTTACTGCTATAGCTGCGTTTGTCGACGCCGGAAGCCGCGATCATCCCTTCGATATCGGCACAGACAGTCTGCCACTGCTGCTTGAGAGCCTGGATGCGTTGCAGGTTAGCGGTATGACGTGATGCCAGCGTTTCGTCTGCGCGAGGCGGGCGCTTCAGCCTGGGGGATTCCCCCTGCAGCCAGGGCCGTAACGTCGTCAACAAACTGTCCGGGCCGCTCCACTCCGCCGCGATCACCCGGGCCACATCCAGTGACAGGGGATAACACTGGCGACGCCAGAAATCCGCCGCGGCCTGGCGGAGTAATGTTTGTTCGTTTTCGATGAGTTCCTGCTCGAACAACATGCCTGACTCAAAGGCATTCAGGTTGAGCATACGCTGGCAAAAACCATGAATGGTAAAAATCGCCGCTTCATCCATTTGCCGCTCAGCCGCCAGCAGCAGCGAGGCCGCCTGGGGCAAATCCGCTATCTGCTCAATCAGCTGTTGGTGCATGGTGTTATGGCTTTTACCCCGCACGCAGGCGAGCCGAAGCTGATGAATATTGTCACGAATACGACCGCGCAGCTCCGCCGTGGCGGCTTCTGTAAAAGTCACCACCAGGATCTCTTCGACTGACAGCGGCCTGCGCCAGGCGTTCTCGCCCCCCAGCCCTAATAACAAACGTAGGTAGAGCAGACCAATCGTAAAGGTCTTACCGGTGCCCGCTGAGGCTTCAATTAACCGCTCGCCGTTGAGAGGCAGCGTTAGGGGGTTTAACGGTTCAGGTCTGGACGCCGTCATGGTGTTTCACTCTTGACCGGCAAAGACTGCTGTAATTTGGCGATTTCTGGCCAGGTCCGCCAGCCCGGTAACGGTGCGAACGCGATGTTATGCTCGCCGCTACCGGCGATTTGAGAGGTCATTGCCATGCCCTTTTTCTGCATGACGGCCTGGTGAAAGAAGTCCGCCAGTCCGGCAGGGGTAAGCTGTTGAACCTGCTCCATCAGCTTTTGTCGGGTATCAAAATCGTAATTCTGCCGATCAAAATCGCGGCTGTAACGGTCGGCCTCTTCATTCAGCGTTTGTGGACGCTGTTTCAAATCGTTGATCATGGCCTGCTGATACTGCACAAAATCGGCCTGACTCATCGAGCGCAGGCGGTGTTCCGCCTGGGGATAAAACGCCTGATAGCGCTGCATCAGATAAGCGGGTGGTTTACTGTTACTTTGCAGCAGAAAGCCAATCCCCCACTGACGCCCTACCGGCATCCTGAACGCAAACACGGCATAACCTAACTGCTCCTCGGTACGCAGTTGGTTATAGAACCACGGCTGGACAATCTGACTGAGCATCGCGCTGTTGGCCATACTCTGGTATTCGTCATAACCCAGGGGAATATAAAGCGCCGCCAGCGCAGAGTCCGTGCTGCTGCCGTGCTGCTCCAGATTCGCCTTAAGTGGCTTTTCGACACTGAGGTAATTGCTGTGCCAGTAGTGCGTACCGTCGCACTGCATCTGCTGTTTCAGCTCGCGTCCCAGTTGCGTCACACTGTCAGCACTCAGGTTACCGATCACCATCATTTCTGGCGTGGCATTTTTAATTAAGGCATCGCGATAGGCCACGACATCATTCAGTGTAATCCCCTTGACCAGCTTACGGCGCGTGTCTCGCTGCGTGTAAGGCAGCTGGGATAAGAGCTGCATAGGCTGGATCGCCTGCTCGAAGGCTTTTCCTTTCTCTGCGGCATCCAGACGCTCCAGATACCAGGATTTGGCCTGTTGTAGCTGTGCCTCGCTGGGCTGAAAAGTGCTGTAGCGATTAACTAACTGCTTAAGCAGGTCAGGCAGGCGTTGTGTAAAGCCGCTGGCATTAAAGACCAGACCATCGTTTTCGCTGGTTGAAAAACTGATGCCGCCAATAGACGCCTGGGAACTCAGTTCATCCAGCGCCAGGCTTGCCAGATAATCATTCAGGCCGAACAGTACCTGCTGACGCGCATCACTGATCGCCTGCTGATTTCGCAGCGCGACGGTGATGCTGGCCTTTGGCTCGCTGGCATAGAACTGGCTTGGCATCCAGTAAATACGCATCCCGAAATCATTGTCGAGCTTAACCGGATGACGGTAGGTTTTGTCAGTCGACACCAGGGTAAACGCATCGGGAATGTAGGGATTTAAGCGCGGCATGGCGAGCTGAATCGCCTGGCCACGCTGTTGCCATTGCGTCAACGTCTGGGCCGTTATCTTATCAACCTGATAAGGCGCATTCACAAAATAGGCCAGCTTGTTATGCGGTTCCTGCGGGCTGATGTACCAGATTCGCGCCTGCGCTGGCGTCATGCTTTCCAGACGAGCATTGATAGCCGCGGGATCGTAGCGATCGGCCAGATAAGGCGCATCCAGCGTGTGCTCAACCGGGACACGCAGCATCGTATCCGCCAGCCACTCGATGTAGTCCATGTCGCGGGTGATTGACGGATAACGGAAGTCCAGCGCCAGCACATGCGAAACTTCATCGAAATAGCGTTGGTCGATACCGTTTTTGCGCAGCATCGCGAGATAGCTAAAAACAGCCGCGACGACCTCATCACGTTGTGCCAGACCTTTGTCCGTTAATGACACGCTGATGGAGAACACGCCGCTGGTGCGCTCGGTCACCGGATCGGCCCCCGCGCTGACGCCGTCGGCCAGGCCCTGTTTTTGCAGCCAGTCGGCCAGCGTATTGGGGCTGCGGTTACCAATGACATAGCTGATAAGCGTGTCCGTTTTACTGCGAAAGCGGTCACTGTTATTCGGTATACGGAACTCGATTTTTAACTGCTTACGCGGCTGCGCCGGCACATAGTGAATAATGATGCCCTGCTGGGCTTCCGTGACGACCGGCTCGGTAATCGCGGGAACGCTGGCATTGTGGTTAGCCACGCGCCCAAACGTATTCACGGCGATGGTCGCCATCTCTGCCAGCGGTTTATTACTGTAGATCACCGCCTTCATCAGATTGGCTGAATAGTGCGTGTGGTAAAAGTCCAGCAGCGCCTGATGCAGATTACTGCCGGGCTTATCGCGCAGGGTATCCAGATTGCCGCCGTAAAAATGCGCGGCCGGGTGCGCCGGGTTAATCGTCTCAGCCCCGACCTGTCCCATGCGCAAACCGTCACGGGACCGTGCCATGGTCAACTCCGCATTGACCGCATGGCGTTCCCGATCGGCATTGACCGGATCCAGTAAGGGTTCGGCAATCGCGTCGGCCAGACGATCGACGGCAGGCTCAAGCGCATCGTTTTCGACTTCGAGGTAATAAGCTGTGCGACAGGAGGCGGTGCTGGCATTATGGCTGCCACCGTGTTTCTTGAGAAAATCGGCAAGGCTGTCAGGCTGTGGGTAACGCGTTGAGCCCATCAGCACCATATGTTCAAGGTAGTGCGCCAGGCCGGGCTGCTGCGCGGGATCATCCAGTGAGCCAATGGGCAATGTCAGCGCAGCAAGGGATTTCGGCGCCTGAGTATCTGAAACCAACAGCACCGTCATGCCATTATTCAGCGTGATGGCCTGATACTGACGCGGATCCTGTTCGCTTTTCCCGATGGGCGTGTTGACAGGCTGCCAGCCCGCGCCGGTTTCGGCTTGTACCGCCAGCGCCAGTAAGCCCAGCAGAATTGCGGCGATCAAGCGTGCATGTGTGCGCATGTAAAACCTCTTACGTTACCCAAAAGCCGCGTTGCGAGCGCATTAACGGCTGAAAGTACAACAAACTTTTTGATGTTTTCATTACCCGGCAGCGGTCGCTTACCGGTCGTCCTGATGCGCCTGGAGTACCGGTAAATACCAGCATTCAGCCGCGTCGGTTATCTGCTGTATCCGGGGTTCATCCAGTGCCCTGCATAACCGTTGCAGGTAGGGATCGCTTCCCTCACCTTCCTGTTGGTAACCGCCGACCCAGGCGGCAAGCAGAGCGTTACGGGCTTTGAGCTGTGTCGCCTCATCTGTCATAAACTGATGATTTTTCTTGTCAAAACACGCATTAAGCCAGGCACCACCGCTTTTGGTCAGCAACATCAAAGGCTCGCGCATGCCCTGCAGATAGCCTTGCATATAGCGCGCCAGCGCATCAGTCGCCTCGTCCGGCGGCACGGCAGGGAAGCACCAGTAGCTGTGCTGTCGGCCAAACATCCGACTTTTACCGTCGCCACCCAGTGCACAATAAACTAAATGTTCCAGCCACAGTAATAAACCGTCATTGATATTCAGCACACCCGGTCGCCAACGCAGCAGGCCATCGCTCTGCACCTGGGTTAACCAGCCGGTTAATGTGACGCCCGCCAGTGCCAGATTGATCTCCCGACTTTCACCCTCACTGCGCTGAGTGATCACCTCTGCGGCCACCTCCTGCATCTCTTCGCGCTGAGCCTGCCAGAACAGCTCGCCAAACGCCCCATAAGGTAAATTGCCGGCGGCGCGGTGATGGGCATAAAGGCGATCGGTGTCCTCTCCTGTTACCAGCGCATTCAGTAGCTGCGCATTGATTTGATAGCGCTCCAGGCTGTCCAGAGCAAAGGGTTCACTGTCGGGCAGTTCATTTTCTTCAAGCCAGAAATTGACCCCCAGGCGCTGCTGAAACCAGGCCCGAACCGGATGACGCCAGAAGCGCAGAAACTGTTCGAAGGCTAATGTCTCTACAGGCGGTGTGCTCAGCGGCTGAACAAAATCAGGCTGGGGCTGACCGGTGCCCTGTGCGGCAGGCAGCCATTCACGAGCAAAGCTGTGTGCCGCTGACGCAGGCTGGAAGTTTTCCGGCGCAAACGGCATCCGGCTGTGTAAATGTTCCAGGTGTGCCCGTACCCGCTGTGCGCTGTCATCCAGTTCCCTGTCCTCGTCGCCAGGCAGGTAAAAACTTTGCCCGATATACTCCAGCAATTCGGTGACCAGCACCGAAGGGTAACGTTCGGTATTGTCCTGAATAGCGCGGCCAATATAGCTGATATAGAGCTGTTGCTGAGCGGAAATCAGGGCTTCCAGAAACAGATAGCGGTCGTCATCACGACGGCTACGGTCACCTTTGCGCGACTGCTGCTGCATCAGGTCAAACCCCAGCGGCGCTAAAGTGCGCGGATAAACGCCGTCGTTCATCCCCAGTAAGCACACCACGCTGAAGGGAATCGAGCGCATCGGCATCAGGGTACAAAAATTGATTTGCCCGGCAAGAAAGCGTTGACTGATCCGCTGCTGATCCAGCCGCCCACGCAGATCGTCGCGCAGGAGCACGACCGGAATCGCCTCATTGAAACGCGCGTCCATACCGTACTCAATCAGCGTTTTCCACTGCTCTTCCACCAGCAGCAATGCCGCTTCTGTTTCGGTATCCGGTGTAAAAAAGGCATTCAGCAGTTCGCGACACAGCGGCAGCCAGGCCTCCAGCGGGCGCGGCTCCGATAAGACCTGTCGCCAGTGATTAAGCCGGGACAGCAGTTCGGCCAGATGGCCCGCCAGTTCGGCGACCAGCCCACTTGATTCGTCATAAGGCAGAATACCTTGCCAGTCGCCATGCTGGCTTTCCATTGCATATCCCAGCAGCATACGTTGCAAGCCAAAGCGCCAGGTATGCTGACCGGTGACCGGCAGAGCCAGCGCTTCCACACTGGCATCATCCAGCCCCCAGCGCACGCCTGATTCGCTGACCCAGCGGCGCAACAGACGCAGGCCGCTTTCGTCAATCGAGAAGTGATTCGCTAAGGCCGGGACATCCAGCAGCGCCAGCACATCTTCAGAGACAAACCGGCTGTCCGGCAGTGACAGTAATTGCAGAAACGCAACGATAGCAGGATGCGCCTGACTGGCACGACGGTCAGAAATGGCAAACGGCAGATAGCGTTCTGCCGGGGCGTTTGCAAACACGGCCTGAATAAAAGGCGCGTAAGCGTCAATATCGGCCACCATGACGATAATATCCCGCGCTTTCAGCTCAGGATCGGCTTCCATCAATGCCAGAAGATGATCCTGTAGCACTTCAACTTCGCGCTGCGCACTGTGGCAAACCTGGATGGCAACAGAGCGATCCTGCGGGTCCAGCCGCCGTTTCTGCCCACTGTAAGCCAGTTCATCCGCCGTCAGGCCAATGATTGCCCTGTCCTGCAGATTAAGAAGATCGTGCTGCATGCAGTGCAGCAGGTTGTCTTCTTCGACGTCAACAAACGCATCGATTTCGCTGTTCAGCTCCATCTGGCTGAGCAGGAAGAGGTTATCGCGGCCTAACTTGCCCCAGGAGGCCAGCAGCGGGTTAGTCAGATGTTGTTCCCCTTGCTCACTAAACAGGGCTGGCGCGCGCGCCACATCACTGAATAAACCGCGATATTCTTCCCGGTCATGACGCCGCCGCTGGCGGCTTTGTAGCTTCGCCAGAAACGCATAGTCCTGAATATCGCCCCAGTAATCACGGCAGGGATTGGTAAACAGCAGATAGATATCAACGTGCCGCCCCAGCGCCTGCAACGCCTGTAAATAGACCGGCGGCAGCGCTGAAATACCACAGATAAACACCCGCTGCGGCAGGTTATCAGGTCGGGTTTGTGCCTGCTCAAGCGTGGTAATAAAGCGCGCATAGAGGTTGGCACGATGCCATTTGGGCTGGCCCAGCGCGTCGGTATAATCGACTAAATCACGCCACAACGCGGCCTGCCACACCTGCGCCTCTCCCAGGCCCTCGATCTGTTGACCGCGTTCCCAGCTGTTAAGCCAGTCCGCGCGGTAAACCAGATACTGGTCAAACAGGTCGGCAATGCGGGCGCTGAGCTGAAAAAGTTTGCGCCTGTCTCCGTCGTCACTCAGATAATGGCGCAGTGAGGCAAACTCGTCCTGCAGCAGCAACGTAGGTAAACGATGCATCAGTTTCCAGCTCATGCTGGCTTTGCTGAAGGCGCTCTCCGGCGGAATGTCTGGCAGGACGCGCACAAACATTTCCCAGATAAAGCTGGCCGGGAGCGGGAATTCGATATTTGCCGCAATGCCAAAGGTGCGCGCCAGTTCCATCTGCAACCACTGCGCCATCCCCGGGCTTTGCACCAGCACCATTTCTGACGCAAAGGGATCGTCAAGCGGATCCAGTTTAATCACTCTCGCTGCCAGACTTTTGAGCAGATCAAGCTGATTAGAGTGATAAACGTGAAACATGCAAACTCCTGTGGAAACGCTAAACGGCATGGCGATGGCAGACGGTACTCACTCTACCGCGTATCGCATTTGAAGCCTACCGTGAAAACCCATTCTCATCCGCTCAGCAGTGCAATCGCGTCAGGCTGGCCTGACGTTGATGCGGACCGCTCACCGTAACCGTTTCCAGCGTGCAGCCGCCCGGCCCCGTTTTTTTATCTGACCGCGTTTGCCAGCCCGCCACCTCGCGCCCCAACAACCGCTGTTCCGCCACACGCCAGGCTTCACGCTGCTGCCATTGCTGACTAAAGCCGAGCGTTAACACCCGGTGATACTGCAATAAGGCGCTGGTGCTGACGGCCATCAGTAACAGGGCAAACAAGGCTTCCGGCAGGCTGAATCCTGCCGCCTCACAGGCACTGCTCCGGCGCGGATTGCGGGCAATAATCAATCCAGCCCTGTGGCAACGGACTGATTTTGCTGCCCTCCAGCCTGACCCAGTGCCATAACGCCTTATCACCTTTTTGCGTTTCACCTTTAAGCAATCCTTTCTCATCGTCCACGCGATGCAGGCACGCCTGCCAGCCATACTGCGACTCGCGCTGGCAGGTGGCAGGTGGTTGCGCTGGCCACGTTAATGTCAGTCCCCATTGCAGTGCCGACTGGGCCTGCCAAAACCCCTGAATAGCGTGTTGCTCATCGGCGACGATAAACATTCCCTGCGCCAGCATCTCGCGGCTGGCCTGAAGCGTGATGCCGCCTGTCAGCAGGATGATGAGTACCATCCCCAGCGCACTGTTGCCCTCGGCGTTCACAGATTCATTCCTTCGACCCGGCTTTCCAGCGTTTCGGTTCGGTTCCCGCTTCGCCCCTGCAGTACAACGGTGACCAGCCGGCCTTCACGGCGCACGTCGAATGCCTCAATCGAAAGGAAAGCCGGATCGGAAAGCCGTTCCCATCCACTGCCGTTGCAGTTATCCACACCACGCTGCATCTCCAGTTGGTGTTGTCGCAGCCGGTAACCGTAGTAATCGCTCTCACTGTGCGTAACCCCTTCCCACTGACCGTTGCTGTTCTCGTCAAACCGGATCAGCACACAGCCTTCGGCTGTCATCAGGCCACCCGTTCCGCACTCCCCGTGGCAATAACCCGCCCGCCGGATCGCTTTTTCCAGCGTGGACAGCATTTGCTGTAACTCCTGACGCAGTTGAACCTGTTGTTGCAGCCTGAGGTTTTCGGCCAACAGTCGCGGCATAAAGCGTCCTGCACTGACCATCAGCACCGCACTGATCGCCATGGCGATGAGCATTTCCAGCAGACTAAACCCGGCCCTTTTCATTCGCAGTCCGCATCGTCAATACGGCAAAGACGAATTCGCGCCCGTGCAGAAATAATCACCCGTATTTTTCCGGCGCGATTGCGCAGCTCAATGCTGCCCGCTTTGGCCACGTTGCGGCGTCCGTAAAAACCCGGCTCGCCACGCAGGGCGTGAAGGGTGATGTCCGCATACGGCGCGATAAAGTGCAGGCGGCTTGCCGTACTGCAGCCATTCTGTGGCGGTGCTGCCACGCCGATACACCAGGGCTGTGTGGGGCGGTGCCACAGCACCAGGTCCCGGTTTTGCGCATTGGCCTGAGCACGGACGCGTAACAGAAAGTGTTGCAGTTGCAGCGCCGTATCGCGAAGCTGTTGACGCTGCTGCCAGCGCTGCCAGCCTTGCGTGGCAAAGGCGCTGAGTATGCCAGCGATTACCATCACCAGCAGCAGCTCCGCCAGCGTAAACCCTTTTGACTGTGATCTTTTCATGGCGGCAGAGTGCCGCAGCAGCGAGCGCTTCAGCAAGCCCGAAAGCCACCTGTTGGAAGCAAAGCTACAGCATTATTCCTCTGGATAAAGACATGATCAGTGCAAGTGTGCACCGCGCCGCAACATCGCTGTAAAAAAAACGCCCCGGCATGCTGTGGCAAGACCGGGGCGGATGCTGGCGGCGGGTGTTCAGACCGCAACCGGCGCTTTGATGGCGGGATGCGGATCGTAACCTTCAATCTCAAAATCGTCGAAGCGATAGTCAAACAGCGAGGCAGGCTTGCGTTTAATCACCAGCTTCGGTAACGGACGCGGTTCGCGCGTCAGTTGCAGGCGCGCCTGCTCCAGATGGTTGCTGTAAAGGTGCGTATCGCCGCCGGTCCAGACAAAGTCACCGACCTCCAGATCGCACTGTTGCGCGACCATATGCACCAGCAGCGCATAGCTGGCGATGTTAAACGGTAGCCCCAGGAAAATGTCGCAGGAACGCTGGTAAAGCTGACAGGAGAGCCTGCCATCCGCGACGTAGAACTGGAAAAAGGCATGGCACGGAGCCAGCGCCATTTCATCCAGTTCGCCCACGTTCCACGCCGAGACAATGATGCGGCGGGAATCCGGATCGCGCTTGATCTGTTCAATCACTTTGGTGATCTGATCAATCTCTTCGCCACGGGCGGTGCCCCAGCTACGCCACTGTTTGCCGTATACCGGTCCCAGATTGCCCTGCTCATCTGCCCACTCATCCCAGATAGAGACATTGTTTTCTTTCAGGTAACCAATGTTGGTGTCCCCTTGCAGAAACCACAGCAGCTCATGAATGATGGAGCGAACATGGCACTTTTTAGTCGTGACCAGGGGAAAGCCATCCTGCAGATTAAAACGCATCTGGTGACCAAAAATTGAAAGCGTGCCTGTACCGGTACGGTCAGATTTTGGTGTGCCTTCGTTCAGCACGTAGCGCATTAAGTCCAGATACTGTTTCATTTTTCCTCGTGAAGTTGTTGCTGCGGACGTCGACGGTACGCCCAAATCATCATAATCACACCGGCGATGATCATCGGCAGAGACAGTATTTGTCCCATGCTCAGGCCGCCGGTGAGCAAACCCAGTTGCGCGTCGGGCTGACGGAAGAACTCAACAATAAAGCGGAAGCAACCGTAGCCGATCAGGAACAGGCCGGACACGCTGCCCATCGGGCGGGGTTTGCGAATAAACAGGTTCAGGATAATGAACAACACAATGCCTTCAAGGAACAGTTCATAGAGCTGTGAAGGATGGCGCGGCAGGACGCCATAGGTGTTCAGCAGTGCCTGATATTGTGGGTTGTTAGCCGCCAGCGCGATATCTTCGCTGCGTGAGCCGGGGAACAGCATGGCGAAACGGAAATTGGGATCGACACGGCCCCACAGTTCACCATTGATAAAGTTGCCCAGACGACCGGCGCCGAGGCCGAACGGAATCAGAGGGGCAATAAAATCAGCAACCTGGAAGAAATGACGTTTGGTACGGCGCGCAAAAATCAGCATCACCAGGATGACGCCAATCAGACCGCCGTGGAACGACATGCCGCCATCCCAGACTTTGAAAAGGTAAAGCGGATTTTCCAGGAACAGCGGCAGGTTATAAAACAGCACGTAACCGATGCGTCCGCCCAGGAAAACCCCCAGGAAGCCGGCATACAACAGGTTTTCGACTTCCTCTTTTTTCCAGCCGCTGCCGGGTTTGTTCGCGCGGCGCACCGCCAGCCACATGGCGAACACAAATCCCACCAGATACATCAACCCGTACCAGTGAAGCGAAAGCGGTCCGATTGAGAAAATCACCGGATCAAACTGTGGAAATGCGATGTAGCCGTTATTCATCATTCACCGTTTTTTTTCTGCCCTGAAAGGGGACGTGATGCACATAAATTAAGGCTGTGCATCATAGCACAGCCAGTTTTTTGCGTAGTCGCAGAAATGTAACCTGGGTTAACGCCCGCCGCGGATCAGACCGCCCAGACCACGCTGTTCCATAAACGCCGACATCATCTGGCGTACCTCCGTCGCTGACGAGGCTTTAAGCGCCTGGGTGCTGAGCTTCTGCGTTTCTTCGTAATCCAGATGACGCAGCAGGTATTTAACACGCGAGACGTTTTTCCCGTTCATACTGAGGTGGTGATATCCCATTCCTACCAACAGCGCCACGCAGGTCGGATCGCCCGCCATTTCACCACACAAACACAATTCCAGATTCGCCAAATGGGCTTCAACAGAAATGGCCTGCAGTGCGCGCAACATGGCCGGATGGAGGGAATCGTACAGATTCGCCACGCGCGTATTGTTACGATCGACCGCCAGCAAATACTGGGTCAGATCGTTGGTGCCTACCGAGATAAAATCAACACGCGAGGCCAGATGCGGGATCATAAACAGCATCGAGGGCACTTCAATCATGATGCCGATGCGCGGCTTAGGAATCGCATAGCCGAGCATCTCTTCCACTTCTGCCCCGGCACGCTGAATCAGCCGTTTGGCCTCGTCGATCTCATCAATGTGGCTGATCATCGGCAGTAAGATGCTCAGGTTGCCGGAGGCGGCATTCGCACGCAGCATCGCGCGCACCTGCACCAGGAAAATTTCCGGTTGATCGAGCGTCAATCGAATCCCGCGCCAGCCCAGACACGGGTTCTCCTCGCTAATCGGCATGTAAGGCAGTTGTTTATCGGCCCCGATATCCAGCGTACGCAGCGTAACGGGCTTGTCGTGAAAGAGCTGTAACATGCCCTGATACTGTGCCACCTGCTCTTCTTCTGACGGGAATCCGCTTTGTAGCATAAACGGGATTTCCGTACGGTAAAGACCGATGCCGTCAACCCAACTGCCCTGCGTTTGCTCATGCTCCGGGCTCAGTCCCGCATTAAGCATCACCTGTATGCGCTGACCGCTTCTCAGTTCTGCCGGTCTGTCTACACCGCCTTCAGCCATCTTGCTGAGGGCATTTTCTTCATTGATTAACCGCTGGTACTCCTGCACGATCACCGGTTCAGGGTCGATCAGCAGTTCACCACGATAGCCGTCGACAATCAGCAGACGCTTATTGAGCTGGCCGGGCTGAATGTCTGCGCCCATCACCGTGGGGATCCCCATGGCGCGGGTCAGGATCGCGGCGTGCGAATTCGCGGCGCCGTCACGCACCACAATACCGGCCAGGCGATCATGCGGGATCTCGGCGAGCGTTGTCGCTGTCAGCTCATCGGCTACCAATACAAAGCGTTCGGGCCAGGCATTGACGCCCACCAGGGAATCATCAAGGTGGAACAGCAACCGCTGTCCAAGCACCCGCAGATCGCCCGCGCGCTCTTTCAGATAGCTATCCGTCAGGCTGGCAAACTGCGCGGCAAACTTTTCAATCACGGTTTTGACTGCCCACTCGGCCACGGATCCGCGTTCGATCTCATCGAAGAGATCTTTTTTCAGGCGGGCATCCGTTAACAGGTGCGAGTAGAGATCGAAGATTGCCGCGCTTTCTTTCTGCGCGCTGGCAGAAAAGCGTTTACTGAAGCGACGAAACTCACTGGCAGCTTCGCTCATCGCCAGTGACAAGCGCTCACGTTCGCGCAGTGGATCCAGCGTGGAGGCCGCGGAGACCTGATCGAGCAGGGGTTGGGTTTCATCCACCCAGCCCGGTGCAACCGCCACACCCGGTGCGGCCGCGATGGCGCGAACACGGGCCTGGCGATACTGACCAAACAGCTGGCTCAGCTGCGATTGTGACAGCAGGGCCGCTAGCTGGGTGGCGAGCGTAACCAGAAAAGACTCTTCGCTTTCGTCGAACTGGCGATGCTCGCGCTGCTGCACCACCAGCACGCCCAGAAGCTGGCGGCGGCTGATGATGGGCACACCAAGGAAAGAGCGATAGCGTTCTTCCTTAACGGAAGGGATGTATTTAAAGCTCGGATGGCTCTGCGCATCAGCAAGGTTGATAGGCTCGGCCAGGCGACCGACCAGGCCCACAATCCCTTCATCAAACGCCAGTTTCACCGTCAGGCCACGCGGTTTTTTCAGACCGCGCGTCGCCATCAGGTAATAACAGCGATGATCGTGATCGGCCAGATAAACGGAACAGACTTCCGTTTCCATCGCCAGACAGATCTCATTAACCAGGATGTCGAGTGCTTCGTTCAGACGGGGCGCACTCGCCACCTTTTCAACAATTTCTCGCAACTGAGTGAGCATAAAGGGCGTGGCCTATCCTCTTTTACGTCGATGGGCAGGATGATTTCGCTGCACCGCACTCTCCTGCATGGACATGACAACGCCTGCAAACTCCTTCATCACCCGACGGTACACATCGCGTTTAAAAGAGACAACCTGACGTACCGGATACCAAAAGCTCACCCAGCGCCAGCCGTCGAATTCCGGCGTGCTACTGTGTTGCACATTAATATCTGCATCACTGCACATCAACTGCAGAAGAAACCACTTTTGTTTCTGACCAATACAAACCGGTTTTGTGTCCCAACGCACCAAACGTTTTGGCAATTTGTAGCGCAACCAGTTACGGGTAGATGCAAGTATTCGGACATCCTTTCTGTGTAACCCTACTTCTTCGAACAATTCGCGATACATCGCCTGTTCTGCGGTTTCACCGGGATTGATGCCTCCCTGAGGAAATTGCCAGGAGTGCTGTCCAAAGCGCCTGGCCCATAACACTTGTCCCTGCCTGTTACAAATTACGATACCAACATTCGGGCGGTAGCCATCATCATCGATCACTGGACTACCTCAAAAGCTAAATTTGAATGGTCTGATTGTTTCACACTCCTTACAGGCGGTAAACCACTGGATTCGCGGGCAATGGGGACCGTAATCTCGGGATAACTCACAGAAGAATGCAAAGTTATAAACAAAGTAACGAGAAAACATCGATCTTATTCACGTTTTCTGTGGATAGCTTTGTGTAGAACACGGGAGTTAACTGAATAACCCGTTGGGAGGAATCTGAATACGCTTTACTGTGATTCTGAAATAGCCATTGAAATATAAGACTATTTCTCTGCTGAGGTTTGAATAAATTCGTCTGAGTGACATTGTATAATGTCCTGCCGCTGACAATTGGCTAAAGATCCACCACCCGGCTTTTTATCCACAGAGATCGGTTCAAGCTTGCAGCAAACCGGCTAATTTTTGCTAAAAAACAGCAAAGTCAAGGCTGTAAATCGAACCAGTAACCCGTCTGATGCCAGGTTATCCCATCTTTCTGTGGATAACTGGTCATAAGATCCTGTTCATTGTTGATAGCAAGTTGGGATAACCTGACCCGTCGTTAACAGCATGAGGCGGTGCATTCTTAAAAAAGCACTATGTTTCATGTTATTATGCGCGCCCTACCCTGCTCATTCCTGTGGAAAACCTGACAGGCCGCAGGGCGCTTATTTTTTAACCATACCGGGTTACGCATATGATCACTCTTCCAGAGCCACCTGAAAACGAATCGGTACTGTTCGCGCGGGCGCAGGCACTGGCAGGTTTACCTTTACACTGTCTGGCAGAACAGGCCGGCATTCCAACGCCAGCCAATCTGAAGCGCGATAAAGGCTGGGTGGGCATGCTGCTGGAATGGCATTTGGGGGCCAGCGCAGGCAGTAAAGCCGAGCAGGATTTTGCGCATCTGGGCATTGAGTTGAAAACTATCCCTGTCGATCGTGAAGGCAAACCGCTGGAAACCACATTTGTCTGCGTTGCACCGCTGACCGGTAACAGCGGCGTGACGTGGGAAAACAGTCATGTTCGCCATAAGCTGGCTCGCGTACTGTGGATGCCGGTTGAGGGTGAGCGTGATATTCCCCCTGGCGAGCGCCGGGTAGGCGCGCCCTTGCTGTGGAGCCCGACGGCACAAGAAGAAGACATGCTGCGTCAGGACTGGGAAGAACTTATGGATATGATTGTGCTGGGTCAGGTGGAACGTATTACTGCCCGTCATGGTGCCTGGCTGCAAATTCGCCCCAAAGCGGCTAACAGCCGGGCCCTGACCGAAGGGATCGGCGAACAGGGACAGCCCATTATGACGTTACCGCGCGGGTTTTATCTCAAGAAAAGCTTTACCGCCCCGCTGCTTGCCCGCCATTTTCTTCTCTGAATCCCCTTTCCCCCGGCCATGCACTATTTAAATGTGAGTTCGACAGATTAGGTGCGTATAATCTTCGTTTACTTTTCGTTTAGGATACGAGTGCAGGTATGTTCGAGTGGATTTCCGATCCTAACGCCTGGCTGGCGTTGGGCACCCTGACCATTCTGGAAGTGGTTTTGGGCATTGATAACATTATCTTTTTGTCATTAGTGGTGGCAAAACTGCCTAAACATCAGCAGGCCCGCGCACGGCGCATTGGTCTGATGGGCGCGATGCTGATGCGACTGGGACTGCTGGCCTCGATTGCCTGGGTAGCAAAACTGACCAATCCCCTGTTTACCCTGATGGATCATCCGTTCTCCGCGCGCGATCTTATTCTGCTGTTTGGTGGCTTATTTCTGCTCTGGAAATCCAGCATGGAAATCCATGAAACCATCGAAGGTGAGGAAACCGAACACAAATCCAATGTGCATTCGTTCCTGGGAGCGATTGTGCAGATTATGTTGCTCGACATTATTTTCAGCCTCGACTCGGTTATTACAGCCGTCGGCCTTTCCGACCATCTGTTTATTATGATGGCCGCCGTGGTGATTGCCGTCTTAATGATGATGTTTGCGGCACGCAGTATTGGCGAATTTGTTGACCGTCATCCGTCGGTCAAAATGCTGGCGCTTTCTTTCCTGATTTTGGTGGGTTTCACCCTCATTCTGGAGAGTTTCGGCGTGCATGTACCAAAAGGTTACATTTATTTTGCCATGTTCTTCTCGATGGCCGTTGAGTGCCTTAACCTGATGCGCAGTAAGAAAAAAGTCAGCTAGCGTTGTCAAGGGCGGCGGCCTGCCGCCCACCTATTTTCAGATTGATACGATTAACCCAATCGGTAAAAGGATTTATTACTACACTTTTTTATAGTGGACGCGTTGCGAGGATAAGCACAATGAAAGGGCTGAGTAAGATTATATTGGCGGCCGTTGCCGCAGTGACATTAGGTGGTTGTAGTTCTGATTATGTGATGGCGACGAAAGACGGTCGCATGATTATGACGGAAGGCAAACCGAGCATTGATAAGGAGACCGGACTGGTACAGTACACCGATCAGTCAGGCCATACGGTACAGATTAACAGTGATGAAGTATCAACCATCATTGAGCGTTAAATGCGAAACGAGCAGGCCTGTCGACCTTTCCCTCCCCGGCAGGCTGTTTCTCCTTGTTGTTTCCCTTTCTTAGCCGCTACGCCTCGCGCTATAGTCCCTTAAGACACAATATCCATCCTCAGAGAAAAGGAAGCCGGCAATGCATTATCACCGTATCCCCCATAGCACGCTGGAAGTGAGTCAGCTTGGATTGGGCACCATGACGTTTGGTGAGCAAAACAGCGAAGCCGACGCCCACGCGCAACTGGATCTTGCGATCAGTTCCGGCATCAACCTGATCGATACTGCCGAAATGTATCCGGTGCCGCCTCGCCCGGAAACCCAGGGCCTGACCGAAAAGTACATTGGCAGTTGGTTAAAAAAGACCGGCAGCCGCGATAAAATCATTCTCGCCAGTAAAGTCGCAGGGCCGACCCGCGGCAACGATGCCTCCATTCGCCCTAATATGGCGCTGGATCGTAAGAACATTCGCGAAGCGCTGGATGCCAGCCTGAAGCGCCTGAATACCGATTATATCGACCTGTACCAGCTGCACTGGCCGCAGCGCCAGACCAACTTCTTTGGCAAACTTGGCTATCAGTACAGCGCTTCCAGCGTCCCGGTGACCCTGCTGGAAACGCTGGAAGCGCTGGCAGAACAGGTGCGGGCGGGTAAAATTCGCTACATCGGCGTCTCTAATGAAACCCCCTGGGGCGTGATGCGTTACCTGCAACTGGCAGAAAAACATGAGTTACCGCGCATTGTTTCTATTCAGAATCCCTACAGCCTGCTGAACCGCAGTTTTGAGGTGGGCCTGGCGGAAATCAGCCAGCATGAAGGCGTGGAACTGCTCGCTTATTCGTGCCTGGCTTTTGGTACGCTAAGTGGGAAATACCTGAACGG
This sequence comes from Pantoea sp. CS_6, assembly GCF_041954745.1. Lineage (NCBI taxonomy): Bacteria > Pseudomonadati > Pseudomonadota > Gammaproteobacteria > Enterobacterales > Erwiniaceae > Pantoea > Pantoea sp. CS_6. Next base: position 122,116 of record NZ_JAVAYG010000004.1, read on the forward strand.
TGCACAGCCTGCTGGTGCACGTAATACCTTGTTTAGCCGGTTTACCCGCTACAGTGGCGAGCAGTCTCAGCTGGCAGTCGCAGAATATGTGGCGCTGGCAAACAAGCATCAGATCGATCCCTCGCAAATGGCCCTGGCGTTTGTTCGCCAGCAACCGTTTGTTTCCAGCACGCTGCTGGGCGCCACCACGCTGGATCAGTTAAAGATCAATATCGACAGCGCCAACCTGACGCTCAGTAGTGAGATTCTGGAAGAGCTTGAGGCGATTCACCGCCGTTATACCTACCCTGCACCTTGATGCCATTTGCCAGCCGCAAGTGCGGCTGGCAGTCCTGACTGACAGCCTGCGTTAACCCAATTCCAGAGCCAGCAGATCCTCGATACGCTGCGCGCGACGAATCTCGCGTGGCGTGCCGTTTTCAAACAGGATTTCCGGAATCAGCGGTCGACTGTTGTAGTTAGAAGACATGGACGCACCGTACGCCCCGGTATCGTGGAACACCAGATAGTCGCCGACTTTCGCGTCGGGAATCGCCCGGGTTTCCACTTTGCCCCCTTCAAGCTGAGTAAACACATCGCCGGACTCGCAAAGTGGCCCCGCGACAACGCTTTCACGCGTATCCTGTTCATCAATCTGTCGGTTGTCGCCAGCCATCAGGGAGATATGGTGATAGCTGCCGTACATCGATGGGCGCATAAGATCGCTGAATCCGGCATCCACCAGCACAAAGTGACGGCTGCCCATCTCTTTAACGGCCCGCACCTGCGACACCAGCACGCCTGACTCCGCCACCAGGAAACGGCCCGGTTCAATTTCCAGCTTCACGGCGTGGCCCAGATATGAGGCAATACGCTGGCGCGCGGCGTCCCACAGGCCAAAATAGTGATCGGTATCAATCGCTTCCTCCCCATAGTGATAGGGAATGGATAAACCGCCGCCCGCAGAAATCGCCTCCAGATCCTGACCGAACGCCACCACCAGATCGACCATGGCATCGCAGACCTGCTGCAGGTGCGCATAGTCCACGCCCGAGCCGATATGCATGTGAATGCCGATCAGGCGCAATCCATATTGCTCAATCGCCGCCTGAGCAGCAGGCAAATCACTCGGCCAGATGCCGTGTTTACTGTTTTCACCGCCGGTATTGGTTTTCTGGCTGTGGCCATGACCAAATCCCGGATTGATACGCAGCCAGACCGCGTGCCCTGGCGAAACCGCACCCAGCTGATGCAGCATATCGACCGAACCGGCATTCACCGGCACCTTTAGTTCCGCAACTCTGGCGAGTGTAGGTTCATCCAGCACGTCAGCCGTAAACACGATGTCGTCACCGCCAGGCGTAAAACCAGCCACGAGGGCGCGCTCAATTTCGCCCAGCGAAACAGAATCCACCTTAACCCCGGCCGATTTCATGAGGCGCAGGATGTGCGTATTTGAACAGGCTTTTTGAGCAAAGCGCACCACATCAAAAGCGTGAAGCTGTGCAATACGCTGCTGAATCACCTGCGCATCGTAAGCCCAGAACGGGCCCGAATACTGGCGGGCAAGCGGCAGCAGATGATCAACGTTGAGGGCGGTTTCTGTGGTGTTTAACGGACGCGGCATGGCATGTCTCCTGTGGCAATCCTCCTATTAAGCCAGATTCGTGCCATGTCGAAAAATATCTGTTTTAATAGCATCTATGCATAAATGATATGGGATATCCCATGGCCACGATTAACTGGCGCCACATCGAGATCTTTCATGCCGTGATGACCAGCGGCAACCTCACCCAGGCCGCCACGCTGCTGCAAACCTCACAGCCCACGGTCAGCCGTGAACTGGCGCGGCTTGAACGGCAGTTGAGTCTGCAACTGTTTGAGCGCGTGCGTGGCCGCCTGCAACCGACGGTGCAGGGATTACGCCTGTTTGAAGAGGTGCAGCGCTCGTGGTATGGGCTGGACCGCATTATGGATGCGGCAGAAGGTTTACGGCAGTTTCGTCAGGGCGAGCTGTCGATTGCCTGTCTGCCGGCCTTCTCACAGTCGTTGCTGCCGCCCATTTGTCAGACATTTTTACAACGCTATCCCGACGTCAGCCTGAACATTATTCCGCAGGATTCACCGCTGCTGGAAGAGTGGCTGTCGGCGCAGCGCTATGATTTGGGCCTGACAGAAACGCTGCATGCACCTGCCGGTACCGATCGCCAGGCTTTACTGACCTGCGATGAAGTCTGTGTCTTACCGAAACAGCATCCTCTGGCGCAGCGCAACTTACTTACGCCGCAGGATTTTGCGGGTGAGAACTATGTCAGCCTGTCACGTACGGACAGCTATCGGCAGTTACTGGATGCACTGTTTCATGAGCAAAGCGTGACGCGCAGGATGGTGATGGAAACCCATAGCGCAGCCTCGGTGTGCGCGATGGTGCAGGCTGGCGTGGGTATTTCTGTCGTTAATCCGCTGACAGCACTCGATTATGCTGACAGCGGGATCGTCATGCGTCCGTTTAGCGTGGCGGTGCCCTTTACCGTCAGTCTGGTCCGGCCGCGCCACCGGCCGGCTTCAGCGCTGGTTGACGCCTTTGCGGCGCATCTTCAACATCAGATTGCCCGTTTTCCGGCGCTGATTGCGGCCAGGCTGGTTTAGGCGTGTACGCTGGCCGCCGCGCCGCCTGATTTACGGAAGGTGATCACGCAGACGATCAGCCCCACCACCGCCAGCGCGGCCGCGGCAACCGGCACGCTGGTCAGCCCATAGCCACGGGCAATAACCGCTCCGCCTACCCAGGCGCCCAGTGCATTCCCGACATTAAAGGCCGAAATGTTCAGGGTCGACACCAGATTTGGTGCCTCCTTACCGTGGCGCACGACATTTATCTGCAAGCCGGGTACCGTAGCGAAGGTAGCCATCGCCCAAAGGAACAAGGTGATTTCCGCGAGCCACAGCGCATGGCTGGTCCAGCTAAACAGCAGTGAGAACAGCGCGATCAGCAGGAAACTGCCTGTCAGGCTGAGCGCCACATTGCGGTCAGCCAGTTTGCCGCCCAAAATATTGCCTGCCGTCAGCCCCGCCCCAATCAGGAACAGAGTCCAGCTCACGCCATGATCGCTGATGCCGGTGACCTGCAACAGCAACGGCGCAATATAGCTGAACAGCGTAAACATGGCGGCAGCAAAACAGACCGTCATCAGTAACGACAGCCACAGTTTACCGTTTGCCAGCGCGCTGATTTCGCTGGCCAGATTGACGGGCTTCTCGTTTTTATTTCCCGGCAGGCTGGTGATCAACGCAATAAAGGCCAGCACACCAATTACCGCAACGCCCCAGAAGGTGGCACGCCAGCCAAACAGCTGACCAAACCAGGTCCCCAATGGCACGCCTAATACGTTGGCTAACGTCAGGCCGGTAAACATCAGCGCCACGGCGGACGCCTGGCGATCGGCAGCCACCAGACTGGCAGCCACCACAGCGCCAATGCCAAAAAACGCACCGTGACAGAGGGCGGTAATCACCCGCGCCAGCATCAGAAGGTTGTAGCTGTACGCCAGCGCGCACAACAGGTTACCGATGATGAAGATGGCCATTAACAGAATCAGCGTTTTCTTGCGTGGCAGTTTCGCGGTCAACAGTGCCATGACCGGCGCGCCAATGGCCACGCCCAGGGCATAGCCGCTGATGAGCCAGCCCGCTGACGGAATGGTCACCTGTAAATCGTTTGCCACTTCCGGCAGTAACCCCATAATAACGAACTCAGTGGTTCCGATGGCGAACGCACTCAGCGCCAATGCCAGTAATGCCACAGGCATAACACTCTCCCAAATATGATTATTGCGACGCGGTTGCTTCCGCGTGCATCGCGATGAACAGGCTATAATTTATGATCTCTGTCACATTCTGTATTACACCATAGCTGACTGTCATCGGATACTCACACAGAGGCAACACTGTATTGCAGGAAAGGCAATAATTGACAGTAAGATGAACTATGCTTATTAAACATGAGGTTAAGGAGAAAGGGATAGCCCGCCACTTAAAACAAGCAGAAAGGTTGCCAGCGAAGTAGCCGTTTTTTAGCTAATACCGATTTTAGTTATCAATAAAGTATTAGCGTTGCCGATAAAGCTCTTATGAATCGCCAGATGAAATGCAGTCCAACTGACGCGGAGAGAGAATAATGCAACGGCTTACCCTCTTACTGGTACTGGGCTTAACGGGTTGCTCAGTCGGTCACTATGAGTACAGTAAAGAAGCTGAAAAGCGGGTTGATATGACCGTTACCGGCATTCCAACCATCATGGGGCTGGGCACGCTGGGTACGACCATTCCCCTGACCCCGGACTACAGCCTCACGGCGGCCCACGTGGCGAAATATTCGCTTTACCGGGTGAAAGCCTGGCATCCGGAGTGCGACCTGGCGGTGGTCTACCACAAGAACAGCGAAGCCAACCTTCCTCCCGCCTTCCGTAACAGCCACATTGGCGACAAGGTGAACCTTTACGGGTACAGCTTTATCTCGGCCATGCCGGTCAGCTCAACCGGTCAGAATCTGGTGAATACCACGCTGGCCAATGACTGGAACAAAGCTAACTGTGTGGTGGTGGCAGCGAATGCCGGCGTAGTGAAAGGGATGTCTGGTGGCGCGGTTTACAATGCCTCTGACGACACACTGGCTGGCGTGATTGTCGGCTACAGCCAGCGCATTAACGATAACCACAGCGGCAAGACGTTGTATAAAGACGTCGCCCTTTATGTTCCTTACTCTCGCTTTCAGCACTGGCTGGATGACGCCGTAAAATCTTAATTTTTGTCGGGCAAACCGGGATGCTTGCCCATCGTCTGTTCAGGCGGATTCAGCCACCTGTCCTCACGGGTTGCTTCGTAGTCCGGATTGAGCGGATAAGTAATACGGTTTTCGGGTTTGCTCACCTCGCCCACCACTAAAAAGCGCGCCTCATGGTCGCGGTTGTTGATAAAGGTATGGCAGATGCCGGTTCCGGCCGGAAAAGCAACGGCATCGCCCGGCGACAGCGGGTACAACTCACCGTTTATCCAGGCGTCAGGATGACCTTCAAGCACAAAGATAAACTCTTCTTCCGCGCTCTCCGCGTGCGGATAGGACATGCGGCGTCCGGGCAACAGCCTTTCATGGTGAATGCCGAGGCGGGTTAACCCCAGTAACCGCCCCAGTGGCGCGCCAATCGACATGCGCTCATCGCTGTCAGAATAGTGTTCGTTATCGTCGCCTTCCAGCGTCTGCCAGTGGCGAATACAGTCGGGACGTTGTGTCATCGTGGTTGGCTCCCTGTTGAGATTTCAGTCTGGCAGAGGGAGCGGGATGACTCAAGCACGGCATCGCGAACAGCAGAAAGAAAAAAGGCCGGGATAACCCGGCCTTTTTACAGAACAACAAGACTTATTTAGCGCCAGGACGCAGCGCCGGGAACAGGATCACGTCACGGATGGTATGGCTGTTGGTAAACAGCATCACCATCCGGTCGATACCAATGCCTAAACCTGCCGTTGGCGGTAAGCCATGTTCCAGTGCGGTAACGTAGTCTTCGTCATAGAACATGGCTTCATCATCGCCCGCGTCTTTGGCATTAACCTGCTGCAGGAAGCGATCAGCCTGATCCTGCGCATCGTTAAGCTCAGAGAAGCCGTTGCCGATTTCACGTCCGCCGATAAAGAACTCGAAACGGTCGGTGATTTCCGGGTTTTCATCGTTACGACGAGCCAGCGGAGAAACTTCCGCCGGGTATTCGGTAATGAAGGTAGGCTGAATCAGGTGCGCTTCTGCGGTTTCCTCAAAAATCTCGGTCACCACGCGGCCTAAGCCCCAGCTTTTCTCGACTTTGATGCCGATGGCCTGGGCGACTGCCACGGCTTTATCGAAATCGTCAAGATCGGCCAGATCGGTTTCCGGACGGTATTTTTTGATGGCTTCACGCATGGTGAGCTTTTCAAACGGCTTGCCGAAATCGAATTCCTGCTCACCGTAAGGCACGACGGTGCTGCCCAGCACATCCTGCGCCAGCGTGCGGAACAGGCTTTCGGTCAGTTCGATCAGATCCTTATAATCCGCATACGCCATATAGAGTTCCATCATGGTGAACTCTGGATTATGACGTGGCGAAATCCCTTCGTTACGGAAGTTACGGTTGATCTCAAACACGCGGTCAAAACCGCCCACAACCAGACGTTTCAGATACAGCTCTGGCGCAATACGCAGGTACATATCGATATCCAGCGCATTATGATGCGTGATAAACGGACGCGCTGATGCGCCGCCCGGGATCACCTGCATCATTGGCGTTTCCACTTCCATAAAGTCGCGAGCGACCATGAACTGGCGAATACCGGCCATAATCTGAGAGCGAATTTTGAAGGTGTTGCGTGATTCATCGTTGGCGATGAGATCAAGATAACGCTGACGATAACGTGTTTCCTGATCGGCCAGGCCGTGAAACTTATCAGGCAACGGACGCAGCGCTTTGGTCAGTAAACGCAGTTCTGAACAGTGAACAGACAGCTCGCCAGTTTTAGTTTTGAACAACTTACCGCGTGCGCCGAGGATATCGCCCAGATCCCACTTTTTGAACTGCTCGTTATAGATGCCTTCAGGCAGATCGTCACGTGCTACGTACAGCTGAATGCGGCCGCCAACGTCCTGCAGGGTGATGAAAGACGCTTTGCCCATAATACGGCGCGTCATCATACGGCCCGCCACGCTGACCTCAATGCCTAAGTCTTCCAGCTCTTCGTTACTCTTCTCGTCATAGCTGGCGTGCAGCCGATCGGAGGTGGTATCACGACGAAAATCGTTAGGAAACGCCACGCCGTTTTCACGCAGCACGCTCAGTTTCTCGCGACGCGTTTTCAGTTCGTTATTTAACTCAAGTGCGACGTCAGCGCTCTGCGGTTGTTGTTCAGACATGTCGGTTCCTTATAGCCCTGCTTTTAAACTTGCTTCAATGAAACGGTCCAGATCGCCATCCAGAACCGCCTGCGTATTACGCGTTTCCACGCCGGTACGCAGATCTTTAATTCGTGAGTCGTCCAGAACGTAAGAACGGATCTGGCTTCCCCAGCCGATATCCGACTTATTGTCTTCCAGCGCCTGCTTCTCGGCATTTTTTTTCTGCATCTCAAGCTCGTACAGCTTCGCCTTCATCTGCTTCATCGCCTGATCTTTGTTTTTGTGCTGAGAGCGGTCATTTTGACACTGCGTGACCGTACCGGTCGGAATATGGGTGATACGCACCGCAGATTCCGTCCGGTTAACGTGCTGACCACCGGCACCCGAGGCACGGTAAACGTCAATGCGCAGGTCTGCCGGGTTAATGTCGATATCGATATCGTCATCGACTTCCGGGTAGATAAACGCGGAGCTGAATGAGGTATGGCGGCGACCACCGGAGTCAAACGGACTCTTACGAACAAGGCGATGAACGCCTGTCTCGGTGCGTAACCAGCCAAACGCATAATCGCCCGACACGCGAATGGTTACCGATTTAATGCCCGCCACTTCGCCTTCGGACTCTTCAATAATCTCGGTTTTGAAGCCTTTCGCTTCGGCCCAACGCAGATACATACGCATCAGCATGCTGGCCCAGTCCTGCGCCTCGGTGCCGCCAGAGCCAGCCTGCAAGTCGATATAACAGTCTGCGCTGTCGTACTCACCCGAGAACATACGGCGGAATTCGAGTTCACCCAGTTTAACGTCCAGCGCGTCCAGTTCTTCGACCGCTTCGTTAAAGGTTTCTTCGTCATCGGCTTCCACAGCCAGATCAAGCAGGCCCTGTACGTCTTCCAGCCCCTGCGTCATCTGATCCAGCGTATTCACGATTGCTTCGAGAGAGGAGCGCTCTTTACCCAACGCCTGGGCGCGTTCAGGTTCGTTCCAGACGTCAGACTGTTCGAGTTCTGCGTTTACTTCTTCAAGGCGTTCTTTCTTGGCATCGTAGTCAAAGATACCCCCGAAGAACGTCGCTGCGCTCGGTGAGGTCCTGAATACGGTATTTGACCGGATTAATTTCAAACATGTGTTTAGCGTCTTTTTAACGTTTGATGGAATAAGAAATGTAACCTGCGAGTTTACCCGAAACCGGCGACAGTTTGTAGCGTTGAGAAAATGCGCAGGGTGTAAACGTTTGGGACAGGCTGTGCTGAAAGGGAGGGAGGCAACGTCAGAAAGGCCTGGCGGACGGACTCCCGTCCGTCCACCTTCATCCGTTAACTGAGCGGCCAGAGATGTTCAATAATCAACTGCACTGAGCGGTTACCGCGATATTCATTGATATCCAGCCGGTACGCCAGTTCAACCTCGCGAACGCTGCTGTCAGGCCACAGCGTGGTATCTACGTTAAACGCGATGCCGTCGATCAGTGGCCCGCCGCCCAGTGGCTCCACCATGACTTTCAGATGACGTTCCCCCACCAGCCGCTGCTGCAACAGCCGGAATTTGCCGTCAAACGCAGGCTCCGGAAAGGCCTGTCCCCAGGGACCGGCATCGCGCAGCATTTCGGCGGTCTCCAGAGAAAACTCAGCGGGTTGTAACGCGCCATCAGACCACATCACCCCTTGCAGCGCTTCGCCAGCCAGCCAGTCGCCGACCAGTTCAGCGAACCGCTGACGAAACTCCTCGTAGCGCGCCTCCTCCAGCGACAGCCCGGCCGCCATGGCGTGACCACCAAACTTCTGCATCAGCCCGGGGTGGAGCGTATCAAGCCGTTCCAGGGCATCCCGCAGGTGCAGGCCCGCAATCGAACGTCCCGAGCCTTTCAGCATGCCGTCGCCCGCAGGCGCAAAGGCGATGACCGGACGGTGAAAACGCTCTTTGAGCCGGGAAGCCAGAATACCTACCACGCCCTGATGCCATTCGGGATGATAAAAGGCCAGCCCCAGCGGCAAATCGGTTTGCTCACGCTCCAGCGTCTGACAGAGCGCCAGCGCCTCGCTTTGCATACCCTGTTCAATCTCTTTACGCATCTGATTAAGCGCATCCAGCTCGCTGGCTAGCATACGCGACTGGCTGAGATCGTCCGTCAGTAACAGCGCGACGCCGACTGACATATCGTCGAGCCTTCCGGCCGCATTCAGCCGCGGTCCCAGCGCAAACCCCAGGTCGCTGGCGGCCAGCTGGCGCGCATCGCGATTGGCGATTTCCAGTAGCGCCTTGATGCCCGGTCGGCATTTACCGGCACGAATGCGGCTCAGGCCCTGCCAGACCAAAATACGGTTATTTGCATCCAGCGGCACGACATCCGCAACCGTGCCCAGCGCCACCAGATCGAGCAGGTCAGCCAGGTTAGGTTCTGCCCGCGTGACGCCAAACCAGCCCTGGGTTCGCAGATGGGCACGCAGCGCCATCATCAGGTAAAAGGCCACACCAACGCCTGCCAGCGCACGCGACGGGAAAGTGCAATCAGGCAGGTTTGGGTTAACGATAGCGTCCGCGTCAGGCAGCGTTTCGCCGGGTAAATGGTGGTCGGTCACCAGCACCGCAATCCCGTGCGCATGCGCGACGGCGACGCCAGCATGAGAGGAAATACCGTTATCGACAGTGAGGATCATCTCCGCGCCGCGCGCTTTCGCCTGTTCGACAACCTCAGGACTGAGGCCGTATCCATCCTCAAACCGGTTAGGTACCAGATACTGAACATTGCTGCATCCCATGCTGCGCAGAGCCAGCACGGTAAGCGCGGTACTGGTGGCACCGTCAGCATCAAAATCGCCGACGACCATAATACAGCGTCCATCCAGCAGCGCTTCATGCAGCAAGGCGACGGCCTTATCAATACCGCTCAGCGCACTAAACGGCAGCAGGTTTTTCGCGCCTCTTTCAAGCTGAGCGGCATCACTGACGCCGCGTTGCAAATAAAGCCGACGCAGAAGCGGCGGCAAATCAGCAGGGAGCCCGGGCAAAGCCGGTACCGCCTCACGACGACGTAATTCGACTTCGTGCTTTACCACGCCTTAACCACCACGCTTTTGATTATCCAGTACCTGTTTGAGTTCCTGAGGGCTTTGGTAGCCCGGGATCATCATTCCGCTATCGGTCAGAATGGCCGGCGTGCCCTGAATGCCGAACAGAATGCCGAGTTTATACTGCTGACCAATGTCAGTTTTGCATGACGCAGGCGCCTCCATCTTCGGCGCATCACCTTTCATCGCGTCATCGAAGGCTTTGTTACGATCGGCGCTGCACCAGACCGCTTTCATGGCGCTGGCGACATTGCCGTTCATCCCTTCGCGTGGGAAAGCAAGATAACGAACCGTGATGCCCAGCGCATTGTAATCGGCCATCTGCTCGTGCAGCTTGTGACAATAGCCACAGGTAATGTCCGTGAACACCGTGACCACATGCTGCTCTTTTGGCGCTTTATAGATGATCATCTCCGGAACCAGCGCGTCGACCTTTTTATCCAGCAGCGTATTGGTCACGTTCACCGGTTGCGTGCCGCTGACATCATAAAGGGGACCCTGGATCATGTGCTTACCATCATCGGTCACATACAGGACGCCGCTTTCGCTGAGCACGGTTTTGAAGCCTGGCAGCGGAGACGGCTGAATCTCGGTCTGGTGTAAACCCAGTTTTTTCAGGGAAAGCTGAATAGCGCTGTCATCAGCGTGAGTTAAACCGGAAAAGGCGCTGACCAGCAGCGCCAGCGTGGCAACATGTTTGTTCATTGTTTTCCTTATATCCGTCGGTCATGCACGCGGATGATGCTGTTGATGTAACAGTCGCAGACGTTCCGTGGCGACGTGAGTATAAATCTGGGTCGTGGAGAGATCGCTGTGTCCCAGTAACATCTGTACGACACGCAAGTCTGCCCCGTGGTTCAGCAAATGTGTGGCAAAGGCGTGGCGCAGCACATGGGGCGACAGCTTTTCGCTGTCAATGCCTGCCAGCGTGGCGTAGTGCTTGATTCGGTGCCAGAACGTCTGCCGCGTCATTTGCTGCGCGCGGCTACTGGGGAAGAACACATCCAGCGTTTGCCCGTTGAGCAACCACGGACGACCATGTTCCATATAATATTCCAGCCAGTAAACCGCCTCTTCACCTAATGGCACCAGGCGCTCTTTATTGCCCTTACCGATCACCCGCACCACGCCCTGACGCAGGCTGACGTCGTTCAGGGTTAATCCCACCAGCTCCGAAACACGCAGCCCGGTGGCATACAATAATTCCAGCATGGCTTTATCGCGCAGTTCCAGCGGCACGTTGACATCCGGAGCCTGCAGTAAACGCTCGACCTGTGCCTCGCTCAGATCTTTGGGCAGCCGCTGGGGCAGCTTTGGCGCGGCCAGTTGGGCGCTGGGATCGTCCACACGAATCTTTTCACGGTACAGGTACTGAAACAGGCGGCGCATAGCGCTGAGCAGACGCGCTGAGCTGGTGGCCTTATAGCCGCCTTCCAGTCGCTCTGCGAGAAACTGTTGCAGATCCTGCGGGCTTAATGACACCAGCGTCAGGCCGTGATGTGCCAGCCAGCCGGTGAGCGTTTGCAGATCCTGTCGATAGGAGGACAAGGTATTTTGCGCCAGATTGCGCTCAATCCACAGCGCGTCAAGAAACTGTTCTGTCAGTTCGCTGTCTTGCACGTTTTCCCCGCCGTTCAGTCTGAAATCGTGCTCATTATGCCTGATTCACCCCTGCTTCTGATACAATTACGCCAAAGTCTGGATTAACAGAGCACTATCTGCATGAAAATTGGTCTTTTTTACGGTTCCAGTACCTGCTACACCGAAATCGTAGCAGAGAAGATTCGGGATTTTATTGGCGACGAGTTAGTGACGTTGCACAACGTGAAAGATGACGATCCGCGTCTGATGGAAGAGTACGACCTGCTGATTTTGGGCATTCCGACCTGGGACTTCGGCGAGCTACAGGAAGACTGGGAGGCCATCTGGCCGCAGTTGCCCACCCTCAATCTGCATAACAAGATAGTGGCGCTTTACGGCATGGGCGACCAGATTGGCTATGGTGAATGGTTTCTCGACGCGCTGGGTATGCTGCACGACCTGCTGCAACCCATGGGCGTGCAGTTTGTCGGCTACTGGCCGCTGGATGGCTATGAATTTACCAGCCCCAAACCGCTTAGCGCGGATGGCAAACAGTTTGTGGGGCTGGCGCTGGATGACGTCAATCAGTTTGACGTGACGGATGAGCGCGTTGAGCAGTGGTGCGAGCAGATTCTGACGGAAACGGCCGAACGACTTTAGGCTGTCGGTGTTAATGCGCGCGTTGTCTGTCGCGAAAACAGCAGGCGCGTAAGGCGCGCCATTCAGCAGGCTGCATATTATCCTGCATGAGCCAAAACCGCGTTATCCTGCCCTGAGGGTTCTTCATGACCAGCAACACCGCGCCGGGTAACCAGTAAAGCGGTTGCTGCGTTTGCCAGTGTTCATCCTGCCAGTGCCAGTCACGGGCACTGTCGCGTCGTAGCGCTCCACAGCGCAGACACAAGCGCCTGTCCTGCCGCCATCCTTCCCAAACGATGAGGGCGAACAGCACCGGCTTTATCACCCACTCTGCCGCAGACAAGGGCATCAGCCCGACGCCGGCTAGCGTTACCACCAGCGTCAGGGCAAGGATTGTGCGCGCCTGCAACGAGGGATGAAGGTTACATTGCCACCGGGCCGCGTTCACGATTACGCTGCTGAATAAGCTTCACCATGCGTTTCAGCTCGGGATCGGCTGGCTCGCCGTGGTTCATCATCCAGTTGAAAAGGTCCGGATCGTCACTTTTCAGCAGGGCAATGAAAACCTGCTTGTCGGTATCGTTTAACGTGTCATATTCGTACTTGAAGAACGGCATAATAGCGACATCCAGTTCCAGCATGCCACGACGGCAGGCCCATTGAACGCGCGATTTATCATGAATATCCATGCATCAGTTTTCCTGTTTCACATCGTGGCGACTAGTGTAACCTGGATTAACAGCGGCTGCAGGCTCCAGACTTCGTCATGTGCACAACGCCGCAGGATGACGCTTTTTATGGCGTTCATCACGCGTTTTGTGCGCCCTGTTCAGTAAACAGGTTGCAATGCCAGTCTGCTCTTTTACCATTGAAGATATTGTTCCGGATGAACCTTCATACTCAGGATTTATCAATGCCAACATTTACGCTTCCCCCACGTCAACCTGCGGCCTCATCGCGTCTGCCGCTCACGTTAATGTCTCTGGATACCTGGGCTCTGGTGTCTGTAGTGGGCCCTGACAGTACGTCCTATTTGCAGGGTCAGTTGACGCTGGATGTCGCCGCGCTGGATGCCGCCCATCATCTGCCCGCCGCCCACTGCGATGCGAAAGGCAAAATGTGGAGCAATCTGCGTCTGTTTCACCGCGGCGAAGGTTATGCCTATTTAGTGCGCCGGGCACTGCGTGATACTCAGTTGCCGGAGCTAAAAAAATACGCCGTATTCTCTAAAGTGACGCTGGCCGCCGATGACGATGTGGTGTTACTGGGCGTTGCCGGTTTCCAGGCTCGGGCGGCGCTGGCCGACCGGTTTGAAGCCCTTCCTGACAGTACCACTCCCGTGGTGCAACAGGGCGAAACCACCCTGCTGTGGTTTGCCCAGCCCGCAGAGCGCTTTTTACTGGTCACCTCGCTTGCTGAGGCAGAAGCACTGAAACAGAAGCTGGCCGAGGATGCTCAGTTAACAGACAGCACACAGTGGCTGGCCCTGGACATTGAAGCCGGTATTCCGGTGATTGAACCTGCGACCAGCGCGCAGTTTATTCCCCAGGCGACTAATTTGCAGGCACTGGACGCGATCAGCTTCAAAAAAGGCTGCTACACCGGGCAGGAGATGGTGGCCCGCGCGAAATACCGTGGCGCCAATAAGCGCGCCCTGTACTGGCTGTCAGGCCAGGCCAGCCATCTGCCTGCCGCAAACGACTCGCTGGAATTGCAGATGGGTGAACGCTGGCGTCGCACAGGTACCGTTCTCGCCGCCGTGCAGCTTGATGATGGCGTGACCTGGGTGCAGGTCGTGATGAATAACGATCTGGAGCCAGACAGCGTATTGCGCGTCGAAGGGGATGAAGGGGGCAAACTCACTATTCAGCCTTTGCCTTATTCGCTGGACGAAAACTGAGTGTCGGGGCGGGAACCTCTCCCGCCCTGTTTCTACATGACGTAGAAATAAATGGCGCAGAAATGACAGATGCAGCCGCCTAACACGAAACCGTGCCAGATGGCGTGATTAAACGGCACGCGGCGCGCCACATAAAAGATCACCCCCAGGGAATAGATGATGCCTCCCAGCGCCAACAGCCAGATTCCCCCCGGCGACAGTTTCATCGCCAGTTGATAGACCACCACCAGCGACAGCCATCCCATACAAAGATACGTGACCAGTGACAGCACCTTATAGCGTTCAGCGATCGTCAGTTTAAACAGGATGCCCAGCAGCGCCAGTCCCCAGATGACCGCCATTAATGCGTGAGCCAGCGGTGACTGCAGCCCTGTCATCAAAAACGGCGTATAAGTGCCCGCAATCAACAGATAAATGGCGCAGTGATCCACTTTTTTCAGCACGCGTTTGGCGCGTGGATAACTGACAGCGTGATAAAGCGTGGACGCCAGAAACAGCACGATCATGCTGCCGCCATACAGGCTTGAGCTGACAATGGTGGTGACATCCGCATGGATCGCTGTTGCTTTAACCAGTAGCAGCACTAACCCAACGATTCCAAAGAGGCAACCCAGCCCGTGACTGATACTGTTGGCAATTTCCTCTGCCAGTGGATAGCCCTGCGTGGAAAAATGTTTATGCGTCATAACCTTCCTGCCTGAAAAGTGAGAGCCATTGCAGATTAATCACCAGACAAATTAATCAGAAAAAGTTTCAGTGTACAAGTGTAAGCTTAAATTAATTAATGCGGTCAACGCCGGTTCAAATTCTGTTAAAATGCTGACTGGTCAACTATCTGGTGATTTTTTCATGTTCGCGCATCACGATCTTGCCACGCTCAACGATCTGGAATTGCAGGTTTATCAGTACATCATCAGACATCGTGAAAGTGTCAGTTACATGACCATTCGTGAACTGGCGGAGCAGGCCGCCGTGTCAACTACCACCGTGCTGCGTTTCTGTCGCAAAATGCACTGTGAAGGCTGGTCTGAGTTTCGTATCCGTCTGCGGCTGGCCCAGGAACACACGGCCCCAGCTTTACCGGTCTCTGGCCCGGCCGATATGCTGAGTTTTTTTAAAAGCATCAATAATGCTGAATTTGAGCAGGTCATCACCCAGGCAGCCGCGATGATCAGGCAGGCTGAGCGGGTTTTTTTTATTGGTGTGGGCACATCAGGAAGCCTGGGAAAATACGGTGCACGTTTTTTTTCGAATGTGGGGAAATTCAGTCATGCTATTGATGATCCTTATTATCCCGTCAGTCCGAGCCTGTATGAAAATGCCCTGGCGATCATCCTTTCTGTCTCGGGCGAAACAGAAGAAGTACTGCGTATCGCCAGCCAGTTTAGCCTGAATAAATGCAAAATTATTGCGGTCACCAACAGTGAAAACTGTTCGCTGGCAAAAATGAGCGACTTTACGGTTTCCTATCACGTCCCGGTTATCCGCCTGGAGGATAACTGCGATATTACCACTCAGGTACCGGCGATTTATATTATCGAATCGCTTGGACGACGGTTAAGCCAGTAAAACACAGCGTTTTTTAGCTGTGACAAATCCCTTTTTTCGCACGGTGTTATACCGTGACTTTATAAAGTGCTTTGCTACACTCAGCCCAATTTTATCTTTATTGGAGAGTGGGTAATGAGCTTACCAGACACATTTTTGTGGGGCGGTGCCGTCGCGGCTCACCAGGTTGAAGGCGGGTGGGATCAGGGTGGAAAAGGTATTAGCATCGCTGACGTGCTGACAGGGGGTGCACACGGCGTGGATCGTGTCATTACCGATGGCGTTCAGCCCGGAAAATTTTACCCTAATCATCAGGCCGTCGAGTTTTACTCACACTACAAGCAGGATATTGCGTTATTTGCGGAGATGGGATTTAAATGCTTCCGTACCTCGATTGCGTGGACGCGTATATTCCCTAATGGCGATGAGCAGCAACCTAACGAAGCCGGCCTGCAGTTTTATGATGACCTGTTTGATGAATTACTGAAATATGGCATCGAACCAGTAATCACCCTTTCCCATTTTGAAATGCCCTACCACCTGGTAAAAGAGTATGGCGGCTGGCATAACCGTAAAGTCGTCGATTTATTTGTGCGTTTCAGTGAAGTCGTGCTGGAACGATACAAAAATAAAGTTAAATACTGGATGACCTTTAACGAAATTAACAACCAACGTAACTGGCAATATCCGCTGTTTGGCTACTGCTGTTCCGGCGTTATTTTCACCGACCATGAAAAACCTGAACAGGCGATGTATCAGGTCATGCACCATCAGTTCGTTGCCAGTGCCCGGGTGGTGAAGCGCGGACACGAGATCAACCCGGACTTCAAAATTGGCTGCATGATCGCCATGGTGCCGGTTTATCCGTTCTCCTGCCATCCTGACGATGTCATGCTGGCTAAAGAAGCGATGCATCAACGCTATGTCTTTAGCGATGTACAAATGCGCGGTTACTACCCTGCCTACGCGCTGAAAGAGTGGGAACGCAAAGGCTACCACATTGAGATGCAACCAGAGGATGCAGATACCCTGCGTCAGGGCTGTGCCGATTACATCGGTTTCAGCTATTACATGAGTAATGCCGTGCAGCACAGCGCCAGCGGTGTTGACGACCCCATTACCGGTTTTGACGGAGTGGTCAAAAACCCGCATGTCAGCGCCTCAGACTGGGGCTGGCAGATCGATCCCGTTGGCCTGCGTTATGTGCTGAACGATCTGTACGAACGCTACCAGAAGCCGCTGTTTATTGTGGAAAACGGCTTTGGCGCGATCGACAAACCGAATGCGCAGGGCGTGATCGAAGATGATTACCGCATTGCGTATCTGGCGGCGCATATCGCAGAGATGAAAAAAGCCGTCATTCATGATGGTGTGGATCTGATGGGATATACGCCGTGGGGCTGCATCGATTGTGTATCCTTTACGACCGGCCAGTACGACAAGCGCTACGGTTTCATTCACGTTAACAAAAACGACGATGGCAGCGGTGATTTCTCACGCGCGAAAAAGAAAAGCTTTGCCTGGTATCAGCAGGTTATCGCCAGTAACGGTGAAAAGCTGTAAGTCGGCTGCCGCAGCGTCACGCTGCGGCATGAATTTACCGCCCGCCGGCGGCATCAATGATGCTGCCGGTGATGTAAGAGGCCGCATCGCTGGCCAGCCAGACCACCACTTCTGCAATTTCTTCGGCATGTCCACCACGTCCCATCGGAACGCCGCTCGCCAGTCGGTCAACGCGGCCGGGCTCCCCGCCATCGGCATGCATCCCGGTGTAGATCAGACCGGGCCGCACGCCATTGACGCGAATTCCCTGTTGCGCGACCTCCAGTGACAGTCCTTTCGTCAGCGTATCCATCGCGCCCTTCGATGCGGCATAGTCGACATATTCACCGGGAGAACCCGTACGGGCTGCCGCAGAGGAAACGTTCACGATACTGCCGCCCAGTCCTCCCAGGTGCGTTCCCATGCGCCGGACGGCTTCACGACAGCAGAGGAAGGTGCCCGTGACATTTGTCGCAAAAACCTGTTGAATGCGCGCCGCGTCCAGTTGCTCAAGACGGCATTGCTGAAACAGGATACCGGCGTTATTTACCAGCAGCGAGAGCGGCAGGTTCTCCTGATCCAGCCGTTGAAACAGCGCCATGACCTGCGCCTCCTCACTGATATCGGCCTGTACGCTAAAGGCTTCTCCGCCGTTACGCACAATCTCATCCACTACCCGCTGCGCTTCACTTTCGCGCGCGCGATAATTCACGGCCACACGGTAGCCCCGTGTCGCCAGTAAAACGGCGGTCGCACGGCCAATGCCGCGACTACCGCCAGTAACAAGCGCGAGTTTCATCTGAGCCTCCATAAAAAAGGGCCGAAAACCGGCCCTCAAAACAGTTGTGTTAACCCGACTCAGGCATAGTCGCTAATCGGTACACATGAGCAGAACAGGTTGCGGTCACCAAAAACATCATCCAGGCGCTTCACTGTTGGCCAGTATTTATTGTGGCTGCCTGCCGGGAAAACGGCCAGCTCGCGGCTGTAAGGATGCGTCCATTCGCCAGTCATTTCCATTTGTGTGTGAGGCGCGTTAACCAGCGGATTATCATCCATTGGCCACTCGCCCTTTTCCACCCGCCCAATTTCCATACGAATCGCCAGCATGGCATCAATAAAGCGGTCCAGCTCCAGTTTGCCTTCCGATTCGGTAGGTTCTACCATCAGCGTGCCCGCGACCGGGAATGACATGGTTGGCGCATGGAAACCGTAGTCAATGAGGCGTTTTGCAATATCCAGTTCACTGATCCCGGTCTGCTCTTTCAGCGGACGAATATCCAGAATACATTCGTGCGCCACACGACCATCGCGCCCGGTATACAGAATCGGATAAGCTGATTTCAGACGGCTGGCGATGTAGTTGGCATTGAGAATCGCCACCGAACTGGCCTGCTTGAGCCCTTCCGCGCCCATCATGCGGATGTACATCCAGCTGATTGGTAAAATGGAAGCACTGCCAAACGGTGCAGCAGAGACAGCGCCCTGCTGTGTCAGCACACCATCAATCTGCACCACGCTGTGACCGGGTACAAACGGTGCCAGATGCGCTTTCACGCCAATAGGTCCCATGCCCGGGCCGCCGCCGCCGTGCGGAATACAGAAAGTTTTGTGCAGGTTAAGGTGCGAAACGTCAGCGCCAATATAACCCGGCGTCGTAATGCCCACCTGGGCATTCATGTTCGCACCGTCCAGGTACACCTGGCCGCCGTACTGATGCACGATCTGGCACACTTCACGAATAGTCTCTTCGTACACGCCGTGCGTGGATGGGTAGGTCACCATGATGCATGACAGTTTATCGCCCGCCTGTGCGGCTTTTTCGCGCAGGTCGCCCAGATCGATATTACCCTGTTTGTCACAGGCCACGACCACCACATCCATGCCCGCCATCTGGGCTGAGGCCGGATTGGTCCCGTGTGCTGAGCTGGGAATCAGGCAAAGATGACGTTCACCTTCACCACGGCTTTCATGGTAACGACGAATCGCTAACAGCCCCGCGTATTCCCCCTGTGCACCGGAGTTCGGTTGCATGCAGAGCGCATCGTAACCGGTAAGCTGAACCAGCCACTGGGAAAGCTGGCCAATCATTTGCAGGTAGCCGCCCGCCTGTTCTGCCGGGCAGAACGGATGCATTTCGGCAAATTCAGGCCAGGTGATGGGAATCATCTCTGCGGCAGCGTTAAGCTTCATCGTGCATGAACCCAGCGGAATCATCGCCTGGTTGAGAGCCAGATCTTTTTTCTCCAGGCTGTGCATATAGCGCATCATCTCGGTCTCACTGTGATGGCGATTGAACACAGGGTGAGAGAGGATGTCGCTGACGCGCTGCTGGCTTGCAGGGATTGACTGGCTGTCTGCCGCAACCTGGCTATCAAGTTGATCGATATCCAGACCATGATCATCGCCCAGCAGGATGGCGAACAATGTCGCAACGTCTTCACGACATGTGGTTTCATCCAGCGTGATACCGACAGCGTTATGAATATCACTACGCAGGTTAACGCCGAAACTCAGCGCACGGTTTAACACGGCGGCTTTATCGGTCACGTCCACTGTCAGCGTGTCGAACCAGTGGTGATGACGCAGCTTCAGTCCGCCACGTTGCAGTCCGGCAGCCAGGATATCGGTGAAGCGGTGAATACGTGAAGCGATACGTTTCAGCCCAACAGGCCCGTGGAACACGGCATACAGTCCTGCGATATTGGCCAGCAGCACCTGAGAGGTACAGATATTGGAGTTGGCTTTTTCCCGACGGATATGTTGCTCGCGAGTTTGCATCGCCATACGCAACGCGGTGTTGCCAGCGGCGTCGCGGGAGACACCGATAATACGGCCAGGCATAGAACGCTTGTGTTCATCACGGCTGGCAAAGAAGGCCGCATGAGGACCGCCATAGCCCATTGGTACACCAAAGCGCTGAGCGGAACCGAACACAATATCCGCGCCCTGCTTGCCCGGCGATTCAAGTAACACCAGGGCCATAAAATCCGAGGCCACGCTGACGACCACCTTACGGGTTTTCAGCTCGGCAATCAGGCTGGTGTAATCGTGTACCTCGCCCGTGGTGCCTACCTGCTGAAGCAGGACACCAAACAGATTATCGTGCTCCAGGGCTTTCTCCGCGCTGTCGATAATCAGTTCAAAACCAAAGGTTTCGGCGCGGGTCCGTACCACATCCAGCGTTTGCGGATGGATATCATCAGCAATAAAGAAGCGGTTGGCACTTTTCAGTTTGCTGATGCGTTTTGCCATCGCCATCGCTTCGGCCGCCGCGGTGGCTTCATCCAGCAGTGAAGCGGACGCGATATCCATGCCGGTCAGATCAATGGTGACCTGCTGGAAGTTTAGCAGCGCCTCCAGGCGCCCTTGAGAAACTTCGGGCTGATACGGCGTGTAAGCCGTGTACCAGCCCGGATTTTCCAGCATGTTCCGCAGGATAACGGGCGGCGTTATCACCGCACTGTATCCCATGCCGATCAAGGATTTGTAGCGCAGGTTTTGCGCGGCAATCGCTTTTAACTCTGCCAGCGCCTGCTGTTCGGTTGCCGCATCGCCAACCGCGGGCGGACCGGGCAACTGAATGTCGGCGGGAACAATAGAACCAATCAACGACGCCAGAGAGCTGGCACCAATCGCCTCCAGCATAACGGCCTGTTGTTCTGGCGACGGACCAATATGGCGCTCGATAAACGCACCGTTGTGTTCAAGCTGGCTGAGAGTCTGAGTCATGAGCTGTAAATCCTGAATCGGGCTGGGTAACAGAGAGTGCTGGTCAGATATCGGCGGCCTCATCTGGAGGCCGCGCAACGATTACTCGTCAATAGATGCTTTGTAGGCATCCGCGTCCAGCAGTGAGTCTAGTTCTGACTCATCGCTGGCTTTGATCTGGAATAACCAGCCGTCCTGATAAGGCTCGCTGTTAACCAGTTCTGGGGAATCATTCAGCGCGTCGTTCACGGCGATAATTTCGCCACTGACAGGTGAATAGATATCGGAAGCCGCTTTTACGGATTCGGCGACGGCGCACTCTTCGCCGGCAGCGAACGTCGCCCCTACTTCTGGCAGGTCCACAAAGACCATATCGCCCAGTAATTCCTGCGCGTGTTCGGTGATGCCGACGGTGTAAGATCCATCCGCATTTTTGCGCAGCCATTCATGACTGTCGCGGTATTTCAACTCAGCTGGCACATTGCTCATCGCCCTTTCTCCTGTAATTATGTTTTACTGCGCAACCGGCTTGCCGGCGCGAACGAAAACGGGTTTAGTCACTTTTACGGGCATTTCACGGTTGCGGATTTCGACGATAGCGTCTTCGCCAATGCCCGCAGGCACGCGGGCCAGCGCAATGCTGTAACCCAACGTTGGTGAGAAAGATCCGCTGGTAATAATGCCCTGCTGCATCTGCCCCTGACTATCCGTAAAACGCACGGGCAGGCCGTTACGCAGTACGCCTTTTTCTGTCAGGATCAGGCCAACCAGTTTTTCAGTGCCTTTTTCGCGCTGACTTTCCAGTGCTTCGCGCCCGATAAAATTGCGGTCCGCCGGTTCCCAGCACAGGGTCCAGCCCATGTTGGCGGCCAGCGGTGAGACGCTTTCATCCATTTCCTGACCGTAAAGATTCATGCCCGCTTCCAGACGTAATGTATCACGTGCGCCCAGTCCGGCGGGTTTGACGCCCGCAGCGAGCAGGTGCTGCCAGAATGTAACGGCCTGCGCCGCAGGTAGCGCGATCTCGTAACCTGCTTCGCCGGTATAACCGGTGGTGGCGATAAAAAGCTCCCCGGCCTGGATGCCAAAGAACGGCTTCATACCTTGTACAGCCTGACGCTGTGCATCACTGAAGAGCGTTTGTGCTTTTTGCTGGGCCTGTGGGCCCTGCACGGCGATCATCGCCAGATCGTCACGCTCGCGGACTTCCACGCCATAACCCTGCGCATGCTCATTGATCCATGCCAGATCCTTTTCACGCGTCGCAGAGTTCACGACCAGGCGGAAAAACGTCTCATCCATGAAATACACGATCAGATCGTCAATCACGCCGCCCGACGCATTCAGCATGCCGGTGTAAAGCGCTTTGCCGGGTTGCGTCAGCCTCGCGACATCGTTTGCCAGCAGAAAACGCAAAAACTCACGCGTACGTGCACCGTGCAGATCGACGATGGTCATGTGCGAAACATCAAACATGCCTGCGTCGTTGCGAACAGCATGATGTTCATCCAGTTGGGAGCCATAGTGCAGCGGCATCATCCAACCGTGGAAATCCACCATACGCGCACCGTTTTCCTGATGCTGGTCAAACAGAGGTGTGTGCTGAGTCATAACTATCCTGTGCTGAAACAAGTAAGTTTGAAACCACGCCGCCGGGAGTCGACGCAAACGTTCTCTTTGCAATGACGTTACCACTGAACGGGTCGATTAACCATAAGCAAAGCGAGGTCGAACGCAGGCGCACAGCCTAACCGCGCAAAAGAAAAAGCAGGACAAAAGACTGTAATTCTGTGATTAAACACACAACAAATACGACCTATTCATTTTTTTACAGCCATTTTATTCGTACTGACACGCAAGATGTTAAAAAAATAGCGAAGCAAAAATGGCGTCGAATAAAAATAAGTAATGCGAAACATCACGCAAAATTAGAATAAATCAAATGAGGCGCTGCAACGGTGCAGGACTGCATTTTTACGGTGCAGTCCTTTTTTTAATATAAAAAAGCCAGCAATTACGCTGGCTTTAAGAAAGGGATTCGCGTCAGCGAAGCCAGGCGGGAATGTCGTTCAGGCCCATCGCCTGCCGCAACATGACAGGTTTCACGCCCGGTAAATTATCAGCCAATTTTAGCCCGACATCGCGAAGCAGCTTTTTAGCCGGATTATTGCCCGCAAACAGCTCACGAAATCCCTGCATGCCCGCGAGCATCATGGCGGCACTGTGTTTACGGCTGCGTTCATAGCGGCGCAGATAGAGGTGCTGCCCGATATCTTTGCCCTGCTGATGCAGGCGGCGAACTTCACCAATCAACTCTGCGGCATCCATAAAACCGAGATTGACACCCTGCCCGGCCAGCGGATGAATGGTATGCGCAGCATCACCCACCAGCGCCAGCCGATGTGCAGCAAAGCTGCGCGCATAGCGTGCCGTGAGGGGGAATGCCTTCCGTTCGCCTTCCAGTTCGCACAGGCCAAGGCGCATATCAAACGCCACCGACAACTGTTGATTAAAGAGCGCCTCAGGCATCGTTTCCAGCCGGGTGGCTTCCTGGGGCGACAGCGACCAGACGATGGAGCACAGATGCGGATCCTGCATCGGCAGAAACGCCAGAATGCCATCCCCATGGAATACCTGACGCGCGACGCCATCATGTGGCATGGAGGTACGGATGTTCGCCACCAGGGCATGGTGTTCATAATCCCAGAAAGTCAGCGGAATATCGGCTTTGTTGCGCAGCCAGGAATTGGCACCGTCTGCGGCAACCATCAGCCGTGCGCTCATCATGCCGCCATCCTGTAGCGTAATGAAGGCTTCGTTATCGCCAAATGCCACCTGCTGAAGATGTGACGACGGCAGCAACGTCACGTCACTGCAATGCCTGGCTCGCTGCCATAAGGCGCAGTGAATCACCGGGTTTTCGATAATGTGCCCGAGATGGGTTAAGCCCTGCTGCTCACCGTCAAATGAGATAGCACCGAAGCTGTCACGATCCCAGACTTCCATGGCCTGATAAGGGCTGGCTCTGAGCGACAGGATCGTCGACCAGACATCCAGTTTTTGTAAAAGACGTTCACTGGCCGCATTGATAGCCGATACGCGGACAGACGGAGAAGCGGTGGCATCAAATTGCGGCTCGGGCGCTTGTTCGAGTACGGCGATACGCAAGCCACTGCCCTGCAGACCGCAGGCCACGGCCAGTCCTACCATACCGCCACCGGCGATCACCACATCATAAGTTTGCATCAGTGCCTCTCAGTTAACGCTTAACCCAGCCAAGCGTGCGCTCGGCCAGAAGATTTCTCAGCAACGGCAGATGATCCATTGCCAGCAGGCCAAGGTTGCGCCCGACGACCAGCGGTGCATGGCGGTTGGCAAACAGGCGCACCAGACCGTCGGTGAGACCGATTGTCGTGGCCCGATCCTGTTGGCGACGCTGGCGGTAATGCTGCATGACAGCATAGCTGCCAGGGTCCTGTTGCTGCCGGTGCGCGGTGGCCAGGGTTTCGGCTAAGGACATGACATCCCTCAGGCCCAGGTTAAATCCCTGCCCGGCAATAGGGTGCAGCGTCTGGGCTGCGTTGCCCACGGTGGCAACACGATGTGAAACGACCGGTTCGGCCTGTTGCAATGCCAGCGGATAGATATCGCGTTTACCGGTGTGGGTAAATTTCCCCAGTCGCCAGCCGAACGCGCGCTGAAGTTCGCTGAGAAACGTCTCGTCGTCCCAGCGCTCAAGCTGCGGGCGCTTATCCAATGAATGACACCACACCAGCGACAGACGGTTGTCAGACATCGGCAGCAGGGCAAGCGGGCCGAACGCAGTAAACCGTTCAAAGGCCCGCCCCTGGTGCGGTATCTCGCTGGTGACATTCGCAATGAGTGCCAGCTGCTGATAAGTTTCGGTTTGCCACTGAATACCGCAGGCTGCCGCAACAGCCGAACGCGAGCCATCAGCCGCTACCAGCACATCAGCGTCCAGCTGTTCATCATTATCCAGCGTGACCTTCACGTGCGCCTGAGTACGGTTCACATTGGTGACCCGTGCCGGACAGCGCAGGGTGACGCCGGGAGCCTGTTTAAGCTGCGCGAATAAACGCTGGCCTACGTCGAACAATTCGACGACCTGGCCCAGCGCGGGAATCGCATAGTCGCTGGCCGCCAGTGAGACAAAACCCGCATGACCCCGATCGGAAACATGGATCGTTGTGATCGGCGTTGCGTAGGGGGCAATGCGCTGCCAGAGATTAATATTGGCCAGTTGCTGACAGGTGCCGGCAGACAGCGCAATGGCACGGCCGTCATAACCTGGATGCGCGCGGCTGGCAGGTTCGCTGCTTTCGATCAGCGTGACGGGCAGCGCGCCCTGTGTCAGGTGCGAAATAGCCAGCGCCAGCGTGGCACCGGTCATTCCGCCACCCGCGATGAGGACGGTCATCCTGCGCGTGCCGCCGCCATCAGCGCCTCAATAGCATCTGGATCTTTCACCACGCTGTCAGTGAGGTTCTCGTTACCTGTTTCAGTGATCACAATGTCATCCTCAATGCGAATGCCGATACCGCGGTATTCCACCGGCACGTCGGCATCGGGGGCAATGTATAAGCCTGGTTCAATAGTAATGACCATGCCCGGTTCCAGAATGCGATCCCGGCTTGGCGTGCCGTAGTGCCCCACATCATGGACATCCAGCCCCAGCCAGTGGCTCAGGCCATGCATAAAGAATTTGCGATGCGCGTCTTCAGCAATTAACGCGTCAACCTCGCCCTGCAACACGCCCAGTTCAACCAGACCGGTCACCATGATGTGCACCACCTCATCATTCACCTCGCGAATACTGACGCCAGGCCGGAAACGGGATAATGCCGTCTCTAATGATTTCAGCACGATGTTGTAGACAGCACGTTGAGCGGGTGAGAATTTACCGTTTACCGGGAAGGTGCGGGTAATATCGCCTGCGTACCCCTGCCATTCACATCCCGCATCAATCAGCACCAGGTCGCCATCCCGCAGCTCACATTCATTCTCGGTATAGTGCAGAATACATCCATTTTCACCGGAACCGACGATGGTGTTGTAGGAGGGAAAACGCGCACCGTGGCGGTTAAACTCATGATGAATTTCGCCTTCCAGATGATATTCGTACAGGCCGGGGCGACAGGCCTGCATAGCGCGCGTATGGGCCAGCGCACTGATCTCACCTGCACGGCGCAGAATGGCGATTTCTTCCGGACTTTTGAACAGGCGCATCTCATGCACCCAGGGACGCCAGTCTGTCAGGCTGGCAGGGGCGCTCAGGTTCTGGCGGAAACCGCGACGTAGTTTATCCAGTGCACTGAACACCAGCTTGTCAGCCTCAGGATATAACCCTTGCGCGTGATAAACCTCATCCAGACCGTTCAACAAAAGATGAAGCTGCTCACCGATATCGTTCCAGGGCAGTGCGCGATCCACACCCAGTTTTGCCGGTGCCGCCTCCTGGCCCAGACGGCGACCAAACCAGATTTCTGCGGTCAGGTCGCGGACACGATTAAACAGCACACTGTGGTTGTGGTTCTCATCACTTTTGATCAGCACCAATAAGGCTTCAGGCTCATTAAAACCTGTGAAGTACCAGAAATCACTGTTTTGACGAAACGGATATTCGCTGTCGTTACTGCGCGTTACTTCAGGCGCCGCAAAAATTAACGCTGCGCTGCCCGGAACCATTTTCGCTAACAGCGCCTGACGACGCTGCTGGAAGGTCTCCAGTGAAATCATGTCTGCACTCCCTGTTGAACTGAGATATCTGGCTTAGTGTAACGTTGGCTTCTGTACTTCAGGTGCGGTTGGCTGCGGGCGCGTGAACGTATCGTGACAAAGTAGCGCCGCGACGCGGACGTACTCGCTCACCTCCTCCAGCGACTGCTCCAGCTCTTCCTGATCTTCGTCTTCGTCATAGCCAAGCTGCGCGATAGTACGCAGATCATCAATGGCCTCGCCGGTTTCGCCGGTGACCTTATCCAGTTTAGGCTGAGTTACGCCCAGGCCGAGTAAAAAATGGTTTACCCAGCCAGCCAGGGCGTCCGCCCGATCAAACACGGTGATGTCATCATCGTCGGGCAGCATCAGTTGAAAGAGAAAGCCATCTTCTTCAAGCGCCGTCGTAATATTTGCATGCAAATCCTGCAGCGGCTGGGCCAGCGTGTGCGAAAAAGCCATGCCTTCATTCGCGAGATCGTGGACCAGCGTTTTCCAGCTGGTATCCTGATTACCGCCACACAGAATACCGCTGAGTAATCCGTGCATTTCGGCAGGTGTCATTCCGACGCCGTGCTGTGAGAGCGCCGCCGCCAGCGCATTGTAATCAGGGGTTGCGTTCTGTGAAGACATCATTTTTCATCGTCGTTGGCTGTAAGAGTTCGTGGTATGCTACCACTAGCTGCCTCAAGGTTTCCAGAAAAGGGGTTGTATCTTATTTCTCAGGTCTATATAGTTGCCCGCCTCCCAGGCCATTGAAGGCTAAGGGAATGGCGAGCCAGGTAATCAGTCAGGAAGGTGGCATGTCTGCACAACCGGTAGATTTACAAATTTTTGGTCGTTCTTTGAGAGTAAATTGTCCGCCTGAACAGCAAGATGCGCTGAACGCGGCGGCGGAAGATCTCAATCAACGGTTGCAAGATTTAAAAGTTCGCACTAGAGTCACCAATACAGAGCAACTGGTGTTCATTGCCGCGTTAAACATTTGCCATGAACTGGCACA
The DNA here is from genome assembly GCF_041954745.1 of Pantoea sp. CS_6. Lineage (NCBI taxonomy): Bacteria > Pseudomonadati > Pseudomonadota > Gammaproteobacteria > Enterobacterales > Erwiniaceae > Pantoea > Pantoea sp. CS_6. Next base: position 149,742 of record NZ_JAVAYG010000004.1, read on the forward strand.
AGAAAAAAACAAGACGCGCGACTATGCTGCTAATATGGAACAACGAATCCGTATGTTACAGCAGACGATAGAGCAGGCATTAGTTGAGCAAGGTCGCATAACTGATCGTCAGGATGCGAAGTTCGAATAATACTTCATGGTCACTGTGCTACACTGACGGTGAAGTCAATTTTCTCTGAGATGTTTGCAAGTGGGCCAGTCCCCTGAGCCGATATTTCATACCAACAGAATGTGACGCTCCGCAACCTGTGAGCATGCTCGGTCCGTCCGAGAAGCCTGATGGTTGCGACGGCATGTTCACCTTGAACCAAGGGTTCAAGGGTTACAGCCTACGGCGGCATCTCGGAGATCTCCTTTCTGGTTGTACTGCATTATCCCCCACCAGACATGATATAGTGCGTCGCTCAGGCGACTTCTTCTTGGGGACACCATGTCAGAACCCTCTTTACTTCAGCGACAGGACATTCGTCAGCATGTTCGTTATTTACGTCGCGCCTTAACCCCCGAACAGCAACATACTGCCGCCGAACAGCTTGCGGAACACGCGATTAACTTTGCGCCTGTCTCCGACGCCCAAAACGTCGCGCTGTTCTTATCCGTCGATGGGGAAATTAATACGCGTCCGCTTATCGCAAAATTATGGCAGCAGAACAAACGCGTTTATCTTCCTGTGCTTCATCCCTTCTCTGCCGGTCATCTGCTTTTTCTGCGCTATACGCCAGAAACGCCGCTGAGCCCGAACAAGCTACGTATTCCTGAACCGCCACTCGATATCCGGCATATGGTTACGCTGGACGAACTGGATGTGATGATGGTGCCGCTGGTGGCCTTTGATCGCAGTGGTCAGCGTCTGGGCATGGGGGGCGGCTTTTACGACCGCACGTTACAAAACTGGAAACAGCACGCTTTTTTACCGGTTGGCATCGCGCACGACTGCCAGTTGGTCGATTCGCTGCCTGTGGCGGCCTGGGATATTCCTTTGCCCGCCGTGCTGACGCCGTCAACGCTGTGGTTGTGGGAAGAATAAACCCAGGCACTGTTGTGCGCCTGGGTTGATTATGTCGATAAATCAGTAGAGGAGACGGGCGCGGATAGTGCCAGGGATAGCCTTCATCAGCTGCAGCGCTTTCTCTGCCAGTTCGTGCTCGGCATCGATATCAATCACCACATACCCCATCATGGGTGAGGTTTGCAGGTACTGCGCCGCGATATTGATGCCCTGTTCGGCAAAAATCTGGTTAATTGCGGTCAGCACACCCGGACGGTTTTCATGAATGTGCAGCAGACGGCTTGCGCTGACGCCGTGCATCGGCAAGGACACTTCAGGGAAGTTCACTGCAGACAGCGTTGAACCGTTATCGGAATATTTCGCCAGTTTGCCTGCCACTTCAATACCAATGTTTTCCTGCGCTTCTTCGGTGGAACCCCCGATATGTGGCGTCAGAATGACATTATCGAACTCACTCAGTGGCGAGACAAACGGATCGCTGTTTGTGGCTGGCTCAACCGGGAACACGTCAATGGCCGCGCCCCCGACCTGCTTGCTGGCCAGCGCGTCACACAGTGCCGGAATATCCACGACGGTGCCGCGTGAGGCGTTGATTAACAGCGCGCCAGGTTTCATCTGCGCCAGCTCGTCAGCAGAGATCATATTTTGTGTCGAGGCGGTTTCAGGCACATGCAGACTGACGACATCGCTCATATTCAGCAACTGCGTCAGGCTTCGCACCTGCGAGGCATTACCCAGCGGCAGCTTATTTTCAATATCATAAAAATACACGTGCATGCCCAGGCCCTCGGCCAGCACGCCTAACTGCATACCAATGTGACCATAGCCGATAATGCCCAGCTTCTTACCGCGCGCTTCGAATGAACCTTTAGCAATCTTATTCCAGACACCGCGATGAGCTTTGGCGTTCGCTTCTGGCACGCCACGCAGCATCAGCAGCATTTCGCCAATCACCAGTTCGGCGACCGAGCGCGTGTTAGAAAACGGGGCGTTAAAAACGGGAATACCGCGCTTTGCCGCCGCATTTAAATCAACCTGGTTGGTACCGATACAGAAACAGCCCACAGCGACCAGTTTTTCTGCTGCGGCAAAAATCTCTTCAGTCAGTTGGGAACGGGAACGGATACCGATAAAGTGCGCGTCACGGATGGAAGCCTTTAATGACTCGCTATCCAGTGCGCCTTTGTGGAATTCAATATTGGTGTAACCTGCAGCACGAAGATTGTCCAGCGCGCTCTGGTGGACACCTTCCACCAGCAGGAACTTAATCTTGTCTTTTTCCAGTGAAACCTTTGCCATTTCCCAACCCTATTCAGAATTCAACGAGGACTGAACGCAGTCAGCCAGCAGTCAAAATATCAAAAAAAACGCCAGCAGCAATACAAACGATTGCCTGACCGGCTGGCTGGCTGGATTCAGAAGCCAAACTTTGCCGGACAAAATCGTGGGTTGGCCGCATCGGGGAGAATGAACCCGCTGTTGATGACGCTTATGTGACATAAGTCACCAAATTTCAGCCTGGCGAGAAAAGTTTTTTTTTAATTAAAAAACGCGGGCGCAAATTATGCGCCCGTCGCGTTATTTTTTCAGCGTTTTGACCCCATCCGGTCCGCCAATCAACGCCACATCGGCACCCCGGGTAGCGAAAAGCCCGACGGTGACGACGCCCGGTAACGCGTTAATGGTTTTTTCCAGCTCAATGGGATCCAGAATACGCAGATTATGCACGTCCAGGATGATATTACCGTTGTCAGTGACGACATTCTGGCGATACTCAGGCAAACCGCCCAGTCTGACCAGTTCACGCGCGACGTAGCTGCGTGCCATGGGAATCACTTCAACGGGCAACGGAAAACGCCCCAGCACGTCGACTTCTTTCGATGCATCGGCAATACAGATAAACTTTTTAGCCACGGCCGCGACGATTTTTTCGCGGGTCAGCGCGGCACCGCCGCCTTTGATCATCTGCATCTGGGGATTAATTTCGTCGGCACCATCAACATAGATGGCCAGGTCATCGATTTCATTCAAATCAAACACCTGAATACCGAGGCTTTTGAGCTTTTGCGTGGAGGCTTCAGAACTGGACACGGCACCTTCAATCTGGTGTTTGATGCTGCCGAGCGCATCAATAAAATGGGCAGCGGTAGAGCCTGTTCCCACGCCGACGATCGTACCTGGCTGGACATAATCAAGTGCAGCCCAACCAACAGCTTTTTTCAGTTCATCCTGCGTCATGGTATGTTTAGAACCTGTGCGATAAGAAAATGCGCGTAGTATAAAGCAAGGTTTGCTGAAAATGCTCGGATGCATTGGGCGGATTTAATGCTTTGGAAGCCAGCCCACAAAAATACCCCAGACTTTTGCTCAGGCACATTTGTGGCATCGTAACGTCCACCCTGAAGGAGAGAAAAGAATAATGAAACGCCCGGACTACAGAACGCTTCAGGCGCTGGACGCAGTGATACGTGAACGTGGCTTTGAACGTGCTGCGCAAAAACTTTGCATCACCCAGTCGGCCGTATCGCAACGCATCAAACAGCTGGAAAACCTGTTTGGTCAGCCGCTGTTGGTTCGCACCGTGCCCCCTCGTCCCACTGAGCAGGGGCAAAAGCTGCTTGCGCTGTTGCACCAGGTTGAACTGCTGGAGGAAGAGTGGCTGGGGGATGAAATCAGCGGTACGACGCCGTTACTGCTCTCCCTGGCGGTGAACGCCGACAGTCTGGCCACCTGGCTGTTGCCTGCATTAAAAGACGTGCTGGCCGATTCGCCGGTGCGCCTTAACCTCCAGGTTGAAGATGAAACCCGTACGCAGGAACGTCTGAGACGTGGCGAAGTGGTCGGCGCAGTCAGTATCCAGCCCCAGCCTTTACCCAGTTGTCTGGTTGATCAACTGGGCGCCCTGGATTACCTGTTTGTGGCTTCCCGTGACTTTGCCGAGCGCTTTTTTCCCAACGGCGTCACCCGTTCCGCGTTGCTGAAAGCGCCTGCCGTCGCATTTGACCATCTGGATGATATGCATCAGGCCTTTTTACAGCAGAACTTCGATCTTTCGCCGGGCAGCGTGCCCTGCCATATCGTTAACTCTTCTGAAGCCTTTGTGCAGATGGCCCGGCAGGGCTCGACCTGCTGTATGATCCCGCATCTGCAGATTGAGCGCGAACTGGCGAGCGGTGAGCTGATCGATCTGACACCGGGGCTGTATCAGCGCCGGATGTTGTACTGGCACCGTTTTGCACCGGAAAGCCGACTGATGCGTCGGGTAACCGATGCGCTGATTGCGCATGGTCATCGGGTTCTGCGTCAGGACACGATGGAATAGCGGCCAGAGGCGAAAGTGAAGGCCGGATAAACTGGAAGACGGTGCGTGCCAAACGCGACTCTCTGCCGCTACCGGGCAGCATTCCTGGTCTGCTTATTCTCCTGACAAACCGCCCGGAACCGGACAGCCTGTCCGGGCTTCTGCTGAACTAAAGAGAATAATCCCCTGTGCCGCAGCAAGCGTCAGGCGTTGCAGTGAGAGTGTACCCTGCTAAAAGCAGCACGGCTCCATGGCCATCAGGGGCGTGATTTCAGCAGGTGATACCGGGCGCTGAAAAGCGGGAATCAACCAGAGATTGCCCCCGCAGGGATGCGGGGGAAAAGCGCCGCCGGCAAAGGAACAGGCCGACTGCGACAGTCCGTCAGGTTGCTGAGCGATGGAAAGGCACCGCATCAGCGGCGCAAAGCGCACCTGGTAAACACGGCCGCTGATGGCTTCACGACAGCATCGATAGGCTTACTGTGCCGTATTGGGTTTCATCTCAAAAACCACATCAACCTGGTCATCGAAGTTAATGCTTTGCTGGTCGTAGGTTTCCTGCGCGGAAGTATCGGCCGCTGCCGCGGAGGCTTTAAACATGCGATTCATCGGCATAGGCTGGTAGTTAGCGACCTGATAGCGAATGCTGTAGATTGGCCCCAGTTTGGCGTTAAAGCCTTCTGCCAGTTCTGTGGCTTGCTGAGTCGCATTTTTGATGGCGGCTTTCAGCGCCTGCTGCTTGTAGCGCTCAGGATTGGCGACGCCTAACTCGACGCTGCGAACTTCGTTCAGGCCCGATTTCAGCGCGCCGTCAAGCAGCTCATTCAGCTTGTCCAGCTGGCGGACGGTCACCTGAACCTGACGTACCGCACGGTAACCTTTCAACTGCGATTTACCGTCTTTGGTATAATCGTATTCTGGCTGCGTGGTCAGGTTGGCCGCTTCAATATCCTTTTTCTCGATGCCGTTTTTCTGCAGGAAATCAAAATACTGCGCAACACGACTGTCGACCTGTTTCTTTGCCTCTGCGGCATCTTTCGATGAGACATTCACCACAATTGACAGCGTCGCGATATCCGGGCGGGCATCAACCGTCGCTTTGCCTGACGTCACAACATGGGGTCCGTTTGGCAGTTCATCAGCCTGTGCGCTTAAAGGCAATGCCCCTGCGCTCATCATCGCGACAAGCGCCAATGCTTTCAGTTTCATGAAAGTCCTCCTTGAAAGGTCAGTTCGGTGGCTTCGGGTCCGAAGCCGGCACGCGCATCATATTACGCCTTGCTTGGAGTGAAGGTAATGACAAAAGTTCGGAAAACGGGTCTGGATAACCCGTTTTCGTTTACCTTTTGCTCAAAATCCTGTGATGGCCTGCTGTGCGAGTTGAAACGCGATAAACCACATGACCGCGCCGACCAGCAGGTTGATGAGGCGTTGCGCGCGCGTTGTCTGCAGTAACGGCGCAAGCCAGGCCGCCAACAGGGCTAAGCCAAAAAACCACAACACAGAGGCACTGACGGTCCCCAGGGCGAACCACTGACGCGCGTGGGTATCAGGAAACTGGCTTCCCAGGCTGCCAAGCACAACAAAGGTATCGAGATAAACGTGGGGATTGAGCCAGGTGACTGCCAGCAGGGTAGCAATGATCCGGCCTCGGCTCTGCCGGATATCCAGGCCTGACGCCAGCGCCAGCTCGCGGCGAAAAGCGGTCCGTAATGCGCCCCAGCCATACCAGAGCAAAAAGGCCACACCTGCCCAGGTAATCACGGTCAGCAGCAGTGGCGACTGCTGCAGGAGCGCACTTCCCCCAAAAATCCCCGCGCAGATCAGCACAACATCGCTCAGCGAGCAGAGCGTGGCGGTCATCAGATGATAGTGCCGTTTCACGCCCTGATTAAGTACGAAGGCATTTTGTGGCCCCAGCGGCAGAATGAGCGCGGCCCCAAGAGCAAGCCCTTGAAAATAAATCGATAACACGGGAAATATCCTTACATCAGTCAGATGTCAGGCATTATAGGGAAGCCGATATGATTAGCGGAAATGGAAAAAATTAATACGTCATTAGCCATTTTAATGGGCGGCGGCTGCCGCCCATCGGCTTAACGGGTGACCGCAGTTTCCGCGTCAGGTTTGTTCACCTGATGCAGATGGACATCCATCTGTGGGTAAGGAATACCAATGCCTTTGTTATCCAGCGCACGTTTGAAGTTCTTGAGCAGATCCCAGTAAACGTCCTGCAGATCGCTACTGTTGCTCCAGCAACGCACAACGAAATTCAGCGATGAAGCGCCCAATTCATTCAGGCCAATCTGGATGCCACGATCTTTTAAGACACGCTGATCGGCTTCCACCACTTCACGCAGCAGGGCAATCACCTCATCCACATCGGCTTCATAGGCCACGCCGACAATGAATTCATTACGGCGCACGGGTTCACGCGAGAAGTTGATGATATTCCCGCTGATGATTTTGCCATTGGGCACCACCACAATCTTGCCATCCGCCGACCGCAGTGTGGTCGAGAAAATCTGCACATTCAGTACGGTGCCCATCACGCCGCCCAGATCAACAAACTCACCGGTACGGAAAGGACGGAACGTGACCAGCAGTACACCGGCTGCCAGATTGGACAATGAGCCCTGTAGCGCAAGGCCGACGGCCAGACCTGCCGCACCCAGCACGGCAATGACCGACGCGGTTTGCACGCCAACGCGTCCCAGCGCAGCAATCACCGTAAACGCAATGACGCCATAACGAACCAGCGCGGAAAGAAAGTCTGCCACGGTGGCGTCAATATGACGCGCGATGAGCAGACGATTAACGGCGTTTGAAATCACTCTGGCGATGACCATCCCGACAATAATGATGGCAACAGCCGCAATGATATTCACGGCATAACTCAGAATCAGCGCCTGGTTGTGTACTAACCAGCCACCGGCACTGTTGATACCATCCACAACATTCAAGTCTTCCATTTGTAAGCCCTGTTGATGAATCCCCAAGGGGAAAAACAAAAACTGCCAGATGTAATCCGACACCCAGGGATTAAGGGTAATCAATTATTTAGCCTGGTGCCAAATTACATGGCACCATAATGAGGACGGGCAGCCTGAATCGTCGCCACAATGCGTTTGACTCCCCTCGCTTCGCCCTTCCCTGTTGAGAAGTTTTTGAGCATGAAAGGTGGTAAGCGATGCCGCTGTAACCGGACGTCGACTTATCAAAAGCGCAAAGAGAAAGGTGTGCAAAGGCGGGATAAAAAAAAGTCCCGATCGGCTGATCGGGACAGAGTCAGTCACGCTGACGTCCTGAAGACCTCAGCGCTGAGCAACGCTACTTACAGAACGTCAACGGCGTTGAGTTCTTTGAACGCCTGCTCCAGACGCACCACCATGGATGCCTGCGCAGCGCGCAGCCAGACGCGTGGATCGTAGTATTTCTTGTTCGGCTTATCAGCGCCTTCTGGGTTACCCAGCTGCGCCTGCAGATAGCCTTCGTTCTTTTTGTAGTACTGCAGAATACCGTCCCAGGTGGCCCATTGAGTATCGGTATCGATGTTCATCTTGATCACGCCGTAGCTGATAGACTCTTCGATTTCTGCAGCAGAAGAACCTGAACCACCGTGGAACACGAAATCCAGCGCATTGTGCGGCAGGCCATGTTTTTCACAGACAAATTTCTGGGAGTCACGCAGGATGGTTGGGGTCAGTTTCACGTTACCGGGTTTGTAAACGCCGTGGACGTTACCGAAGGATGCCGCAATGGTGAAACGCGGGCTGATCGCATTCAGTTTTTCGTACGCGTAGTTCACGTCTTCTGGCTGGGTGTACAGGGCGGAAGCGTCCATGTGGCTGTTGTCCACGCCATCTTCTTCACCGCCGGTGCAGCCCAGTTCGATTTCCAGGGTCATGTCGATTTTCGCCATGCGCGCCAGGTATTTGCTGCTGATTTCGATGTTTTCTTCCAGTGACTCTTCAGACAGGTCGATCATATGAGAAGAGAACAGCGGCTTGCCGGTTTTTTTGAAGTGCTCTTCGCCTGCGTCAAGCAGACCGTCGATCCACGGCAGCAGTTTTTTGGCACAGTGGTCGGTGTGCAGGATAACCGGCACGCCATACTGTTCAGCCATCAGATGCACGTGCTGTGCGCCAGAGATCGCACCGAAAATGGCGGCGCCCTGTGGCTTGTCGGTTTTAAAACCTTTACCGGCGATGAACGCAGCACCGCCGTTAGAGAACTGTACGATAACCGGGGCTTTAACTTTCGCGGCGGCTTCCAGCACAGCGTTAATTGAGTCAGTACCGACGCAGTTAACCGCTGGCAGAGCGAATTTATTCTCTTTCGCTACTTTGAAGATCTTCTGAACGTCGTCACCAGTGACAACGCCGGGTTTTACGAAATCAAAAATTTTAGACATGATTGTGTCCTGTTTCGTGACCGGTTATCCCCAACATGGGGACAGCGATTTAAACGCCCGGTATCGGGCGAGTTTTCAGGCAGTGCCGCCAGGCACCGCCCCCAAAGGATTACTGCTTCGCACGCTCTTCCAGCATGGCAACGGCAGGCAGTTTTTTGCCTTCAACGAACTCAAGGAACGCGCCGCCGCCTGTCGAGATGTAGGAGATTTTGTCTTCAATGCCAAACAGATCGATAGCAGCCAGCGTATCACCGCCACCTGCAACAGAGAACGCGTCACTGTCTGCAATCGCGTTAGCGACAATCTCGGTGCCTTTACGGAAGTTCGGGAACTCAAACACACCAACCGGGCCATTCCACAGAATGGTTTTCGCATTCTTGAGGATGGTTGCCATGGCCTGAGCGGTTTCGTCGCCGAAGTCCATAATCTCTTCGTTATCTGCCACTTCCGAAACCTTTTTCACGGTTGCCGGGGCAGTTTCAGAGAATTCCGTGCCAACGCGTGAGTCGGTTGGGACAGGAATACCGTACTGATCGCGCAGGCCTTTTGCCGCTTCAACAAAGTCTGGCTCATACAGCGATTTACCCACTTTGTTATCGATAGCGACGAAGGTGTTCGCAATGCCACCGCCGACAATCACGGTGTCAGCAATCTTGACCAGCGACTGCAGCACATCAAATTTGGTTGAGACTTTAGAACCACCGACGACGGCCACCAGCGGACGCTCAGGGTTTTTCATCACTTTACCCAGCGCGTCCAGCTCAGCCGACAGCAGCGGGCCCGCACAGGCGACAGGCGCAAATTTACCCACGCCGTGTGTAGAGGCCTGGGCGCGGTGCGCGGTGCCAAAAGCATCCATCACGAACACGTCACACAGTGCTGCGTATTTTTTTGCCAGCGCCTCGTCGTCTTTCTTTTCGCCTTTGTTAAAGCGAACGTTTTCCAGCACAACCAGCTCGCCCGCGCCGATATCGACGCCGTCAAGGTAGTCTTTCGCCAGCGTTACCGGGGTGCCGTTCAGTTTTTCTTTCAGGTAGTTCACTACAGGCAGCAGTGAGAATTCGTCGTTGTATTCACCTTCGGTCGGACGACCCAGGTGAGAGGTAACCATCACTTTAGCGCCCTGCTTCAGGGCTGCTTCGATGGTAGGCAGAGACGCACGGATACGTGCATCTGACGTCACTTTCCCTTCTTTTACCGGCACGTTGAGATCGGCGCGGATTAGAACGCGTTTGCCAGCAAGATCCAGATCGGTCATCTTAATTACGGACATGGTGAACCCTCTCGTTGATTCTCATAAGTTTTGCCAGACGCAAACCGCGTCTTACCTGAAACCGCTTGCGGCCATCGCTAACGTCGTGTCGATCATTCGGTTAGCAAAGCCCCATTCGTTGTCGCACCAGACCAGGGTTTTGATCAGATGCTGACCGCTGACCCGCGTTTGTGTACCGTCCACAATGGCACTGTGCGGATCATGGTTGAAATCTATTGAGACTAACGGCAACTCCGTATAGTCAACTATACCACGAAACGCCCCTTCTGCCGCGCTCAGCAACAAGGCGTTAACCTCACAGGCCTTAACCGGCTGACGCACAGAAACGCTGAGATCAATGGCGGTCACGTTGATCGTCGGCACACGCACTGCAATGGCTTCAAAGCGATCGTTAAATTTCGGAAAAATACGCGTAATGCCTGCCGCCAGGCGCGTGTCCACCGGAATAATAGACTGACTGGCTGCACGCGTGCGGCGCAGATCGCTGTGATAAGCATCGATCACCTGTTGATCGTGCATCGCCGAATGGATCGTCGTCACCGTGCCCGACTCAATCCCAAACGCATCATCCAGCAGCTTAATCACGGGAATAATGCAGTTGGTGGTGCAGGAGGCATTCGAGACAATACAGTCCGTTTGTTTCAGTTCCTGCTCGTTAACACCGTACACGACGGTGGCATCAAGATCGTGACCACCCGGATGGGAAAACAGGACTTTTTTAGCGCCAGCGCGCAGATGAGCTTCACCATCCTGGCGGGAACCATAAACGCCGGTACAGTCCAGTACCACATCGACATTGAGTTCGCGCCAGGGCAGCGCGTCCAGTCCGGCGTGGTGCAGAATACGAATAGTATCTTCTCCCACCCACAGCAGGTCCCGCTCCTGGCGAACATCCAGTGCAAAACGGCCATGACTGGTGTCGTATTTTAATAAGTGCGCCATGCCTGCGGCTTCCGCCAGCTCATTAATCGCCACCACGGTGATTTCAGCACGGCGTCCCGTTTCATACAGTGCACGCAACACGTTGCGTCCAATGCGACCAAAGCCGTTTATTGCAACCCGAATGGTCATCTTTCTCCTGCCAAACCAGACTGAAAAAAAGGTGCAGATAGCCTGAGCGTTTCACCACGTTTTGTACAGGAGATTCTTACCCGATGCAGGGTGAACGCGCCATAACTGAAACGGTTCAGCGAGAATAATAGAAGTGAGGAATAACAGGAATGACTGCGATCAAGCGAGCTGCGAATTTTTTGATCTGCATCACATAATTGAGCAAAAATGAGCGATTACTCCAGGAATAATTGCGTCAGTCAGGGGGCAAAAAGCGCCCCCTTTTTATTGCTATCCTGACGCGCAGGCACGCGTCAGGATTGTGGCATTACGCCAGCAACGCTTTTGCTTTTGCGACAACGTTGTCGAGCGTGAAACCAAACACTTCGAACAGCTTCTCAGCAGGGGCCGACTCACCAAAGGTGGTCATCCCAACAATAGCCCCGTTCAGGCCGGTGTATTTAAACCAGTAATCGGCGATACCAGCCTCAATAGCGACGCGCGCCGCAACGGCTTTTGGCAGAACAGATTCACGGTATTCTTCGGACTGTTTATCGAAAGCATCGGTCGATGGCATAGACACCACGCGCACCTTGCGACCTTCTTCGGTAAGCTTCTGGTAAGCCGCGACGGCCAGTTCCACTTCGGAACCGGTGGCAATCAGAATCAGTTCTGGCGTGCCTGCGCTGTCTTTGAGGACATAACCACCGCGGGCCACGTTGGCCAGTTGCTCGGGTGTACGCTCCTGCTGTGCCAGGTTCTGACGCGAGAAGATCAGGGCGCTTGGGCCGTCTTTACGCTCAATGGCATATTTCCACGCCACGGCAGATTCAACCTGGTCACACGGACGCCACAGGCTCATGTTCGGCGTCGTGCGCAGGCTTGCCATCTGCTCAACAGGCTGGTGCGTCGGGCCATCTTCACCCAGACCGATTGAATCATGGGTATACACCATGATCTGACGGATCTTCATCAGCGCAGCCATACGTGCCGCGTTACGCGCATATTCCACGAACATCAGGAAGGTTGCGGTATAAGGCAGGAAACCGCCGTGCAGGGCCAGACCGTTAGCAATCGCGGTCATACCAAACTCGCGCACACCATAATGGATGTAGTTACCCGCAGCATCTTCATTGATTGGCTTAGAGCCCGACCAGATAGTCAGGTTACTGGGTGCCAGATCCGCTGAGCCGCCCAGATATTCCGGCAGGATCTTACCAAACGCTTCAATCGCATTCTGCGAGGCTTTACGGCTGGCAATTTTCGCCGGGTTCGCCTGCAACTGCTCAATGAATTTTTGCGACTCTTGCTGCCAGTTAGCTGGCAGTTCGTTGCTCATGCGACGTTTGAATTCGGCAGCCAGTTCCGGGAAGGCTTTGGCGTAAGCGGCAAATTTTTCATTCCACGCGGCTTCTTTCGCCTGGCCCGCTTCTTTAGCATCCCACTCGGCATAAATCTCAGACGGGATAACAAATGGCGGATACTCCCAACCCAGTTGCTTACGGGTCAAGGCCACTTCGTCGTCACCCAGTGGCGCGCCATGTGAATCATGGGTGCCCGCTTTGTTTGGTGAACCGAAACCAATCACGGTTTTGCACATCAGCAGTGAAGGCTTATCGGTTACGGCTTTCGCTTCTTCGATGGCTTTCGCGATCGCATCCGCGTTATGCCCATCCACACCGCGCACCACATGCCAGCCATAGGCTTCAAAACGCTTAGCGGTGTCATCGGTAAACCAGCCGTCGATATGGCCATCAATTGAAATACCGTTATCGTCATAGAAGGCCACCAGCTTACCGAGCTTCAGCGTACCGGCCAGTGAGCAGACTTCGTGTGAGATGCCTTCCATCATGCAACCATCGCCCATAAACACCCAAGTGTTATGGTCTACGATGTCATGACCCGGACGGTTAAACTGCGCCGCTAATGTGCGCTCAGCAATGGCAAAACCCACGGCATTGGCAATGCCCTGGCCCAGCGGACCGGTGGTGGTTTCCACACCAACGGTGTAGCCGTACTCAGGGTGACCCGGGGTTTTAGAGTGCAGCTGACGGAAGTTTTCCAGTTCGCTGATGGGCAAATCGTAACCGGTCAGATGCAGCAGGCTGTAGATCAGCATCGAACCGTGACCATTCGACAGCACAAAACGGTCGCGGTCAGCCCACAATGGGTTAGTTGGATTATGATTCAGGTAGCCACGCCATAACACTTCGGCGATATCCGCCATGCCCATAGGGGCACCCGGATGTCCCGATTTAGCTTTTTGCACTGCATCCATACTTAACGCGCGAATGGCATTGGCAAGATCTTTACGAGAGGGCATCTTCTACTCCATTTCGGATTAACGATTTGCGCCTTAACCTTTTGTAATTAATCAGTTATCGGGCAAAGCGAGGGGAAACTTTCACAACAATGTACATGAAAAACGGCCTAAAAGTAATGTCGTAAAACGCGAAATATGCCCGGCGCGTTTGGCTTTTCCGGTAATGTCTGCTAGCAAAACGGTTTACCGCCGACTATAACCAGTAAGTTCGATCACCAGCCACCGCGTCAGGTGATTGTTTTTTATCTTGTTACTATTGGGAAGATGGAATGAAAATTCAGAAAACGGTACTGGCTTTGGGGATGATCGCGCTGTTAAGCGGCTGCGAGGGGATGAATAACAACGGCCTGCTGCAGTCAGGTGCACAGGCTTTCCAGGCGTACACATTAAGCGATGCCCAGGTGAAGCAGTTGAGCGATCAATCCTGTGCCCAGATGGACAAAGACAATCAGGTCGCGCCGGCGAACAGCGAATACCAGCAACGTCTGAATAAAATCGCGGCCGCACTGGGCGACAACATTAACGGTACGCCGGCTAACTATAAGGTCTACCAGACCAAAGATGTGAATGCCTGGGCGATGGCCAACGGCTGTATACGCGTTTACAGCGGCCTGATGGACATGATGAACGACAATGAAGTGGAGGCGGTGCTGGGGCACGAAATGGGTCACGTCGCGCTGGGCCATACACGTAAAGCGATGCAGGTTGCCTTTACCACGACCGCCGCGCGCACCGCTGCCGCGTCCGTAGGAGGCATCATTGGCTCGCTGTCGCAGTCACAACTGGGCGATATGGGCGAAAAACTGGTGAATGCGCAGTTCTCCCAGACTCAGGAAACGCAGGCGGATGACTACTCTTACGATCTGCTTAAAAAACGGGGAATTGACCCTGTCGGATTAGCGACCAGCTTTGAAAAACTGGCGAAACTGGAACAGGGTCGCCAGAGCTCTATGTTCGATTCGCACCCTGATTCTGAAGCCCGCGCACAACACATTCGCGATCGTATCGCGGCAGACAGCAAGTAAGCCTGAATCAGCGGGATAACGCTGCGTTATCCCGCTGTGGCATTAGCCTTTGTTGGCGGCCTGAACGTGTAACATATCCAGTGCCAGCGTTGCGGCAGCCAGCGCGGTCAGATCGGCGTGATCATAGCCCGGGGCCACTTCCACCAGATCCATCCCGACAATATTCATGCCCTGCAAACCCCGAATCAACTTGGTCGCTTTGTCGGTCGTTAAACCACCGATCACTGGCGTACCGGTACCCGGCGCATGCGCAGGGTCCAGGCAGTCAATGTCAAAGGTAAGGTAAACCGGCAGATCGCCAACGGTGCGCTTAATTTCCGCCAGGATATCGTCCACGCTGCGGTCGTTAACCTGTGCCGCATCCAGCACGTTAAAGCCCAGGCTCTTATCGAACTCGGTACGGATACCGATCTGGACGGAGTGCTGCGGATCGATCAGGCCCTCTTTTGGCGCCGTAAAGAACATGGTGCCATGGTCAAACGTGGGGCCGTTAGAATAGGTATCGGTATGCGCGTCGAAGTGCACCAGCGCCATTTTACCGAAGTGCTTCGCGTGGGCACGCAGTAGCGGCAGCGTGACGTAGTGATCGCCGCCAAACGTCATCATACGTTTACCGTTAGCCAGCAGCTTCTCTGCGTGAGCCTGCAACTTGTCAGACAGATCCTGAGAGTCGCCAAAGGCATAAACCAAATCGCCACAGTCGACGACATTCAGGCGCTGACGCAGGTCAAAATCCCACGGCCAGCGACAGCCTTCCCAGGCCAGATTCGTTGAAATCTGACGGATAGCACCAGGGCCAAGACGGCTGCCTGGACGGCCAGAGGTTGCTGCATCAAACGGAACGCCGGTGATCACCCACTCTGCGTCGCTGTCGTAAGGCTGAAAATTGACTGGAAAACGCATAAAACCAAAGGCGTTAGAAACCAGTGAATTGTCGTACTGATTACCGAGGGTATTGTACATAAGTCGTCCTCTGTTAATGTCTGAACCGGGCCGGGCCCGCACACCTTTCAGGTTGAGATAAAAAAAATCCCCTCCGCGTCGTTAGGCCCGACGAGGAAGGGATGTGTTGCCGCGATTATCAACAATGTCCCGCCCGGCTGCAAGCGCTTCGCAGGGCGTTATTCGTCTTCTAAATACGTGTAGCCATACAGACCGCTTTCAAACTCCTGCAGGAACTGCTCACGCAGGTCTTCGTCCAGTTCAGAAGTCTGAATCTGTTTACGGAACAGCGTCATCAGCTCATTGGGGTCCAGCTGCACATACTGCAACATGTCGGCCACGGTATCGCCTTCATCGGAAAGCTGTACTTCCACTTCGCCATCCTGGAATGCGAAGACATCCACCGCTTCGGTATCACCAAACAGGTTGTGCATGTTGCCCAGAATTTCCTGGTACGCGCCGACCATAAAGAAGCCCAGCATCGGTGGGTTCTCCACATCATATTCCGGCATCGGCATGGTCGTCGCGATGCCGTCGCCATCCACGTAATGATCGATGGTGCCATCGGAGTCACAGGTAATATCCAGCAGCACGGCCCGACGTTCGGGCTTTTTATTCAGGCCTTCCAGTGGCAGCACCGGGAACAGCTGATCGATGCCCCACGCGTCCGGCATCGACTGGAACAGCGAGAAGTTCACATAGATCTTATCCGCCATGCGCTCCTGCAGCTCATCAATAATCGGGCGATGTGCGCGGTTGCTGGGATCCAGATGCTGCTGAATATAATGGCAAATGCTCAGGTACAGCTGTTCAGCCCAGGCGCGCTGCTTAAGGCTGTAAATGCCTGACGAATAGCCGGTGTGAATATCAAACAGGTCCATCTGGCTGTCGTGCAGCCATTCACGCAGAGAGCGGCGCGTATTCGGCTCGTGCATCTCCTGCCAGGTTTCCCACATGCTCAGGATAGGACGTGGCGCATCATCGATATCGGGCGCTTCAGGTTTGCTGAATTCGTTCCGCTCAACACCAATGATGTTAGAGACCAGCACCGTATGGTGCGCCGTTACGGCGCGACCTGACTCGGTGATGACGGTAGGATGTTCAAGTCCGTGTTCGTCGCAGGCGGCACCGATGGCCCAGATAACATTATTAGCGTATTCATTCAGCCCGTAGTTTACCGAGCAGTCAGACTGTGAACGCGTCCCTTCATAATCCACGCCCAGGCCGCCGCCGACGTCGAAGCACTTAATGTTGACGCCCAGCTTCGCCAGCTCCACGTAAAAACGTGCCGACTCGCGCACGCCGGTGGCGATATCGCGAATATTCGCCATCTGAGAGCCAAGGTGGAAGTGCAGCAGTTGCAGGCTGTCAATGCGTCCGGCTTCGCGCATGATTTCAACCAGCTTCAGCACCTGCGTGGCAGACAGGCCAAATTTGGATTTCTCGCCACCGCTCGACTGCCATTTACCGGAACCTTGCGACGCCAGACGCGCACGAATGCCGAGGCGCGGCACCACATTCAGGCGTTCCGCTTCTTCCAGAACCAGGCGCACTTCGGTCATCTTCTCCAGAACCAGATAAACCTTGTGCCCCATTTTTTCGCCGATCAGCGCCAGACGAATGTATTCACGATCTTTATAACCGTTACAGACAATCACTGAGCGGGTGTGGCCGGCATGCGCCAGCACCGCCATCAGTTCCGCTTTTGATCCGGCTTCAAGGCCCAACGGCTCACCGGAGTTCACCAGCGATTCAATCACGCGTTTGTGCTGGTTAACCTTGATGGGATAAACCAGGAAGTAGTCACCGGTATAGCCATAGGATTCACGCGCGCGTTTGAACGCGGCGTTGATTGAGCGCAGGCGGTGCTGAAGGATCTGCGGAAAACAGAACAACGCCGGCAGACGCTGCCCTTGCGCCTCACGTTCTTTCACCAGTTTTGCCAGATCAACGCGCACGTCCGGGCGATCCGGGTCGGGACAGACACTAATATGACCCAGTTCATTCACGTCATAATAGTTATTGCCCCACCAGGCAATGTTATAGGTCCGCAGCATCAGGCTGGCGTCCTGATCGTTCATCGCCACCTCCTGCATAGAGCGGAGAGCACCTTGTTCGCCAGCTGACGAACCCTTGATATTCTTCATGCCGTCAGACATCACGAACCTCAATTTTCCGTTGAAAGATAATACTGTAATCCGACTCAACAGCCGGATGTAGGGAAATTCGTTGCCACATATTACGTCATGCTCTGTCAGCGTCACGCGCCCAGATAATCCCCTTGCATGACCTAAGTGTAAAACACTCCGCCACGACAGGGGAAAAAAGGGCCGCGAATAATTCACACCACGTCGGTCGGGCCACTTGCCCACGTTGACGTGTCAGAGGTTAGCCAGCGCTTGTGTCGGGATAATTACCGAAGCGAATAAAAGGGTGGCAGGAAAGAAATAAAGACGGGAAACAGGATAACGCTGACGCAAAGCCAGCACGCAAAGAAGCCGTGAAGGAGAAGATAAGGCTCATGACGTGTATCACCTCCGCACATGACGCCGTCATGTGGCAAACCATCAGGGTGAAAGCCAGACAGTGGTCTGACGGGCGCGACGCGATAGCGCGTCATCCTTTTTCTGCTGCAAACGCAGCGGCGTTTTATACAATTTGCGCCTGAAAAATGCAAAGAGATTATTCGCTTAATGCTGGCCCTGCCCGCAGCATTATTCACTACTCAGCACCAGGCCGGCAGTGCATCAGAAAAAAGGGCTGGTAATTCGCTCATCTCGTAACCTAAAATAGACGTCCAGATGGTTTTCCATCTAAACAGGTTAATATCCAGGCGGTGTTGGCCTGGCGTGCTGACACTACCTGACTGCTCTCGGCTTTGCCTTAAGGGGCGTTAAGTCAGCTAACACTCACTTGCGCTAAGCAGTCGAACTCAAACCATTGGTAAGGTAAAGAACATAATGGCTAAACATCTTTTTACATCCGAGTCCGTATCAGAAGGACATCCTGATAAAATCGCTGACCAGATTTCCGATGCGGTGCTTGATGCGATCCTGGAGCAGGATCCTAAAGCGCGCGTGGCCTGCGAAACGTACGTGAAGACCGGTATGGTTCTGGTCGGCGGCGAAATCACGACCAGCGCCTGGGTTGATATCGAAGAAATCACCCGTAATACCGTACGTGAAATCGGCTATGTTCATTCCGATATGGGCTTTGATGCCAATTCCTGCGCCGTGTTAAGCGCCATCGGTAAACAATCTCAGGACATCAACCAGGGCGTTGACCGCAGCGATCCGCTGGAACAGGGTGCAGGCGATCAGGGCCTGATGTTCGGCTACGCGACCAACGAAACCGACGTGCTGATGCCCGCCCCGGTAACCTATGCGCATCGTCTGGTTCAGCGTCAGGCTGAAGTCCGCAAAAATGGCACGCTGCCATGGCTGCGACCGGATGCGAAAAGCCAGGTCACTTTCCAGTATGACAATGGCAAGATTGTAGGCATCGACGCAGTCGTGCTCTCGACTCAGCACAGCGAAGCCATCAGCCAGAACGATCTGCAGGAAGCGGTGATGGAAGAAATCATCAAGCCGGTACTGCCTTCTGAGTGGTTGAACGCGTCCACCAAATACCACATCAACCCAACCGGCCGTTTTGTTATCGGCGGTCCAATGGGTGACTGTGGCCTGACCGGTCGTAAAATCATTGTCGATACCTACGGCGGGATGGCGCGTCACGGTGGCGGCGCATTCTCAGGTAAAGATCCCTCAAAAGTTGACCGCTCCGCGGCGTACGCTGCGCGCTATGTTGCCAAAAATATCGTGGCGGCTGGCCTGGCCGATCGGTGTGAGATTCAGGTTTCCTACGCCATCGGCGTGGCAGAGCCGACATCTATCATGGTGGAAACCTTTGGTACCGAGAAAGTCTCTACTGAACAGCTGACGCTGCTGGTCCGTGAATTCTTTGACCTGCGTCCATACGGTCTGATTCAGATGCTGGATCTGCTGCACCCAATCTATAAAGAAACGGCTGCTTACGGTCACTTTGGCCGCGAACATTTCCCATGGGAAAAAACCGACAAAGCGGCACAGCTGCGCGAGGCCGCTGGCCTGTAAGCATCGGTGAGTAAGTGCACCTGAAAGCCCTGCCCGATGGCGGGGCTTTTTTATGGGCTTTATCCCGCATTCGACCTCCGCTTTTTTCCTGCGGCACATTTTTTTAACTCAACTACACTTTCTTTCAGTTTGTACCCTGCCCTTGTGTTAACGATTACAATTTGAAACGCTTTAAATATCGGCTATTTAGGAATTTATCGCCGTAGTTATTCTTTTAAAAATGCGTTATTTTCAGCGTCATCTGATAGGCGTTAATCAGGACATTGTCAGAAACTTCGAGGGTACTATACCTCACTGGTTACTTGACCTTTCTGGGTTGTAAATGCTGGATTTCAGGGTTTCAGCATGTGTAAGCGATTACATCAATGTGATCGGGCTCACTTTTAACCCAGATAAGGTTTTTTAACATCGATAACAACAATGATGGATAATTTGGAGGCAACCATGCCTGGCAACTCACATAAAAGCAGAACCTCAAATAAGGCAATGACCTTATTTGTCTGCTTTCTGGCAGCGCTCGCAGGCCTGCTCTTTGGGCTGGATATCGGCGTTATCGCAGGTGCCCTGCCCTTTATCGCTAAGGACTTTAATGTTACTGCCCACCAACAGGAGTGGATTGTCAGCTCCATGATGTTTGGTGCAGCCATTGGTGCTATCGGCAGCGGCTGGATGTCATCACGTCTGGGCCGTAAAAAAAGCCTGATGGCCGGTGCGATTCTGTTTGTCATTGGATCACTCTGGTCAGCGATGGCACCTAATCCAGAAATGTTGATCTGCGCGCGCGTCCTGTTAGGTCTCGCCGTGGGTGTCGCCTCGTATACCGCGCCACTTTACCTTTCTGAAATCGCACCAGAGAAAATCCGCGGCAGCATGATCTCGCTGTACCAGCTGATGATTACCATCGGTATTCTGGGTGCGTATCTCTCCGATACCGCATTTAGCTTTACCGGAAACTGGCGCTGGATGCTGGGCGTGATCACGATCCCTGCCATTCTGCTGCTGATTGGTGTGTTCTTCCTGCCGAACAGCCCGCGCTGGCTGGCGGCGAAAGGCAACTTCCGCGACGCACAGCGTGTTCTGGATCGTCTGCGTGACACCAGTGAACAGGCAAAACGCGAACTGGATGAGATCCGCGAAAGCCTGAAAGTGAAGCAGTCTGGCTGGGGTCTGTTTACCAATAACGCCAACTTCCGCCGCGCGGTCTTCCTCGGCATTCTGCTTCAGGTGATGCAGCAGTTCACCGGGATGAACGTCATCATGTATTACGCGCCGAAAATCTTTGAGATCGCCGGTTTTGCGAATACGACTCAGCAGATGTGGGGAACGGTTATTGTCGGTCTGGTTAACGTACTGGCCACCTTCATCGCCATTGGCCTGGTGGATCGCTGGGGCCGTAAGCCTACGCTAATTCTGGGCTTCCTGGTCATGGCTGCCGGTATGGGCATCCTGGGCACTATGCTGCACATGGGCATCCATACACCAGGCGCGCAGTACTTCGCCATTGGTATGCTGCTGATGTTTATCGTGGGCTTCGCCATGTCAGCCGGTCCGTTGATTTGGGTACTGTGTTCCGAAATTCAGCCGCTTAAAGGGCGTGATTTTGGTATCACGGTTTCAACCACCACCAACTGGATTGCCAATATGATCGTTGGCGCAACCTTCCTGACCATGCTGAACACGCTGGGTAATGCACCGACCTTCTGGGTTTACGCGCTGCTGAACGTGTTCTTTATTGTGCTCACCGTTATGCTCATTCCGGAGACCAAAAACGTGTCGCTGGAACATATTGAACGTAACCTGATGGCGGGTAAAAAACTGCGCGATATCGGCCAGTAAATTCCTTCGCGCCCGCGTCCGTGAAAGCCAGTCAGTGTAAACTGACTGGCTTTTTTTAACCCTTTACCCACGCCAACAGCTCAGCGTATTCACGCTCAAACCCTGCCACGCCTGGCTTGCGCCGCCCCGCTTCGCTTTTCTTTCGTTAAAGTCGAAAAAATATACGCCGATAAATGACCTGACGTTTCCCTTATAAAAATCCGTTTTCAGACTTTATTTTCATCAGGAAATCCAATGAACAACCCCAGCGTAAAAAAGACAATGAGCACCCGGGCTCAGATGCTGCTGGCAGGGGGAATGACGATTGTCGTGGGCTTTGCAGCGACCATCGGATTGCTCAGCTGGCAGTCTTCAAAAGCGCAAAAATCTCTGGCCGCTGACTACCTGCAACAAATTGCTGCCAGCCATGCCGGACAAATTCAACAGGAACTGACGCATGCCCTGGACGCGGCACAAAACCTGGGGCAAAGCCTTGCCGCGCTGCCTGCGGCCGGCGTGACCGATCGCAACGTTGCCCATAAGCTCATGGAATATGCCCTGCAGAAAAATCCTGACTTTGTATCGATGACCGTGGTGTTCGAACCCAACGCCTTCGACGGTCGTGACAGTGCTTTCGCCGGCCAGCAGGGAATGCCACCCGAGGGGCGCTATGCCTGGTATATTGATCGGGATAAAGACGGGCATTTTAAAATGAATCCGGCGCTGGATTTTTTACAACCCGGTGCGGGCAATTACTATCTGCTGCCGAAAGAAACGCTTAAAGACACGCTGATTGAACCCTACAGCTTCGCCTATGATGGTGCGAAACCCGAGTGGTTAACCTCAGTCGCCACGCCTGTCATGGTGAACGATAAGCTAAAACTGGTCGTCAGCTCGGATATTCTGCTGTCGTCTATCCAGAAAAAAATCAACCAGATCAAACCCTGGCAAGGCACCGGTTACGCGCTGCTGATTTCGAACAGCGGTAACGTGATTTCCTCCCCCGATACAAGTGAAGCGGGCAAGAAATGGCCGGGGAACGTAAACAGCACCAGTACCAACGTGACGGAGCAATACGATCCGGTGCTCAAAGAACAGGCCATGTATACGTGGTATCCCGTGCGCGTTGGGAAGAGTGATAAACCCTGGTATGTCGGGATCGTGGCGCCCGTCAGTCAGGTGATGGCGGCCGCTGACCGCCAGCTGTACTGGGCAATCGGGCTGATGATCATCAGCATCCTGTCGGTGGGTGCCGTGCTGGGGCTGCTGTTCAGTCGCAAAGTGATGCGCCCGCTGGGTGGTGAACCGGCAGAGGCTGCGCGTATCGCGCTGGCTGTGGCTGAGGGGCGGTTAAACAACAGCATTGGCGTTGCGCCCGACGATAGCCGTAGTCTGTTCTACGCGTTGAGTACCATGCAGTCACAGCTTAGGACGATGGTCGGCCAAATCAAAGATGCCAGCCTCTCTGTCCAGCAGGGCGCGGGCGAAATCGCCAGCGCCAACCTGAACCTGTCCTCCCGAACTGAGGAGCAGGCTGCCGCCCTGGAGGAAACTGCGGCCAGCATGGAACAGATTAGCGCGGCCATTCGTATGAACGCTGACAACGCACAACAGGCGACAGGCCTGACGGAAACTGCCACCCGTATCGCTAACCGTGGCGAAACGCTGGTGGATCAGGTCGTGACGACCATGGCGAAGATCGATGAAAGCTCGCAGAAAATTGGTGATATCACCACGCTGATTAACAGTATTGCTTTCCAGACCAATATTCTGGCGCTTAACGCCGCCGTTGAAGCGGCACGTGCAGGGGAACAGGGACGCGGATTTGCCGTGGTGGCCTCAGAAGTACGTAACCTGGCGCAGCGCACCACCAGTGCCGTAAAGGACATCGCCGCCCTGATTGAAGAGTCAGCGCTGCGCGTCGAGAATGGCGTTGTGCTGGTCAATGATGCGGGCAAAACCATGCATGAAATGACAAATGCCGTTTCATCCGTGCAGCACATCATCGGTGAAATTGTTGCCGCATCCGATGAACAGGCGCGTGGTATCGCTCAGGTTACCCTTGCCGTTAATGAAATGGACGGCACGACTCAGCAAAATGCGGCACTGGTTCAGCAGATGTCGGCGGCCTCCAGTTCACTTGAGGATCAGGCCCGCCAGCTGGCACAAACCGTCGCGCAGTTCCATTAAGCCGTGGCGATGTCCGTCGTGACAGACGGGCCTCGCCATCTTTGCCCCGCGCATTCATATTGAGTTCCGCCTCTGCGGCGCTTATGCTGAGCGCCATGAAAACACCTCGTCTTCCGATTGCCCTGCAACAAGCCGTTATGCGCGCCCTGCGTGATGCTCTTGAGCGCGCTAATCGCACGCTTGAACGCACCTACCCTGAGCCCACGCTGGTTTATCAGCAACGCGGCACCGCCGCCGGTACCGCCTGGCTGGAAAAATGGGAGATTCGCCTCAATCCTGTGCTGCTGCTGGAGAACCAACAGGCGTTTATTGATGAAGTCGTCCCTCACGAACTGGCCCATTTGCTGGTGTGGAAGACCTTCGGTCGCGTGGCACCGCACGGGAAAGAGTGGAAGTGGATGATGGAAACCGTCCTCGGTGTTCCGGCCCAGCGTACCCACCGTTTTGAAGTCGCGTCCGTCCGTAGTCGCACCTTTGCCTACCGCTGTCAGTGCCAGCAGCACCACCTTACCGTACGGCGTCATAATCGCGTGATTCGCGGCGAAAGCGAATACCGCTGTGTCCATTGCGGCAACGTATTAAAAGCCGGCCTTTTCCTTCCATCCTGACCGGATTCTCATTCCGCCTGCCCCCGCATTCTGGTACCCTGCCGCCCTTTTTAGGATCAAGGTGATAACTGGAATATGTCTCACAGAATAATCATGACCGCCGCGCTGCTGCTGGCCTCCTTTCATGCCACCGCGCTTAACCTGAATAATTACCATCAGAATAATTTTCAGCAGGCAAAAGCTTATGCGGCCGAGATTAATGCCGATGCACCGGGCAGCTTTTATTGCGGCTGCAAAATGACCTGGCACGGTAAAAAGGGCGAACCTGATCTGAGCAGCTGCGGTTATCAACCGCGTAAAAATGCCAACCGTGCCGCGCGCATCGAGTGGGAGCACGTGATGCCTGCCTGGGAGTTCGGTCATCAACGTCAGTGCTGGCAGAATGGTGGACGCAAAAACTGCAGTAAAGATGCCGACTATCGCCATATGGAGACCGATCTGCACAATCTGCAACCGGCAATAGGGGAAGTAAACGGCGACCGGGGTAACTTTGCTTACAGCCAGTGGAACGGGACAGAGAAGCAATATGGTCAGTGCAGCATGCACATTGATTTTAAAAACAAACAGGCAGAGCCACCAGAACGGGCCCGCGGTGCCATCGCGCGCACCTACTTCTATATGCGCGATCAATATCATCTGCGCTTGTCGCGCCAGCAAACCCAGCTATTTACGGCCTGGAACAAGCTCTATCCGGTCAGCCAGTGGGAATGCGAGCGAGACCAACGTATCGCACGGGTACAGGGGAATCACAATCCTTATGTGCTCGAAGCTTGCAAGCGTTAAAATCCCTGCCCTAAACTAACTGTCTTTACGGCCTCGCCGCGTGGATCGCGCGGCGTTTTGCTCTCAGGTACTTTATGCGCATACCTCGCATTTTTCACTCACAGCCGCTGCATGTTGGCAGTGAGATTACACTGGATGACGATGCCTCTAACCATGTTGGTCGCGTATTACGCATGACCAGTGGACAGCATCTGGAACTGTTTGATGGCAGTAATCTGACTTTCGCAGCAGAAATCACGCAAGTTGATAAAAAACGTGTAAAAGTATCCATCACAACGAGTCAGACAGACGATCGTGAATCGCCCCTTTATCTCCATCTCGGTCAGGTGATGTCGCGTGGCGAAAAAATGGAATTTACCATCCAGAAATCAATCGAACTGGGCGTTAATGTCATCACGCCGCTGTTTTCTGAGCGCTGTGGTGTCAAACTGGACGCCGAACGTCTGGCGAAAAAAATTCAGCAATGGCAAAAGATTGCGATTGCCGCCTGTGAACAGTGTGGCCGTAACCGGGTACCGGAAATCCGTCCGGCGATGACGCTGGAAGCCTGGTGCAGTGAAGCGGAAAGTGGGTTAAAACTGAATCTGCATCCGCGCGCCAGCCACAGTATTAACACCTTGCCCCAACCGGTCGAGCGCGTCAGGTTGCTGATTGGCCCGGAAGGTGGGCTGTCCGCTGAAGAAATTGCCATGACGGCACAGCATGGATTTACGGATATTTTGCTTGGCCCACGCGTTTTACGCACCGAAACCACCGCGCTGACGGCCATTACGGCACTTCAGGTGAGGTTTGGCGACCTGGGTTAAGCGATACTTTTAGCACGTTCAGGTCATGCAGCCTCACCGCCAGCCTGAAAGATCAGCCCCTTTTGCCCGAACGGAACGAGACGGTTAGTGCCGCCTCCTTCAGGAGAGAATAATGATTAAGCTTGGCATCGTGATGGACCCGATCGCATCCATCAACATTAAGAAAGACTCCAGCTTTGCAATGCTGCTGGAAGCCCAGCGCCGGGGCTACGAAATTCACTATATGGAGATGAACGATCTCTCCCTGCGCGGCGGCGTGGCCTTTGCCCGCACGCGCCTGCTCAGCGTGGAACAGAATGCCGCGAGCTGGTACCAGTTTGGCAGCGAACAGCAGATCAAACTGGCCGATCTTGATGTCGTCCTGATGCGCAAAGACCCACCGTTCGATACCGAATTCATCTACTGCACCTACATTCTGGAACGTGCCGAAGAACAGGGCACGCTGATCGTTAACAAGCCGCAAAGCCTGCGCGACTGCAATGAAAAACTCTATACCGCCTGGTTTTCTGAATTTACGCCGGATACGCTGGTGACCCGTTCGAAGCAGCAACTCCGTGCGTTCTGGCAGGAGCATGGCGATGTGATTATGAAGCCGCTGGACGGCATGGGTGGCGCATCCATCTTTCGCGTGAAGCAGGATGACCCGAACTTTGGCGTAATCGCCGAAACGCTGACAGAGCATGAAAGCCGCTACTGCATGGCGCAAAATTATCTGCCAGCGATCAAAGAGGGCGACAAACGCGTACTGGTCGTCGATGGCGAACCCGTTCCCTATTGCCTGGCGCGTATCCCTCAAGGCGGTGAAACCCGTGGTAACCTGGCCGCCGGTGGACGCGGTGAAGCGCGCCCGCTGAGCGAAAGTGACTGGGCGATCGCCCGCAAAGTCGGACCCACGCTTAAAGCCAAAGGCTTGATTTTTGTCGGACTCGATATTATTGGTGATAGACTGACAGAAGTTAACGTGACCAGCCCAACATGCATTCGTGAAATCGAGGCCGCTTTCCCTGTGTCCATCACCGGTATGCTGATGGATGCCATTGAGAAGCGTCTGGGCTCAGCATAACGCTGGGACCATGCTCCGTGATCAACCCAACACCGGTGCTGACTTTACGCACCGGTTATCTTTGGTAAAGCATGTGAGAATGAATTTACAGCATCACTTTTTGATTGCCATGCCAGCGTTGCAGGATCCCTTTTTCAAACGTTCTGTGGTCTACATTTGCGAGCACAACGAAGAAGGGGCAATGGGACTGATTATTAACAAGCCTATGGAAAACCTGACGGTTGAAGGCATTTTGAAAAAGCTCAAGATTGCCGAGGAAAACCGCGATCCGGCAATCAACCTGGATAAGCCGGTATTCAGCGGCGGCCCGCTGGCAGAAGATCGCGGGTTTATCCTGCACTCTGCCCAGCGTACGTTTACCTCCAGCATTCGTGTCTCAGACAATACGGTGATCACGACATCACGCGATGTCCTGGAAGCCATAGGTACCGCCGATCAGCCCGACCATGTTCTGGTGGCGCTGGGCTATTGTGCCTGGGAAAAAGATCAGCTTGAAAATGAGCTGATGGAAAACGCCTGGCTGACCACACCCGCAAACAGCAATATTCTGTTTCAGACGCCCATCGCTGAGCGCTGGCGCGAAGCGGCGCGAAGCATCGGGGTGGATATTCACAATATGGCCAGCGATGCAGGTCACGCCTGATGACACACCAAACCTTGTTAGGCTTCGACTTCGGCACCAAAAGCATTGGCGTTGCCGTCGGGCAGCAGTTGACGGGCAGCGCCCGTCCGTTAAGTGCCCTCAAAGCACAGGACGGTACGCCTGACTGGCTGCAAATCGAAAAGTTGCTGAAAGAGTGGCAGCCTGATTTTGTGGTGGTGGGATTGCCGCTTAATATGGACGGCAGCGAGCAGCCACTGACCGCGCGTGCGCGCAAGTTTGCCAACCGCTTACACGGGCGTTTCGGCATTCGCGTGGAGCTGCAGGACGAACGCCTCAGTACCGTTGAAGCCCGTGCGGGCCTGTTTGAGCGTGGCGGTTACCGTGCGCTGAACAAAGGGTCGGTCGATTCACAGTCAGCGGCCATTATCCTGCAGGACTGGTTCGACACTCACTAGCGAATGACCCCTTCAGCCTGACGGGCTGCGCGGCTCTGTTCGAATGTCTGCATCCCGGCCCGAGCGCCGGTTTGCAGAAGCGCCGGAATCTGATGCATTTTGCCTTCCCGAATCAGATTGACCACGGCACTGGTCGCCATCAATACTTCAAACAGCCCGGTCCTCTTCTCATCACAGGCTGGCACCAGTTGCTGCGCGATCACTGCGTTGAGGCTGCTTGCCAGTTGAGTGCGCACCAGATTTTTTTCCTCCGCAGGAAACACATCCACCAGCCTGTCTACCGCCTGCACCGCACCGCGCGTGTGCAGCGTGGCCAGCACCAGATGGCCGGTTTCTGCGGCCGTGAGCGCCTGACGAATGGTATCGCTGTCGCGCAGTTCCCCCAGCATAATCACGTCAGGATCTTCCCTGAGTGCGGCTTTCAGGCCCTGGCTGAAACTCCGGCAGTGCACACCGACTTCACGCTGTTGAATCAGAGATTGCTGACTGTGATGGATAAACTCAATCGGGTCCTCCAGGGTCAGGATATGGCGGGCCTGCTGCCGGTTAATCGCATCCACCATTGCCGCGAGGGTGGTCGACTTACCGCTCCCCGTCGCCCCGGTGATTAATATCAGTCCGTCCCGTTTGTTCAGTAACGCCTGCACCCCTTCTGGTACACGCAGATCGGTCAGCGTCGGGCATTCGCTGGCGATGGTGCGTAGCGCCAGAGACAGCCCGTTACGCTGCATAAACAGGTTGGCGCGCAGGCGCTGTCCCGCCGCCAGGGTCAACGCGAAATCCAGTTGCCCTTCCCGCTTAAGTTGCTGCTGCTGTTCGCTGTCCAGCCACACCGACGTAAACTGCGCCATCCAGTCAGGTGACAGCGCAGACCGATCGGGCAGCGGCTCCAGCCTGCCCTGACGCCGCCAGTACGGCAAATGTCCGCTACAAAGGTGCAGATCGGCAGCGTTATGCTTTACACTAAGCGCCACGATTTCATCCAGATTCATTGTGTTCTCCCGACTATGACTTCAATCCAGCACAACCTACAGCAAGTCCGCCAGCGAATCGCCGCTGCTGCAACGCGTTGCGGCCGGGCTCCCGAAGAAATTACGCTACTTGCAGTGAGCAAAACGAAACCTGCGAGCGCAGTCGAAGAAGCGGCGGCTGCGGGTCAGCTCGCGTTCGGGGAAAATTACGTTCAGGAAGGGGTTGAAAAGGTTCAGGCGCTGACCTCACATCCCAATCTGATATGGCACTTCATTGGCCCGCTGCAGTCCAATAAAAGCCGACTGGTGGCAGAACACTTTGCCTGGTGCCACACCCTTGATCGTCTGAAGATTGCACAGCGGCTTAACGATCAGCGGCCTGAACATCTGGCACCGCTCAATGTGCTGATTCAGGTAAATATCAGTGACGAAAACAGCAAATCTGGCATCATGCTGGAGGCCGTCGACGAACTGGCGCAGGCTATTGCCGCGATGCCGCGTTTGCGTTTGCGCGGGCTGATGGCGATTCCGGCACCCGAACAGGATTATCAGAAACAGCTGGCGGTATGCCAGCAAATGGCTGATGCATTTCACCAGTTAAAACAGCACTATAGTGATGTTGATACGCTGTCGATGGGAATGAGTGACGATATGGAGGCGGCGATTGCCGCAGGCAGCACCCTGGTGCGCATTGGCACCGCAATATTTGGCGCACGTGATTACACACAGCCTTCACAACAATAATTGAGGAACTTCATGTTAACAATGACGTTTTTGGTAAAAACGCTAATCGATCTCTACGTCATGGTGCTGTTGCTGCGCATCTGGATGCAGTGGTCACGTTGCGATTTTTATAATCCGCTTGCCCAGTTTGTCGTGAAGATCACTCAGCCGATTGTGAAACCGTTGCGTCGCATTCTGCCTGCGTTGGGTCCGATTGATACGGCTTCTCTGCTGCTGGCGTTTGTGCTCACTACGCTGAAATATCCGCTTCTGCTGCTGATTCAGGTCGGCGTGTTCTCTGTCGATCCCGCTAACTTGCTGGTCGGCCTGCTGTCGCTACTGAAATCCGCCGGTTATCTGGTGTTCTGGGTCATTATTATCCGTTCCCTGATGAGCTGGATCAGCCAGGGCCGCGGTCCGATGGACTATGTGCTGATTCAGCTGACCGAGCCGTTAATGGCGC
The DNA here is from genome assembly GCF_041954745.1 of Pantoea sp. CS_6. Lineage (NCBI taxonomy): Bacteria > Pseudomonadati > Pseudomonadota > Gammaproteobacteria > Enterobacterales > Erwiniaceae > Pantoea > Pantoea sp. CS_6. Next base: position 179,672 of record NZ_JAVAYG010000004.1, read on the forward strand.
CGATTCGCCGCATTCTGCCCGCGATGGGCGGCATCGACTTCTCCGCCATGATCGTCATTCTGGTGCTGTATGCCCTGAATTTCCTCGGCATGGACCTGTTCCCGGGTCTCTGGTATTTGCTGTAAATGAACCAAACTGGAACTGTTATGCAAAAAGTTGTTCTTGCCACCGGTAATCCCGGCAAAGTCCGTGAACTGGCGGATCTGCTCTCCGCCTTTGGTCTGGATATCGTGGCGCAAACCGACCTCGGCGTTGAATCCGCCGAGGAGACCGGCCTGACCTTTATTGAAAACGCCATCCTGAAAGCGCGCCATGCCGCGCAGGTGACCGGGCTGCCCGCTATCGCAGATGACTCCGGGCTGGCCGTCAACGCGCTGGGCGGCGCACCGGGCATTTATTCGGCCCGCTATGCCGGTGACGACGCCAGTGACCAACAGAACCTGGAAAAGCTGCTTCAGGCGCTGGAAAGCACCCCGGACGGACAGCGTCAGGCCCAGTTCCACTGCGTGCTGGTGTATTTACGTCACGCTGCCGATCCCACGCCGCTGGTGTTTCACGGCGCCTGGGACGGCGAAATCACCCGCACCCCAGCCGGTGAAGGCGGCTTCGGCTACGACCCGGTGTTCTACATTCCGGCATTGGGTAAAACCGCCGCCGAGCTGACAAAAGCAGAGAAAGGAAAAGTCTCTCATCGAGGTAAAGCATTGACGCTGTTACTGGAAGCGATGCGTAATGCCTGATTTACCCCCGCTGAGTTTATATATCCATATTCCCTGGTGCGTCCAGAAATGCCCTTACTGCGATTTTAATTCTCACGCGTTAAAAGATGAGGTGCCGCACATTGAGTATGTGCAGCACCTGCTGCGCGATCTTGAAAACGATCTGCCGCTGATTCACGGACGTGACGTGCGCACGATATTTATCGGTGGCGGAACGCCAAGCCTGTTAAGCAGTAGCGCGATGCAGATGCTGATGGATGGCGTACGCGCGCGCCTGACGCTGGCAGAAGGGGCGGAGATTACGATGGAGGCGAATCCAGGCACGGTCGAAGCCGACCGTTTCAGCGCCTATCAGCGCGCCGGGATTAACCGCATCTCCATTGGGGTACAAAGCTTTAGCCCGCAGAAGCTGGAACGTCTCGGTCGCATCCATGGTCCCGAGGAAGCGAAGCGCGCCGCGGCGCTGGCGCAGGGCCTGAACCTGCGCAGCTTTAACCTCGATCTGATGCACGGTTTGCCCGACCAGTCACTGACGGAAGCGCTGGACGATTTGCGTCAGGCGATCGCGCTTAATCCTCCGCATTTGTCCTGGTATCAGCTGACCATCGAACCGAATACGTTGTTTGGCTCACGTCCGCCTAAATTGCCCGACGACGATGCGTTGTGGGACATCTTTGAGCAGGGACATCAGCTGCTGACCGCTGCCGGTTATGAGCAATATGAAACATCGGCCTATGCCAAACCGGGATACCGCTGTGAGCACAACCTGAATTACTGGCGTTTTGGCGATTATCTTGGGATTGGCTGTGGTGCCCATGGCAAGCTGACCCAACCCGATGGCCGTATTGTTCGCACGGTCAAAGTGCGCCATCCGCGGGGTTTTATGAAGGGCAACTATCTCGATAAACAGTACGAGGTAGCAGACAGTGACAAGCCGTTCGAGTTCTTTATGAACCGTTTCCGGTTGCTGGAGCCTGCGCCACGCGCGGACTTCAGCCGCTATACCGGGCTGAATGAAGCGCTGATTCGTCCACAGCTCGATCAGGCTATTGCCGCAGGTTATATCACTGAAACAGAGGACATCTGGCAAATTACCGAGAAGGGCAAACTGTTTCTGAACTCGCTACTGGAACTGTTCCTGGCCGACGAGTAACGCGCTTCGGGTTCGGCGTGCAAACTGCGGCTGTATGAAGGAGGCCGAATCCTTATCCGCGCTCAGTATTCTGTCTCAGTTGCAACAACCGGGTATTGATGATGGCAATGTTCACCTCGCAGGGCATGCCATCATCCAGATAAACCGTCTCATTAATCTCCAGCGCCGCCTCATTCGCACTAAAATTCAGCAGTCTGAGTTGCTCACTGTCGGTCACGTTAATCGCATTAAGCTGCTGGTCGCGGCGCTGAATCTTTTTGCCGGTGATTTGTTCAATGTAAGAGTATTTCGAGATTTCCAGCCGGCCAAACTCCATGCTGCTGAACAGGCTGACAGGCAGGTGGATATATTCCAGCGCCACGGGAATATCGTCAAAGCACATCAGTCGAAGAATTTTGTATATCTGATCGCTGTTTCTGATACGTAACGCCTGCGCCATCTCCGGTCCGGGCACCTTGATGATGCTGGCAGTGAGCACCTTCCTGACCGCTTTATGGCCTTTTTTATGAGCCTGATAATCAAAGGGCGAAAGCGCATGGAACCGGCCGGCGTGATTGCTCTTGCCGATAGAACCGACAAACAGTCCCGACCCCTTCACGCGATAAATACGCTGCTGCTCAATCAGAATACGGGTTGCTTCCCGTACCGTCGCCCGGGTGATACCGATGTTCTTTGCTATCGCAATTTCGGTATCCAGCTTGTCGCCCGGCAGCAGTCCGTCCTGCATGATCTTGGTCAGAATATAGTCGACAACCTCTTTTTGTTTCTCTGTTATGCCATCGAACATCACGCTGTTCCCGAATAGTAAGCCCGTGCCTGCGGTGCGCCGCCGCATCGCCTGTATGCCTGATTTCCGTCACTGCGTATGAGTGAGACAGGAACCAGTGTGATCCAGCTAACGATTTTGCACTCCAGTGTCGCCTGTCCAGCCAGAATTGATTCTTGCATATTGTATCTGTACAGGTCGAGGTGCATCATCAAGATGACTAGACACGTTAAACATGTCTATACGTATAAATAAATTTGTGCAACAGGCAATTGTCAGAACTGACGCCTGCTTTAGCAATAAAAGTCATTACTAATCAAATAACTGGTTTTGACTTTTTATCTACCCTGACGTGTGTGGAAGAGAATCAGGAAAAACAAACAGGTTGACCGCTGAAAAAGGCAAAAAGCTGACTGTACATCTTGCAATGACAAGCAGCCTGCCTGCTGGCCCAACTTTTTTATCCAGGACACCGTATGGCAAATCTTACCCAATGGCTGAATGCTGAAAAAATTCAATACATTGAGCGCGTTTCCGACTGGAAAGAGGCGATTCAGGTCACCGGTAATCCTCTCTGCCGTGAAGGCGCTATTTCGCAGGATTACATTGACACCATCGTCCGGCTCAAAGAAGAGACCGGCCCCTACTTCGTGATCGCCCCCCGAATCGCGATGCCACATGCGCGTCCTGAACAGGGCGCGAAGAAACTGGGCTTGTCCGTCGTGAAACTGGCAACCCCTGTCAACTTTGATGCTGATGAAAACGATCCTGTCGACATCCTTTTTATGTTCTCGGCCCCTGACAGCAACAGCCATATCGAGATGATTTCGCAGCTGGCTGAAGTGCTGACAGACGAGGACATCATGCAACGCGTTTATCACGCACAAAGCCAGCAGGAACTGTGCACGGTTCTGCTGACAGACGACCTTATCAGTTAACAATTTCAAATAAGAAGAGGTAGTTATGAAAATTATGGCAGTGTGTGGTTCAGGCCTGGGAAGCAGCTTCATGATGGAAATGAACATCAAAAAAGTGCTTAAAGCGATTGGTATGACGGCGGAGGTCGAACATGCCGACCTCGGCTCGGTGACGCCGGACGTCGCAGATGTATTCGTGATGGCAAAAGACATTGCCTACAGCGCTAATCTGCCCCCGGAAAAAGTCATTATCATCAACAACATCATCGACCTGAAAGAAGTTGAGCAGAAAATTCGCGACTACTTCAACAAATAACACCGTTATCCCCTTTGATAAGAACACTTACCGCTGAGGTTATTATGTTTATACAAAACCTTTTACTGGTAGTTGTCGATGTGCTGAAAGTCCCTTCGATTCTGGTCGGGTTAGTCGCGATGTTCGGCCTGATCGCGCAGCGCAAGCCGTTGCCGGATGTGATAAAGGGAACGGTAAAAACGATTCTGGGCTTTTTAGTGCTGGCAGGCGGTGCCACCGTTCTGGTGGGCTCGCTGACGCCGCTCGGCGATATTTTTAAGCACGCATTCAACGTTCAGGGCATTATTCCTAATAACGAAGCGATGGTATCCATCGCGCTGGCGAAATACGGCGCGCCTACCACGCTGATTATGGCGTTCGGCATGGTGGCAAACATTACCGTCGCCCGCTTTACCCGCCTGAAATATATCTATCTCTCTGGCCACGTCACCTTCTATATGGCCTGTATGATTGCCATTATTCTGTCCGTTGCCGGTTTTGAAGATGTGCAGCTGATTTATACCGGTTCGCTGACGCTGGGCATGCTGATGGCCTTTTTCCCGGCCCTGGCTCAGCCCTATATGCGTAAAATTATCGGTCACGATCAGGTTGCGCTGGCTCATACCGGCACGGTGGGTTATGTCCTGTCAGGCTGGATAGGCTCTATAGTGGGCAAAGGTTCAAAGTCCACCGAAGAGATGAACATGCCCAAAAACCTGAGCTTTTTGCGCGACAGTACCATCTCCATCTCTCTGACCATGATGATCATCTATTTTATTTTGTCCGTCTCGGCGGGCAGAGAGTATGTTGAAAGTCAGTTCAGTCATGGTCAAAACTATCTGGTGTATTCGTTTGTGCAGGCCATTACCTTTGCTGCCGGGGTCTTTATTATCCTGCAGGGCGTGCGCTTAATTCTGGCGGAGATTGTACCGGCCTTTACCGGGTTTTCAGAGAAGCTGGTGCCCAGCGCGCGTCCTGCTCTGGACTGCCCTATCGTGTTTCCCTATGCGCCCAATGCCGTTCTGGTCGGCTTTATTTCCAGCTTTATCGGTGGACTCGTCGGGTTGTTTATCCTTGGGCAGTTGCACTGGGTGCTGATTTTGCCCGGCGTGGTGCCGCACTTTTTCTGCGGGGCGACGGCGGGTGTCTTTGGCAATGCGACGGGCGGCAAGCGGGGTGCGATGATTGGCGCCTTTGCACACGGTATTCTGATTACCTTCCTGCCGGTTGCGTTACTGCCTGTGCTGGGTGCGATTGGTCTGACGAATACCACATTCTCAGATACGGACTTTGGCGTGACAGGGATTCTGCTGGGTAATATGGCGAGGTTCCTCGATAAAGGCACCATTACCATGATTATTACGGGCATCTTTGCGCTGCTGGTGATCTATAACTATGTCGCCGGTAACAAGACCGTGACCAAAGAAGCTAACAGCGACTGAGACCTAAACGGGGCTGATGATTCAGCCCCTTCTTGACAGGGCAGGACATAAAACGGGTTAGTTAAATGATTTAACCAGCGTTTTACGGTCTTTTTCCAGCGAGATAACCCGGTTACAGACGTCTTTACCAAACTGCTGGAAGTCCGTTTCCTGATTATTCCATTCGCTCTGAATGGCGTTCTGCAGACCACCAAGGTTACCCATCAACCCCTGCAGCCCGCTGCCGCCACCGTTGGTCATGGCTTTCGTCCCCATCTCATTAATGCTGTCCTGCAGGATACCGCCCATCGCCTGATTCACCAGTTGCTGCCCATCGGCACGAACCTGATCGATCGCCTGGTGATGGAACGTCAGTCCGTCACTGCGATGTTCAATAATGCGGTTCATCTGGGTTTTTAACTGGGCATTCAGCGTGGCCAGTCGGCTGTGCAAGCGGCTTGATTCCCCTACCTGCTCAGTGATGATCTTATCCAGCGCCAGCCGACCTTTCTCCAGACGGGAGGTGGCACCGTTATCGATCCACGGCAGATCGCGACGTAACGCATTTTGGTAATTAATGGCCTGCTGACGACTGGCGGCGTTCATCGTGATTTTTTGCCCGTTGAACTGCACATCGCCCTGCGGCGAAATCACAAGATTGCCGTTTGCGCCAACGACCTGCACGTTTTGTGGGCTAATGACCACATCATCCTGTGGTTTAACGCTGCATTCCCAGGCCGCCTGGGCCTGCGTTGCCGCCAGCAAGAGGCCAGCGACCAGCACGTTACGAATCATACGTTCTCCCTGTCTGGGTGTGAAAGCGACATCGCTGGTAACTTAGTCCCACCAGACGTCAAAGAGTTCGGTCACCTTTACATCCAGTAACTGGCGATCTTCCAGCCATTTACGTACCAGCTCGCGATGTTCCTCGGTGCATTTACCGGTTTGCTGCAGGCAGATTAACCCTTCCCAGGCCAGATAGCCGCTACCGTCATAAGCCAGGCCATTGGGATCGATCGCTTCGTTAATAAACTGATTCAGCGTTTCGTCGATAACCTCTTCAGAGGTGCCGTCCGGGAAGCGCCAGGCTACGGAAAAGCCCAGCTCCTGAAACTCATCAATATGCAATTTTTTACGTAAACGACGGCTGCGTTGTGTGGCCATTATTTCACCCTCTCAAACATTAAATCCCAAACGCCATGGCCCAAACGCTGCCCGCGCTGCTCAAATTTGGTCAGTGGACGCGTCTCAGGACGCGGCACATACGTATTGTCTTCAGACAGGTTTCGATAACCCGCGATGCTGCTCATCACCTCAAGCATATGCCCGGCATAGGCTTCCCAGTCGGTCGCCATATGGAACACACCGCCCAGTTTCAGTTTACGCATCACAAGCTCGGCAAACGGCACCTGCACGATACGGCGTTTGTTGTGACGGGCTTTATGCCACGGATCGGGAAAGAACAGCTGAACCATGCGCAGTGAATTATCCGGGATCATTTTCTCCAGCACTTCCACCGCATCATGACACATCACCCGCAGATTGCTGACATTGGCCTCTTTCGCCGACGCCAGGCAGGCTCCCACGCCGGGCGCATGCACTTCGATGCCAAGGAAGTTTTGATGCGGATTATTTTGCGCCATGGTGACCAGCGACGCGCCCATACCAAAGCCGATCTCCAGCGTGACAGGCGCATCGCGCCCAAACAGCGCGGGCAAATCAATGGGCTCTGGCTGATATTCAACACCCATTTCCGGCCAGTAGTTGTCCAGCGCCTGCTGCTGGCCTTTGGTTAAGCGGCCCTGGCGGCGCACAAAACTACGAATCCGACGCAACGGGCGTCCATTTTCATCATATTCTGGGGTGATGACGTCATTAATCATGTTGAAGCCTGCTGGTTAGCCTGTTCAGGGAAACGGGCATTATGCAAAGTTCAAAAGCAGAAGCAAGCCTTTGCCACTTTCCGCGCGCACCCGGCGTGTTTTGACATGCGTTTTCCTGCCTGAGTGTAGAGTAATGCAAGAAAATTGCCTGGGAGGCTGCTGGCCGGAAACAGAATTATAACGTCATGGTCTGCCGCCGTTGCTGACTGAGCTTGCGGTACTGTTGTGGCGACATGCCGACATACCTGGCAAAGGTGCTGTAAAAGCGACTACTGGAACGGAAGCCGGCCGTCAGCGCCACATCCAGCACGGTAATATCGGTATCGCTCAGCAGCGCCCGGACGTGGTTAATGCGCATCGCGGTAATGTACTGTTTTAGCGTAAGCTGCATGACGCGTTGAAAGATGCCCATGGCATAGTTTGCATTAAGCTTGACGTGCTCTGCGACGTCATTGATTGTCAGGGCCTGGTCATAATTGTCGGCAATATAGCTCAGCATCTGGCTGACATAAAACTGCGCATGGCGCGACACGCTGTTTTTGTGTGTCCGCGACGTTTTGTTCACCAGCACAGGCTGCCAACCTGACAGACTAAAGCGTTTAAGCATCAGGCCAATTTCATCCACAGCAAGCTGGCGAATCTGTTCATCCGGGCTGTTCAGTTCCTGCTGCCAGCGCTGCACTTCAAAGGCGCTGAGCTGCTGTTTTGCCACAGACTTAATCACCATGCCATGTGTGACATGATTGATGAGTTCCCGGTCGAGCGGCCATGACAGAAACAGATGCATCGGCAGATTAAGGATAGCCATGTTCTGGCAGTTACCGGGCCGGGTAAGCTGGTGCGGTGTACAGGCCCAAAACAGCGTGATATAGCCCTGCTTAATCTGCACGACTTCATTATTGATTAAATATTCCACGTCCCCGTCGAACGGCACATTGACCTCAACCTGTCCATGCCAGTGACAGCTGCTCATCGCCAGCGGCCGACGCAGTTCGATATCCATACGTTGATATTCGGAATAGAGCGACAGCGGGCTGCGGGTTTGCTTTTCGTCACTGCTGCACATATGCGGATCGGGCGGCAGCGTGGCAACGGGCTGTAATGTCGTCATGATTCTCTCCTGAATTATCAGAACCCCGCCCAGCGTACCCGCGGAGACGGTCAAAAACAGCAGTGGATTCCCTATACTAAGCGCTCTTTCAGACCAGATACTCTTCTTTTTACGTTAATTTATCCCAAAAACTCAGATCTGTTCGTTGCCAGCATCTGATCTGAGTTTTTGGGAATGCTCATCCGATAAGACGGAAGTTTTCGCCCGCACAGCGTGCCACCATGAGATTATTCCACCCTCTCATGGAGCGTTCTGATGTCTGCACCCAAAATTACCTTTATTGGCGCGGGTTCCACTATCTTCGTCAAAAATATCCTTGGCGATGTTTTCCATCGCGATGCGCTAAAATCGGCTCATATTGCCCTGATGGATATTGATGCAACCCGGCTTGAAGAATCCTATACCGTCGTCAGTAAACTTATGGATTCCGCGGGCGCAGCTGGCCAGATTACCTGCCACAGCGATCAGAAAGCGGCCTTAGCGAATGCGGATTTTGTCGTGGTCGCCTTTCAGATAGGCGGCTATCAGCCCTGTACCGTCACCGATTTTGAGGTCTGTAAACGCTATGGTCTGGAGCAAACCATAGCCGATACGCTGGGCCCCGGCGGCATTATGCGCGCCCTGCGCACCATCCCGCACCTGTGGCAGATTTGCGAAGACATGACGGAAGTCTGCCCGCATGCCACCCTGCTTAATTACGTCAACCCCATGGCGATGAACACCTGGGCAATGTATGCGCGCTATCCCCATATCAAACAGGTTGGGCTGTGCCACTCGGTACAGGGAACGGCGGAGGAACTGGCCAATGATCTGAATTTAAATCCTGCCGATCTGCGTTACCGCTGCGCCGGGATTAATCATATGGCGTTTTATCTGACGCTGGAGCGCAAAACCGCTGACGGCAGTTACGTTGATCTCTATCCCGACCTGCTGGCGGCCTGGAACGCTGGCCAGGTGCCGAAGCCCAACCTGCACGGCAATACGCGTTGTCCCAACATTGTGCGCTATGAAATGTTCAAAAAGCTGGGCTATTTCGTCACCGAATCCTCAGAGCACTTCGCAGAATATACGCCGTGGTTTATCAAACCAGGCCGCGAAGATCTTATTGAACGGTATCAGATTCCGCTGGATGAATATCCCAAACGTTGTGAAGAACAACTGGCGGAATGGCGGGCAGAACTGGCACGTTACCGTCGCGCCGAACGTATTGAAAGCAAACCCTCGCGTGAATACGCCAGCACGATTATGAACGCTATCTGGACCGGCGAACCGGCGGTCATTTATGGCAACGTGCGTAATGATAGCCTGATCGATAATCTGCCGCAGGGATGCTGCGTGGAAGTCGCTTGTCTGGTCGATGCCAATGGGATTCAGCCCACCAAAGTCGGCACGATTCCGTCACATCTGGCCGCCATGATGCAAACCAATATTAATGTGCAGACACTGCTGACCGAAGCCATTCTGACTGAAAACCGCGACCGGGTTTATCACGCCGCCATGCTGGATCCGCATACGGCAGCGGTATTAAGCCTTGATGAGATCTATGCACTGGTGGACGAACTCATCACTGAGCACGGCAGTTGGCTGCCCGCCTGGCTTCATCGTTAATTCTTTGTCGCCGGATGCTATGTCCGGTCGCGATTCTACGTCATAACAGTGGGCGGGTGCTGGCAACAGCGACCCGGCAACCGATGAGCATTTCGATAACGACAAAACTCAGTTACGGATGTGGTGCGTTTGGAAAAGACTTCGCGATTGGCATTGTTTACCTCTACCTGATGTATTACTACACCGACGTAGTGGGATTATCGGTTGGCATGGTCGGCACGCTGTTTTTAGTCGCCCGAATCTGGGATGCGATTAACGATCCCATCATGGGGTGGATCGTTACCATTACACGTTCTCGCTGGGGGAAATTTAAACCCTGGATTTTAACTGGCACGCTGACAAACTCGCTGGTGCTGTTCGCGTTATTTAGCGCTCACCTGTTTGAAGGGACGACACAGCTGGTTTTTGTCTGGGTCACCTACATTCTGTGGGGAATGACCTATACCATAATGGATATTCCGTTCTGGTCACTGGTACCGACCATTACGCTGGACAAACGTGAGCGCGAAGAGCTGGTGCCCTGGCCACGCTTTTTTGCCAGCCTCGCCTCCTTTGTCACGGCCGGCATTGCGCTACCGTTTGTCAGTTATATCGGGGGCGACGATCGCGGCTTTGGCTTTCAGATGTTTACCCTGATCCTGATCGTGTTTTTCATCGCGGCAACCCTCATCACGCTGCGTAATGTTCATGAGGTTTATTCATCAGACGGCGCGCAGACCCAGGACGGCGGCCGGATGGGACTGAGCGCGATCGTCGGCCTTATCTACCGCAACGATCAGCTTGCCTGCCTGCTCGGTATGGCGCTGGCCTATAACATTGCGGCGAATATCATTACCGGTTTTGCGATTTACTATTTTACCTATGTGATCGGCGATGCCAGTCTCTTCCCTTACTACCTCTCCTATGCTGGCGCGGCGAACCTGGCAACACTGGTTCTGTTCCCCAAATTAGTGAATCTGCTGTCACGCCGGATACTATGGGCGGCGGCGTCTGCCCTGCCGATTCTGAGCGGCGGTGTGCTGTTCGCTATGGCATTAGCAGGCAGTCACGCGACATCCTTAATCGTTGTTGCCGGAATTTTATTCAATACCGGAACGGCGCTTTTCTGGGTGCTTCAGGTAATTATGGTGGCGGATACCGTAGATTACGGCGAATACAAACTGCATCTGCGCTGTGAAAGCATTGCCTATTCGGTGCAAACCATGGTCGTTAAAGGCGGCTCTGCGCTGGCGGCTTTCTTTATCGCTGTCGTGCTGGGCATGATTGGCTATCTGCCCAACGTCAACCAGTCGCAGGAAACCCTTGCTGGCATGCAGTTTATTATGATCGTGCTGCCCGCTGTCTTTTTTGCCCTGACGCTGCTGCTCTATTTCCGTTTCTATACACTGAACGGCGACATGCTACGGAAAATTCACATCCGCCTGCTGGATAAATACCGTAAACCACCGGAAAAGGAAGCGGTGCCGATCGCAGCAACCAAAGAGATAAAAATTTAAACGCGAAGCCCCGACCCGGGGCTTCTGTTTTAAGTCTGAGTTTCGGCTATGCCGGAAAACGAGAAACAACCCGTGTTTTATCAGCAACATTTTCATCGCCTTCTTGTGTGTAACCGGCCTTATCTGACAACCGGGCGTCAGTGGCCACCAGAAAGAAACAGGCCTTTGCAATCTTCAGGTTTACTCTCAGTGGCGCTTATGCTGGAATTCCCGCCTGAATGTCGCGTAATCACGGAAATATCCCCTTTATGATGCAAGCCCCGCAGTTCGCGCAACAGGTGCTGGACTGGTATCAACGCTTTGGCCGCAAAACCCTGCCGTGGCAGTTGGAGAAAACACCTTATAAGGTGTGGCTGTCCGAAGTGATGTTACAGCAAACCCAGGTCGCCACCGTTATCCCCTATTTTGAGCGCTTTATGGCGCGCTTTCCGACCGTCAGCGATCTGGCCGCCGCGCCGCTGGACGAAGTGCTGCATCTCTGGACCGGTCTGGGTTACTACGCGCGTGCGCGTAACCTGCACAAAGCCGCCAAACAGGTGGTTGAGGTGCACGGCGGCGCGTTCCCGCGCAACTACGATGACGTCGCCGCGCTGCCCGGCGTAGGCCGCTCGACAGCGGGTGCGATCTTATCGCTATCGCTGGGCCTGCACTTCCCGATTCTGGACGGTAACGTGAAACGGGTTTTGGCTCGCTGTTACGCAGTGGCTGGCTGGCCGGGCAGGAAGGATGTTGAAAAACGGCTGTGGCAAATTAGTGAAGACGTGACGCCAGCCGAAAGCGTCAGTCAGTTTAACCAGGCCATGATGGATCTGGGCGCCATGGTTTGCACCCGCTCGCGCCCGAAATGTGAAATCTGCCCGCTCAGCGATGGTTGCGAAGCCCGCGCGACGAACAGCTGGGCAAACTATCCGGGCAAAAAACCTAAGCAGACGTTGCCTGAACGCAGCGGCTGGTTTTTGATGATGCAAAACGGCGACAATGTCTGGCTTGAACAGCGTCCGCCGGTGGGTTTATGGGGCGGTTTATTCTGCTTCCCGCAGTTCACCAGCGAAGACGATCTGAACGCCTGGCTGTCGACGCGCGGCATCCATGCCAAACCGCAGCAGCTTACGGCATTTCGTCACACCTTCAGCCATTTTCATCTGGATATCGTTCCCATGTGGCTGTCATGGCCTTCTGCCGGGGCATTAATGGATGAAGCTGGCGGTCTCTGGTATAACTTAACGCTGCCGCCATCTGTGGGATTAGCCGCACCTGTAGAGCATCTTTTACACGAACTGCGCCATCCCCAGCCGTTGCCTGTGGGCGACGGTGAGATTAATGAGGAAGAGTAATGAGCCGCACCATTTTTTGTACTTTTTTACAACGCGACGCTGAAGGGCAGGATTTTCAGCTCTACCCTGGCGATCTGGGAAAACGCATTTACAATGAAATCTCGAAAGAAGCCTGGCAGCAATGGATGGCTAAGCAGACGATGCTGATCAACGAGAAAAAACTCAATATGATGAATCCCGACGATCGCAAAGTGCTGGAAAAGGAAATGATCAATTTCCTGTTCGAAGGTAAAGACGTTCATATTGAAGGCTACACGCCACCCGAAGCATAACTTTATTGGCCTCCGTGTTGAGGCCGTTTTCCAGGTCAGGCACGTATTTTAGATGAATAAAAAGCTGATAGCCCTGCTGGTGATTGCCCCCCTTTTGGTGTCCTGCTCCGGTAAAAAACATCCGGAATATTCAGAGGAATGGGTCAAAGATACCAACGGATTTGACATTCTGATGGGGCAATTCGCCCATAACATTGAGAACATCTGGGGTATCAATGAGGTCCTGATCGCCGGACCGAAAGACTACGTTAAATACACCGACAATTATTACACCCGCAGCCACATCAACTTTGAAAGCGGGAACATCACCATTGAGACCATTTCCGGTACCGATCCTGCCGCCAGTCTGCGTCAGGCGATCGTGACTACGTTACTGATCGGCGACGATCCGGGAAATGTCGATCTCTACTCTGATGCCAACGACATTCAGATCAGTAAAGAGCCGTTGTTGTACGGACAGGTGCTGGATAACACCGGTCAGGCGATTCGCTGGCAGGGACGTGCTCAGGCCTTTGCTGACTACTTGATTGCCAATAAACTGCAACGCCGTACGTCCGGCCTGCATGTGATCTACTCGGTCACGATTCCGATGGTGCCAAACCATCTGGATAAGCGTGCGCATAAATATCTGCCTATGGTGCGTAAAGCCGCCGAAGAGTACGGTGTAGATGCGTCTCTGATTCTGGCTATTATGCAGACCGAATCCAGCTTTAACCCCTACGCAGTCAGCCATTCTGATGCGCTCGGCCTGATGCAGGTAGTGCAGCGTACCGCCGGTGTGGATGTATTCCGCATGAAGGGCAAATGGGGCAAGCCGAGCCGCAGCTATCTGCTGGATCCTGAGAACAACATTGATGCCGGTACTGCCTATCTGTCGTTGCTGCAGAGCAACTATCTGGCCGGTATTCAGGATCCGGTTTCACGCCGCTATGCGGTTATCACCGCCTATAACGGCGGCGCAGGTAGCGTGCTGCGCGTGTTCTCCAGCGATAAAGATCGTGCCTTTACCATTATTAACAGTATGTCGCCGGGTCAGGTTTATCAGACGCTGTCGAAGCAGCATCCGTCGGCGGAATCGCGGCGGTATTTGTATAAGGTGAGTTCGGCGCAGCGGAGTTATCACAGGTATTGATTTGGCGGGGTTCCGCTCAGCAGGTGCTGCGGGTTGCTCTGAGCGGGTTCCGCCCGCCTGATAGCGGGAGCTGCGGATTGCTCTGAGCGGGTTCCGCCCGCCTGGTGGCGGGGCTGCGGGTTGCTCTGAGCGGGTTCTGCTCACCAGGTGGCGGGGGCTGCGGGTTGCTCTGAGCGGGTTCCGCCCGCCTGGTGGTGGGGCTGCGGGTTGCTCTGAGCGGGTTCCGCTCGCCAGGCGACCTGGAGTTTCAGCCTGCCCGTGCAGGCGGACGTGTTAAGGGGCTCGCGCCAGCCCCTTAACAATCCCGGCGGCCGTCAGCCGTCGCTGTTCCTTCGTCTCTCACTCCGGCCCCACGGGCCGTCCGGATGCGCCCTCCCTGGCGCAGCCGTCCTCGTCGCGGCATCCCTGCCGCGCCGCCCTGGCCTCCGTTCTCTCCTCAGCGCGCCGGATGCCGGCAGAACCCCCCCCGCCTGCCAGTCCTGGTTTCTTTTAAAAGCGGGTGTTGTCTGTTTGAATGTGTTCAGTGAGGCTTAAAAAGAGCAGACTTGATAAACGGGGAGTGCTTCAGAACCCACAAAAGCAGGTTTTGCGATTACTTACAGCGGCACCGGAAGTGGCTTTAACACAGAGATAGTGAAGCGGGGGTTTGGGGCGGCCTTCCTACCCGCTGAGCGGATGAGGGATTTCCGGATGAGCCGACAGGACGTCGGCGAGAGCCGGGCCGCGCCACGGATGGCGCGTCCTGGCGGTCCGCAGAAATCCTGAAGCAGCGAAGGCACCGCGCAGCGGCGGGTGGGCAGGACGGGAGCCCGGGGTCAAGGGGCCGCGGCGGCTGGCGGCCCCTTGTCGGTCGCCCGCACCGGGCAGACTGAAACTCCAGGCCGCCTGGCGAGCGAAACCCTCTCAGTGTTTCATAAGCTGTCAGCGACTCAAACCTTCTCAACGCCTGCTCGCGCAAGCATCACCGCAACTCATTATCTGTATCCAAAGCAATAAAAACGCCTGAACAGGCGCAAATCTTAGAGCGGGGGAATTGGGCAGGACAGGAGCCGGGGTCAAGGGGCCGCGGCGGCTGGCGGCCCCTTGTCGGCCGCCCGCACCGGGCTGGCTGAAACTCCAGGCCGTCTGGCGAGCGAAACCCTCTCAGCGTTTCATAAGCTGCCAGCGACTCAAACCATCTCAGGGCCAGCCATGGCCCCTGATTCCAGCCAGGCTGTGCAAACAGCCAACCAGCACTTACCCCTGCATCATGTTCGCCACCAGGTACTTACGTCCCTCGGCATCTTCCTCGGTGTAAACGCCCTGTAGCTCGGGTGAAAAACCCGGGAGCTGGTTGATGCCTGCTTCCAGCGCAAGAAAATAACGCTGTACCGCCCCACCCCAGGCTTCACCGGGAACGACACAGAGTACGCCAGGCGGATAAGGCAGCGCGCCTTCTGCGGCGATGCGCCCTTCTGCTGACGCAATCGGCACCAGCTCCACATCACCGCGAATATAAGCCTGATGTGCGTCCTGTGGATTCACTTTGACCTGAGGTAAGCCCTGCTCACGGAACATGAGACGTTGCAGATCTTTCACATTGAAGCTCACGTACAGGTCATGCATCTCCTGGCACAGGCGGCGCAACGTGTATCCGGCGTAGCGTTTGGCGTTCTTACGGTAAAGCGTGGGCAGGACTTCAGCCAGCAACGTGTCGTCTTTTACATGCTGCTCAAACTGCGCCAGCATGGCGACCAGGTTGGCCATTTTCTCCGGGCTTTCCGCTGGCGTAAGCAGAAACAGGATGGAGTTAAGGTCACACTTTTCCGGTACGATGCCGTTTTCACGCAGGTAGTTGGCCAGGATCGTCGCCGGAATCCCAAAGTCAGCATATTCGCCGCTTGCCGCGTCAATGCCCGGCGTGGTCAGCAGCAGTTTGCAGGGATCGACGCGGTACTGATCGCGATCGTATCCCGCAAAACCGTGCCATTTGGCGTTGGGTTCGAAGCTGAAATAGTGCAGATCCCGCGCGATCTCCTCTGTGGGCGCATCCTGCCAGCGTTTGCCGTTCACCGTTTCAGGAACAAAAGGCAGGATCATATCGCAGCGCTCAAAGATTGCCTTGCGCGCCTCAATGCCCAGCATGACGCACTCGTCCCACATGCGACGTCCCGCCTCGCCCTGGTGCATTTTGGCGTTAATATCCAGTGCGGCAAACAGCGGATAAAACGGGCTGGTAGAGGCGTGCAGCATAAAGGCGTTATTCAATCGCTTATGCGGGCAGAAACGCTTCTGACCACGGATATGGTTGTCTTTTTTATGAATCTGCGAGGTCTGTGAAAAGCCCGCAAGCTGCTTGTGTACCGACTGCGTCACGAAAATGCCGGGATCGTTTTCGTTTAACGACAGCGTCAGCGGTGAGCAGCCTTCCATCAGCGGAATAAACTGTTCGTAGCCCAGCCAGGCGGAGTCAAACAGGATGTAGTCACACAGATGACCTATGCGATCCACCACCTGACGCGCGTTGTACACCGTGCCGTCATAGGTGCCTAACTGGATAATCGCCAGGCGGAAAGGACGTGCTTCCTGTGCACGCTCAGGGGCCACGTTGGCGATCTGAGCACGCAGATAATCCTCATCAAAACAGTGCGCGTCAATGCCGCCAATGAAGCCAAACGGATTACGGGCCGCTTCGAGATAAACGGGCGTTGCGCCAGCCTGAATCAGCGCCCCATGGTGGTTGGACTTGTGGTTGTTGCGGTCAAACAGCACTAAATCGCCGCGCGTCAGCAAGGCATTCGTGACCACTTTGTTGGCGCTTGAGGTGCCGTTCAACACAAAGTAGGTTTTATCGGCATTAAAAACTTTGGCAGCAAACTTCTGTGCATGCTTGGCCGATCCCTCATGGATCAGCAGATCGCCCAGCTTAACGTCAGCGTTGCACATGTCTGAGCGAAAAACGTTTTCGCCATAAAAATCATAAAATTGCTTACCTGCCGGATGCTTTTTAAAAAAGGCACCGCCCTGATGACCGGGGCAGGCAAATGTACTGTTTTGCATATCGACATAGCGGGTCAGCGTTTCAAAGAACGGGGGCAGCAACTCAGCTTCATACGCCTGCGCCGCCGTTTCCAGTGCCGCCCAGTCCTGCGGTTCACCGTTCAACTCACCCGTCACGCCGGGCAGATGCATGACCTCTTCTTCAAAGGCATTGGCAACAAACACCGGTAAGTTAAAACCGGTATGCCGCAATAAGGCCAGCACGCCACTGCGTGTATCCGCAAGCGAGACGACCACAGCCGCCACATCGGTAAAATCAGTATTATCCAGCGTGACCACGTCGCGCGCAGTATTCAGGGACAGACTTGGCGCAACGGCAGCGCTGGCAGCAATTTTAAGTGGTGTCATAACACAAATCCCTAACAGTCAGGGAGTGGGTGCCTGAGGCACGGCAATAGGGAAATTTCCCCGGCGAATGATATCTGACGGGCCAAACCGATAGACATCAGTAAAGAGTAGTCCTTACTCATGTCCAACAGCAACGACCAGGCTGGCGTCACCGCATAGTGACGGAAATTTGTGTAACCGGTATGACGGCGGAAAACAGGTCACGCGCCAGGTCTGGCGAGTGGGAACAAGTGCAAAAACGCATTGATCCGGACATGGTAGCGTCCTCTGTCTGGGATGGCGGCGGGGAAAAATGTGGCGGCAATAATGTCATTTTTTACTGACAGGGACAACCCGACAACGTTAAATATCAGGTCAATAAATTTAAAATAAAAAACAATACATATCATTCAGTTGCAATATCTTTAAGCGACTAAGCTTCTGTAATCAATGCAAAATTATGCCATGTCCGGACATTGCCGCCCCGCCACCTGAATGTTTGATAATGCCTCAGAGCGGTGTACTTGTCGGGCCAGTACCTGGCCCTCTCAGGCTGTCGGGCGTAAACTTGCCTGATGATTCTTACGCCTGACGGAGGCTGTATGTTTAAGGCACTGGTCATTGAAAATGACGAACAAGGTTACCGTACCGAGTTAAAAGAACTCTCCGAAACACAGTTGCCCCACCAGGATGTCACGCTCGACGTGCACTATTCCACCCTGAACTACAAAGATGCGCTGGCCATCTGTAATAAAGGCCCGATTGTCCGTGAATTTCCCATGGTGCCGGGGATTGATTTCGTCGGTCGCGTAGTCGCCAGCCAGCATTCCGACTGGAAGCAGGACGACACCGCTATTTTGACCGGCTGGGGGGTGGGAGAAAAACACTGGGGCGGCCTGGCGCAAAAAGCCTGTGTCGCAGGCGACTGGTTAGTGCCTATCCCAGACGGCTTATCGCCACTGAATACGATGGCCATTGGCACCGCCGGTTTTACCGCCATGCTGTGCGTGCTGGCTTTAGAAAAACAGGGCGTTACGCCCGATCGCGGCCCCGTGCTGGTCACCGGTGCCAGCGGTGGCGTGGGCAGCTTTAGCGTCAGCCTGCTGGCAAAACTCGGCTACGAGGTGATCGCCTCCAGCGGCCGCGCCAGCGATGAAAACTGGCTGATCAATACGCTGGGCGCGAAAAGGATTATGGATCGTGCTGAATTGTCTCAGCCGGGCAAACCTTTGGGCAAAGAGCGCTGGGCCGCGGCTGTCGACAGCGTGGGCAGCCATACGCTGAGTAACGTTCTGGCGGGTACGCAGCGCGATGGCGTTGTCGCCGCCTGTGGCATGGCTCAGGGGCTGGATCTGCCCACCAGCGTCGCGCCTTTTATTTTACGCGGCGTGACGTTAGCGGGCGTGGACAGCGTGATGTGCCCTAAACCGCTTCGCCAGCAGGCCTGGCAAAGGCTCGGACAGTTGATGAATGATGCGCAACTGTCTCAGATGATCACGGTCATCCCACTTAGCGAAGCCAGTCAGGGCGCGCGGGATCTGCTTGAAGGCAAGGTTCGCGGCCGCCTGGTGGTGGACTGCCGCTAACGGTCTTTATGGGGCGGCGCATCCTGCTGCATCAGTAACGCGCTTAGCCCCTGCAGTGCCCAGCTCGCGCCCTGCTCCATGACGGCTTTGGGGTCGCCAGAAAAGTGCTGACAACGGGCAACGACTTTGCCATCAGGCAATGTCCATCCTACCCAGATAGTGCCTGCAGGCGTACCATCTTCGCCGCCGTCCGGTCCGGCATAGCCGCTTATCGCCAGACTCACCGGTTCGCCGGACCGTTCACGCGCCCCCAGCGCCATTTCACACACGGTTTCTCTGCTGACTGCAGTGTGGTTTTCCAGCGTTTGCGGGTTAACGCCAAGCAGACGCACTTTGGCGCTTTCGCTGTAGGTGACGAAGCCGCTGGTAAAAAAATCACCGCTGTTTTCGACCGCCGCCAGCGTAATGCTGATCAATCCCGCCGTGCAGGACTCTGCGGTTGCCAGACGCAAACCAGAGGATAAAAGCTGCTGACCCAGTTGTTCAGCAGCCTGACTGAGTTTCATGGTCATGAGTTTTCCTTTGTTTTCTGTCACAGGTAAAGTATGGCTGAAACTCAGTAATCTGATGCGGCTAATCTGATGTTTTATCAGCGTAAACAGGAAAATGGCCTGTACCGTTTCGGCTAACACGTCGCCCATCGTTCTCTGCCGTTTCGGCTGGCAACGCGAACCGGTTTGTCCCGGTCAGCCTGTAGATGTTTCATGTAGCCTGTCTGCCATTGCGTAACATCGCTGACAGCCCTTATTCAGGAAAAGGAGAAAGAATATGCAAAAACCTGTCGTTGTGATCCACTACTGTACCCAGTGTAACTGGCTGCTGCGCTCAGCCTGGATGGCACAGGAATTGCTGCACACTTTTGCTCAGGACCTGGCCAGCGTCACGCTTCGCCCCGGCAGCGGCGGCATATTTGAAGTCACGGTAGATGACCATCTGGTGTGGGAACGTAAACGTGACGGCGGCTTTCCCGATGCTCAGGTGCTCAAGCAGCGTGTCAGAGACCTCTGCTTTCCGGAACGCTCACTGGGACACATCGACAAAAACAAAACTGACGGAAGCTGACGAGCGCGATCCGGCGTTAACTGCGGCTGATTTGCTCAGCGGCTGCGTTCAGCGCAGCCACAATCTTATGCCGTGTTTCGTCCGTGATGTCCTGCTGTGCCAGACGGCCATTTAAGGCGTTTTTAAACTGAAAGATGGCCTGTTCTATGTCGGGAATACTGCGATTGTTGACTAATACAGCCAGCGAGGAAAGACGCGTAATCAAACGCGACAATGGCTGGGCTTCGGCCTCTAACATCGCCTGACCCGTTGCGGTCACTACATAAGCCTTTCTCGCCGCCTGGGGATCGACAATCTCAATGGCCTCCATTTCCTCAAGCAAGGTCAGATTGGGATAAATGATACCCGGGCTGGGGGAATATTCCCCTTTCGACAGTTCTTCAACGCATTTAATCAGCTCATAACCGTGAGAGGCGCGCTGAGCGATAAAGTGCAGCATCAACAGGCGCATTTCACCCGCATCAAGCATCTTTTCCCGGCGCTTCCGCCGCGCTGCGCAAGGCCGCGCAGACTGGCTGCGGTTATCCTGTTCTGAATGGGCCGAATCCATCTGTCGCCTCTGCCTGTTTAAGGAGAAAGAGCCTGATGGTAGAGGGCCACCAGGTAAAATTCAATCAACGGCAGGTCACTCACTTGTGATGCCAGTAAGCAACCGCACGCACAAGATCAGCATCCACGCCGCGTTGCGTTGTGAAGTAGTCAGCGAGCTGTTTAACGACGCGCCCTTCTCCCGTTAGCCAGATAAAAGCGTCATGCGACGGTATCGCTATCTTATCCAGCGCCGCCGTCAGGGCTGGCAAAGCCGCCTGCGTCATCTGCTGGCTACCGAGCCAGGCCACATTTGCCTTGCCGGTGTCCGCTAAGTAGTCACGCCCCGTTTTTTCATCGGTGAAGGCAAACAGGTGCAGGGTTTCGGCTTCAATGCTGCGGCTGCGGCGCTGAAACGCAGGCAGACCGGTTTCATCACAGACATAAAGCTGGAAAGCATAATCCGTTGGGACCAGCAGAGAACCGCGAGGTCCACCGATAATCAGGCTGTCGCCGGTCTGTGCCTGCGCGGCCCAGTCGCTGGCGACACCGCTTTCATGCAGGTAAAAATCGATTGTCAGCGAAGATTCACCATCAAAGTCAAACGGCGTGTAGTCACGCGCAGCCGGCCGCAAGCCGTCTTTCCAGTGAATGCCGTCATCGTCCATCGTCGGCAGTTGCAGCGTCGTGTCAGCGGTGGGTGGGAAAAAGACTTTGATGTGATCATCAAAACCGGGCGAATTAAATCCTTTCAGGTCGTCGCCCGTAAACACGATGCGCCAAAACCGGTCAGCCACTTTGGTTTTGGTGGCAACGTGAATACAGCGAAAGCGGAGCGCGTTACGGATACGTTCAGGTAAACGGCGGGAAGAAGATGCAGGCACAGTGGCTCTCCGAAAAACAGGGTTGTACGCAACCTTAGTAAACAAAAATCATTCTCATGTCAGTCGGAGAGAATAGCTATGATATATCTTAAGAACAATGACTAAAAATGCGGTCCGGCAGTACGTGCAGGCACATCTGTCGGCCTTTTATCGCTGAAAAGCAAAAAGGCGCTTACGCGCCTTTTAAAGGAGGACTGTCGGTCATCGGGCGGTTACTGCGCCTGATTTTGTCCGCTGTTTTGCGGCAGCGAGCTGTCACCGAGTATCTCGCTGTGGCCGGCCTGACTGCCGGGATGTAATCCTGTGCGAACATTGCCGGGATCGGTGAGTTGTGCAGTCGCCAGGCCGGGAGCGGCACACAGCGCGACAGTCAGAAAAAAGGCGGCTATTTGTGTTATTTTGGTCATGGTATTTTGCCTGTTCAGGCGTAAAAAGCAGGTGAATATCCAGCGCTGAGAAGGAAATACAGTATGCGTAGCTGCGCTCAGCGCTTCGGTAAGGATTTTACGCCTTGCCTGCCAGCCTGCTTATAAAATCGTGCGCTTTATCACACAATGACGCACATAATGTGCATTATCCCTGCGTGACAGGAATAGAGAACACGCCTTCAATGTTGTCGGCTGTGCATCGGGTTAAATCCAGACAGAGCAAATCCATTCCCGGTCGGCAGGCCACATTCAGCTGCGGCAGATAAAGGTAGTAAATATCCGCGATGAAACGAGTCAGTTCTTCCGGTGAGCCACGCCATGCCAGGCGGGCGTAAAGCCCCGCAGGCACCTTGCGGCATTGAAGATCGCCTGGCCCGGCATCCGTGTTTGCCAGCGCGACGCCACGAAACAGGCTGATGTGCTGTTGATCGACGGACGCGTTGCCGGGGCCATACTGAAATCCCAGCCATCCTTGCGCGTCACCCTGCTGCGTACGGACAAAATGGCGTACCAGGCTGGCCATACGCTGATGCCGGTCGCGAATATAGTCGCCATACGGGCATTCCCATTCCAGCGTATCGCCCTGCAGGAGCAACTCCTCTTCGCGCCGGTAAAGCGATACCGGCATGACCGGCTCGCGCTGGGCAATACGGCCGTGAAAATACCGGACAGGCAGCACGTTAAGACGGCGAAAACCGCCCGGCGTAACAGAGAAGTGATTTTTAAACACGCGGTTAAAGTTTTGCTGATTTTCAAACCCGAAACGGACGGCGATATCAATTAACGGCATGCGCGTCAGTCGTAACGCCATAGCGGCAAGGGTTAAGCGGCGCTTGCGCGTATAGGCCGCCAGCGTTTGTCCGGTCATCTCCTTGAACAAACGTTGCATATGCCATTTGGAATAGCCCGATTTGAGCGTAATCAGATCGATGGAAATGTCGTTGGTCAGGTTGGCTTCAATCCAGTCGACTAAATCATTTATATGCTGTTTTTTTATGGTTTGACTTAGCATTTTAAAAACGTGAAAAGAAAAAAGAGGGAAAGATTTGTAATAAAATAGTAACAAAAAGCGTTGCAGGATGTCATGACTCATGGGCCAGCCAGGGCCGGATAGCGGCAAAAAGCGCATTAATTGCCTGGGTTACTACTTTAAAAAGCCAGCACACAGGCTGGCTTATGGAAGGACGAGGGGAACAACGGAGGCAGTCAGGAATGCACTGCCTCGTTCGGAGGACTCAGTGGCTACGCATGCCTGCGGCGGTCATCATCATTCTGAACAGCGTCGCGACCACACCGAGTGCCAGCACGCTGGCACTGTAGATGACCACCAGCCACAGCACGCGTTTCCACCACGGTGACCGGGTTTCATTCTGACGTTCTTTGCTGCTGACCTGGGTCTGCATATCAATGGTATCCTTCGTCTGCTTTGATTTTTCCACGGAACACGTAGTAGCTCCAGAAGGTATATCCCAGAATCATTGGAATGATCAGTAAGCTACCTACCAGCATAAAGGCCTGGCTCTGCGGCGGGGACGCGGCGTCCCAGATGGATACCGAGGGCGGAATAATATTCGGCCAGATACTGATACCCAGACCCGAGAAGCCCAGGAAAATCAGGGCCAGCGTCAGCAGGAAAGGCGAATAATGCGCCTCGCGCTTGATTGCGCGGCGCAGTCCCCATGCACACAGCAGCACCAGTACAGGCACCGGCAGGAATAAGAACAGATTTGGCGTGGTGAACCAGCGATGTGCAATGTTCTGATGCGTGAACGGTGTCCAGATACTGATGATGCCAATAATTAACAACAGCGCAATCAACAGCGGTGTCGCCAGGGCTGACATTTTACGGTGCAGTTCATGTTCGGTTTTCATGATAAGCCAGGTGCAGCCCAGCAGCGCATATGCCACAACCAGCCCGACGCCGCAGAACAGCGGGAACGGGGCCAGCCAGTCCATCGTCGAGCCTGCAAAGCTGCGGCCTTCGACAGGAATGCCATCCAGCATCGCGCCGACGGCAACGCCCTGGCTAAAGGTTGCGAGGAGTGAACCGGCAATAAACGACTTGTCCCAGAAGGCCCGATGGTGCTCGACAGCCTTGAAGCGGAACTCAAAGGCGACGCCACGGAAAATCAGCCCAATCAGCATGGCGGTTAACGGCACGGAAAGCGCATCGGCTATTACCGCATAGGCCAGCGGGAAAGCGCCATACAGTCCTGCGCCGCCCAGCACTAACCAGGTTTCGTTGCCGTCCCAGACAGGCGCAACGGTGTTGACCATCATGTCGCGCTCGCCTGCGTCTTTGTTAAAAGGAAACAGCAGGCCGATGCCCAGGTCGAAACCGTCCATGACGATATACATCAGGACAGCAAAAACGATAATCGCGAACCAGATAACAGAAAAATCAATCATCTCAACGCTCCTCATGATGGTGAGTGGCCGCAGAGAGCGGGCGCGCTGGCGTTTTGATTTGTCCGGGGCCACCTGTTTCCACGGTATCGCCTTCGCCGGTGACCGGCCCTTTTTTAATCAAGCGCATCATATAGTGATAACCCACACCGAAGACGGAGGAGTAAACCAGAATAAAGGCGAGCAGGCTGATACTCATGTGCATTTCGCCATGGGGAGATACCGCATCAATCGTTCGCTGAACGCCATAAACTACCCAAGGCTGACGACCGATTTCGGTAGTAAACCAGCCTGCTAAAATCGCGATCAGGCCGGAGGGTCCCATGAGCAAAGCAAACCACAGGAACGGACGCGACTGGTACAGGCGTCCTTTGTAACGCAGCCACAGGCTGACTACGCCAAGGGTGATCATTAACAGTCCCATTGCCACCATGACGCGGAATGACCAGAAAATGATGGTGGAGTTAGGACGGTCCTCTTTCGGGAAAGATTTCAGCGCCGGGACCTGTTTATCCAGACTGTGCGTCAGGATAAGGCTGCCCAGATACGGGATTTCGAGCGCATATTTAGTACGTTCCTCTTCCATATCCGGTAAACCAAACAGTATTAATGGCGTGGCTTCACCGGGTGGGTTTTCCCAGTGGCCTTCGATGGCCGCAATTTTTGCAGGTTGATGCTCCAGCGTGTTCAGTCCATGCGCATCACCAATCATGGCCTGCACAGGGGCGACAATCAGCGCCATCCACAACGCCATTGAGAACATTTTACGGATGGCAGGATTGTCATTTCCTTTAAGCAGATGCCAGGCCGCCGACGATCCGACAAAGAACGCACTGGCCAAAAATGCCGCCACGGACATATGTAACAGGCGATAAGGAAAGGACGGGTTAAAGACAATTTTAAACCAGTTTTCTGGCACCACGATGCCATTCTGAATGAGATAGCCCTGCGGTGTTTGCATCCAGCTGTTAGAAGACAGGATCCAGAAGGTGGAAATCAACGTTCCCAGTGCCACCATGCAGGTCGCAAAGTAGTGCAGCCCCGGGCCGACGCGGTTCCAGCCAAATAACATTACACCTAAAAAGCCCGCTTCAAGGAAGAAAGCCGTTAACACTTCATAGGTCAACAAGGGACCCGTGATACTGCCGGCAAACTGGGAGAAACCACTCCAGTTGGTCCCAAACTGATACGCCATGACCAGCCCGGAAACCACGCCCATGCCGAAATTCACCGCAAAAATTTTCGACCAGAAATGATAGAGATCGCGGTAGGTTTGATTACGTGTTTTGAGCCACATTCCCTCCAGCACAGCAAGAAAGCTGGCCAGACCGATGGTGATGGCTGGAAAGATAATATGGAAGGAAACAGTAAAACCGAACTGGATCCTGGCGAGATGAAAGGCATCTAATCCAAACATTGCTTACCTCTTTGCCACATAGAGCACCACATATAGTTACTTATAATTAACGACTTATACACAAAGCATGTCATTCCAGTGCATGGAAAAATGCCATGACGAATGTAAGATGCTTCGTCCTGGTAAAACAGAGACAATCAGATAAGTAAAAACTATAACAGTATTTTTTGATTAAGATCATTTTTTTGTTGAAAGTTTTCTTATTTAGGACGAATAAGCAAAACGTTAATTTCAAAGGGGCAATGTGACATTATTGTTATTAAAACAGACCCTGCACGGAGCCGTAACGGCCAAACGAGATTACCGCTAAAAAATAACGCAACTCGCTGTTTTTAAGCGTCATTCGCCATTTCCGCGCTTCGTTAAACAGAGAAAAGTACCGTTCTGACAGGGGAATCACGTGTTTTATTATATTGTTAGCAGGATATTTATCTTATCTGCGCTTTATGATGCTTTTTTTTAGAATACGTCCGGTTTTTCGCACTCTGGCTTCGCTATTTCCGGGCAGGAAAACGAAGCTCAACCGGTCAGGCATGTTAAAAATCATATGCAATATGTAAATAACTCATCACATCTTTATCTCGCGCAATAATTAACGCAGCCAGAAACCTCAGGAAAAAGTCGCCTGGTAAAAAGGATGTTAAAGAAATGCTGTGAGTAATTAAGACCGCCCGACGCAGAATGAATCTGTTATGTCGGACAGGCATTTTTTTACGGTGGCCGAGGGGAGTGTTTCTCTGCGCGCTTCGGTCCCGTCTTATGAACGGTCTTACGCGTCGGCGGACTGTTTCTCCCGGTGGGCGAGGATGCGTTCTACATTCATCTCCAGCCAGTCGGCCAGTCCTACCACCTGCTCCCCTACTTCCAGACCCAGCGGTGTCAGTCGGTATTCAACATGCGGCGGCACAACATCGTAGGCGATGCGCTCAACAAAGCCGTCTTCCTCCATATAGCGCAGGCTCTGCGACAGCATACGTTCGCTGACGCCGCCGACTGCACGCCGGAGTTCGCTAAAACGCAGCGTGTCATTTTTCAGCGCGAGTAAAATTAATACGCTCCAGCGACTGGTAATGCGCTTTAACACATCGCGCGACGGGCAGTTAACATTCAGCAATTCGCCGCGCATAAATTTTTCGCTTAATTTATCAGTCATTTAAACAAAACCCTTCATCCTAACAATTCTGTAAGTACTTACTAAAAGTTAGCATATCGCATAGGCTGCTGTTGACCAACTGTCCTCTTAAAGGAGCTATGTGATGATCGCAGTGACTGGAGCAACAGGCCAACTGGGCCGTTTAGTTATCGACGCATTACTGAAAAAAGTAGCCGCAGATACGCTGGTTGCCGCCGTACGCACGCCGGCGAAAGCGAGTGACATCGCCGCCCGTGGTGTTCACGTACGTGAGGCGGATTACAACCGCCCAGAAACCTTAACGGCCGCCCTGCAAGGGGTCGACAAACTCCTGCTGATTTCCGGCAGTGAAGTGGGCCAGCGTGAAGCGCAGCACCATGCAGTCATTGATGCCGCTAAAGCCGCAGGCGTGAAATTTATCGCCTATACCAGCCTCCTCCATGCCGATAAGTCTCCGCTGTCGCTGGGCGCTGAACATCGGGCTACCGAAGCCCTGCTGGCAGCGTCTGGCGTGCCTTATGCCCTGCTTCGCAACGGCTGGTACACCGAAAACTACGCGGCGAGCATCACCCCTGCCCTGGCGCACCATGCGTTTCTCGGCGCGGCAGAACAGGGCCGTATCGCTTCTGCGGCGCGTCGGGATTATGCCGACGCGGCAGCCGAAGTTATGGTGCGTGACGGCCAGGCGGGCAAGGTGTACGAGCTGGCCGGCGATGACAGCTATACGCTGGCGGAGTTTGCGGCTGAAATCGCCGCGCAGAGCGGCGAAAAGGTGGATTACGTCAATCTGCCACAGGCAGATTTTGCCGCCGCACTGAAAAGCGCAGGCTTGCCGGCCCCGCTGGCAGAGCTTCTGGCAGATTCCGATGCGGGTGCCGCTCAGGGCGGTCTGTTCGATGCGTCCCGCACACTGAGCCAACTGCTTGGTCGCCCCACCACGCCTTATGCCGAGGTGATCCGCGCGGCGCTGACAAAGGGATAACGCACTCACGCTTACGCTGCGGTTAAGCCCTGCCGGTTAACCGCAGCGATTATCCTCTCTCACTCCCTTTCTCCCCTTTCTGATGCTCCATCAGCCACGATTCGGTGCACACCGAAGTAACCGCTTTTGCATCGGGTACGCTGTCTGCAGGCTGACTTAAGGGAGAGAGAAATGATTGCCGTACTTTTTGAAGCAGAGGCCTTACCGGCAGCGCAACAGCGTTACATTGAACTGGCGGCCGAACTTCGGCCCGAACTGGACAGGATACCAGGATTTATCGCGATTGAGCGCTTTCAGAGTTTGAGCGAGCCTGGCAAGATATTGTCCCTGTCGTGGTGGGAAGATGAACGGGCGGTGCGTCACTGGCGGGAAAACAGCCTGCATCAGTCGGCACAGCGGGAAGGCCAGAACACAATTTTCAGCCATTACCGCCTGCGCGTTGCGAAGGTTATGCGTGATTATGCTGGTCCAGAGGAGAACACCCGGCATGTTTAATCTTTATGTGGTCTTCAGGAACGAACCGGGGTCGCTGGCCGCGTTTGGAACACTGCTTGGGCAGCATGGCATCGGCCTGGAAGGCGGCGGCGTCTTTTCAACGGGCAAGGAAAGTCACGCTCATTTTCTGGTGGAGGATGGCCCGCGCGCCCGGCAGGTGTTAGTGAATGCCGGTTTCGATGTCAGGGACGTCCGAAGGCCACTGCGCCGAAAACTCCCTCAGCAGCGGCCAGGTGAACTGGGTGAAATTGCGCAGTGCCTGGCGCAAAATGGCATTAATATTTGCGCGCAGTACAGCGATCACAGCAACTGGCTGGTGCTGATTACCGATGATGACAGGCGGGCCGAAGCACTGACCCGCCAGTGGAAAGGATGAGCAGAATGACACGCATGGCGGCCCGGTGTGATGACAGCACACACTCTTCTCTGACCTTCAGCATGGCGACGGTGGCCACTGCGCTGGCGGATACCTCGCGCATGCACATCCTCTGTGCCCTGATGGATGGCCGGGCCTGGACGGCGACCGAGCTGAGCGTGGTCGCTGACGTTGCGCCCTCCACTACCAGCGGCCATCTGAATAAGCTGACGGAGACAGGGTTGCTAACCTGCGTGGTACAGGGACGGCATCGTTATTACCGTCTGGCCAGCCATGAGGTGGCGGGCCTGCTGGAAAACCTGATGGGCATTTCGACCCGGCCCGGTTCAGTCCTGAAAACAACCACGCCAGACCGGCTCCGGCGAGCCCGCACCTGTTATGACCATCTGGCCGGTGAGATTGCCGTCGGTATCTATGATGCTATGCAGTCAGCGGGCTGGCTGATGCCGGATGGCACGGCGCTCACAATGGAGGGCAAGGCGCATTTTGCCGCAACAGGCATCGAGCTGACTTCGCCGTCGCGACGAAAGCCCTGTTGCCCCTGCCTGGACTGGAGTGAGAGGCGCTTTCATCTTGGTGGCGAGGCCGGTGCAGCCTTGCTGCGCTTCATGATACAAAAAGCCTGGCTACAGCAGACGCCCGGCTATCGGGAGCTTGGCGTCACCGCACGCGGCCAAACTGGCCTGTCGCGCATATTTAACCTCCGCCTCGTCTGACAGCCTCCTTTTCGCCTTATACCACGCGCGCGCATGCTGGCAGTGCGCCTCAGCCGATAGCCGTTAAGTCCAGCCGCATCAGCACGGTATCGTGGAACACACCGTCGACATACAGCGCCGCGACGTCTGTTCCGTAGGTCGTAAATCCCGCAGACCGGTACAGGGCCGTTGCTGCTGCATTGGTGGCGCTCACGGCAAGCCGGATGCTGATGCATTCACGGGCTTGCGCGATTGCGGTCATGAGCAGCGTCTTCGCCAGGCCGCTTCCCCGCCACTCAGGCAGCACATACATTCCCCAAATCGTGGCGACGTGCCGCTGTTTCTGGCCGGGATGGAAGCGTAAACCCGTCACGCCCACGATCTCGCCCTGGGGATCGAATCCGGCCAGCACAGTATTGTTTTGCAGCAGAGCCGCAAAAAACGCGTCAGGTTCTGAGCGCTCACGCGCATAATCCGCGCCAAACGCCTCAGGATGGCGTTGTAATCCGTCCAGCCGAATGGCGCGATAGCCTACACTGTCGCTGCCGGTGAGTCGTCGCAGAGTAAAGGAACGCACGATCATTCTCCTTAACAGGGCACCCCAGAGGGTATTTTCTTACATCATGCCACTTTTGCTTCATTTTCCTGCCGCACAGGGAAAAAACAGCCACTTTTGGCCCAGGCAAAATTTTATTAAGCCTGCCGTAAGAGATTCATCTGAAATGCATTTACGTCATAAGTCGAGATATTCGGTTGAATTGTCTGTGTTTTATTCAATCTATACGATTAATAGACAATTTTTATTACGTTCATAGACAATCTGCATTGTTGTTCCTGCCTGCGAGAGGTCTATAATTTCCTTTTTGTGCAACCCCGTTCGCTCAGGAGGCCGTTATTAATACTTATCGCCAGCAACTCAATGCATTCGAAGAGAATCGTGCCGGGGCGGAAGTTGAGTATCAATACGATCCCCATGAACTGAAGCTGGAGCGCATGCAGGATTCTGAACCCGAGCCAGAGCTGATCGAAGGTCTGCCTGCCCCGGATGCGTTGACGCCTGCCGATCGCTATCTTGAGCTTTTCGAGGCCGTTCAGATGTCGGGCATCTTCGAGGACAGCAAAACGTTCCCCGACTGCTCGCCCAAATACGATCCGCTTGATGTGCTGATGCGTTACCGCCGTCAGAAGCGCAGCAAGGACTTCGATCTGGCGCGTTTCGTTGCCGACCATTTCTACATGCCAGGCATCAACGAAAGCTTCTACGTTTCGAACCCTGACAAAACGCTTAACGAGCACATCGACGATCTGTGGCCGGTTCTTACCAAGATGCCGCAGCAGCATATGCCGCATTCGTCGTTGCTGCCGTTGCCTAAACCTTATGTCGTGCCCGGTGGTCGTTTTGGCGAAACCTATTACTGGGACTCGTACTTCACGATGCTCGGCCTGGCGGAATCAGGGCGTGACGATTTGTTACGTCATATGGCCGACAACTTTGCCTGGCTGATTGATAACTACGGGCACATTCCGAACGGGAACCGCACTTATTATCTGAGCCGCTCACAGCCACCTGTGTTTGCGCTGATGGTGGAACTGTTCGAAGAGGACGGCGTGCAAGGCTCACAGCGCTATCTGGATCAGCTGATGAAAGAGTATCAGTTCTGGATGGATGGCGCCGGCTCACTGATGCCCAACCAGGCTTATCGCCATGTGGTCCGGATGCCGAACGGCTCGCTTCTGAATCGTTACTGGGACGACCGCGACACACCACGTGATGAATCCTGGATCGAGGACATCGAAACAGCGCGTCATTCTAAGCGTCCGGCAAGCGAAGTTTACCGCGATCTGCGCGCGGGTGCCGCGTCAGGCTGGGACTATTCATCACGCTGGCTGCGTAATCCAAAACGTCTGTCGAGCATCCGTACAACGCAGTTTATCCCGATCGATCTCAATGCGTTTTTGTACAAGCTTGAGCTGATGATTGCGACGTTGTCTCACGTTAAAGGCGAAGAGCTGACTGCGCTGGCCTGGCAGAATAAGGCGGACGCCCGCAAACGTGCCATTACCCGTTACCTGTGGGACAGTACCGCAGGCGTTTTCCGTGATTATGACTGGCGCCGCGCCCGCTTTGGCGCGTTCACCGCCGCTGCGGTAGTGCCGCTCTTCGTCGGACTGGCAACGCCTTATCAGGCGCATTTACAGGCTATCGCGCTGCGCCATCTGCTGCTCAGCAATGGCGGGCTGCTGACCTCTATGGTGGAAAGCGGCGAACAGTGGGATAAACCTAACGGCTGGGCGCCTATGCAGTGGATGGCGGTGGTGGGCCTGAATAACTACGGCGAAGAAACCCTGGCGAGCGAAATCGCCGTGAACTGGCTGACAACCGTGAATAACTTCTACCAGTTACACCATAAACTGGTCGAGAAGTACGATATCAGCGGTGACCGCGCGCGTCCCGGTGGCGGCGGTGAATATCCTCTGCAGGACGGCTTTGGCTGGACAAACGGCGTAACCCGTCGGCTGATGGCGATGTATGGCCATATGATGATGGACTAATCTGTGTCGCAGGCACAAAAAAGCCGGGAAACGTTCCCGGCTTTTTTCTGGCGATTTCTCTGTAGAGAACTTACTTTTTCGCTTCAACGCCTGGCGCCGCAGAGCGCTGCAGGAACTGCTGAGTGACTTCCGGCAGATGCGTGAACAGCCATTCGGCCATCGCAATTTCCTGATCGCGAATTTCGGTCAGGACTCTGACGCCATCACTGTCGCCGACCTGCTCGGCAGCCGCGATCAGGCTGGTGTAGCTGGCGATTTCCGCGTTTTCGAACACATAGCCGCTCATCGCGCCTTTGACGACTTCGTCAGAAGTAAACATGCCGCCAATCGCCTGTCCTGTGGCGGCCATTTTGCCCATCACGTCTTTCATAATGGAATGGTCAATGCCGTGGCGATCCAACAGTTGTTCAAGCAGAGTAAGCTGATGCTTAGTTTCATCCAGATGCTGGGCAAGGCGCTGCTCCAGAGCGGGATAATGCTCCAGACGACCCGCCATTTTGCTCAACATGCTCTCGGCCTGCTTCTCCATGGCATGCGCGTCACGCAACCAGTCATGATAGTTTTCAATGGCTGTCATTTCGCGACTCCTTCAGCCGAACTGATGGTCTGTGCAACGCTGGTCAGTTTTTCATCCGTCTGCTTTTCCTCCGCAAGGGTTTGGGCCAGCAGCTTCGCGGCTTTGGTATAACCCAGCTTTGAGGCCAGCGCGTGCAGCGTACCGTAGGTCGCAATTTCATAATGCTCGACCTTCTGCGCCGCCCCGATCAATCCCTGATCGCGTACTTCACCCTTTTCAACAGACTCAATAATTTCCTGGGCTTCTTCTACCAGGCCTTCCAGGGCATGGCATTTCATTCGCTTGATTTTCACTTCAGGCGTAACGTCGACTAATTCGTCCAGACGTTCGATTTGCCCGCGTGTCTCTTCGAGATGCTGATTAAACGCAGCGATAAGATTTTCATCACTTGCCGCACGCGCCATTTTGGGCAGTGCTCTCGCGATTTGTTTTTCCGCACTGTAAACATCGGACAAGTCATGGATAAAGAGATCGTTTAACGTTTTGACAGTCATAAAAGAGCCTCATTAATTGAACGGCTACGCCACTATTTTTTAATGCAGCGCCAGTGACAATGTACTCACTAACCTTAGACTATTTAACGAAGAATGCATTCGGCTCCGTTTAATTCAGATTTTAAAGTAGCATTGAAAATGCCCTTTTCCCTTAATTACCAGTACTTTACTCAAAATGAGTTATTTTGATAAATGCTCCGCCTCACCTCAATTAAGACAAACCTGTACAGAATTAGCAAAAACCGTACAAGTTAACCTTCAGTTAAAATAGAGGCGTTTCACCTGGTGAACCCGGATTTCATTTTTTCGTTCAGACAGCCGTGCGTTGACCGGAAAAGCAGCAATAAAAAAACCGGAAAGGAATATCCTTTCCGGCAAGATTGACCAAATCCTAAACCAGAGGTGGTTTATTTCATGGATTAAACAGCGAAGTTTATATATTGAGTAGAAGTCAGCTTCACTGAAGGTTTCAGTTTAAATATCTAACCCCTTGTTAATATTGAATTAACTCCTTCGACTGACCTTACCTCCCTTACGCCCCGCCTCAATAGCTCGCTGGGGATCGTTTTTGAAATTCCCACCGCTGTTTTGTCCGCCTTTACGGCCTGCTTCTGCTGCTCTCTCTTTGTCTGCAGCGAAATTACCGGCCCCACCACGATATTGAGTCATTCTGTGTTCTCCGCAAGTTTAATTATTGAAATAGCACAGTGGAAGTTGCATCAACTAAAGGGTGCACAAACAAATGTAGCTGTAAAAATCACCTAATCAAGCATGACGGCCAC
This sequence comes from Pantoea sp. CS_6, assembly GCF_041954745.1. Lineage (NCBI taxonomy): Bacteria > Pseudomonadati > Pseudomonadota > Gammaproteobacteria > Enterobacterales > Erwiniaceae > Pantoea > Pantoea sp. CS_6. The sequence continues at coordinate 213,542 of NZ_JAVAYG010000004.1, forward strand.
GACACTCACAAAGGCAGATACATATACCTTATTTGTACATCCAGTTAATTCTTTAGTGATGAAACTATTTTTCGAGGAAACTCTAGTTTAACGCTCCTGGCGAAAACTTTAATGAAAACGCTCCTCTAAGGCTCTATTAATCGATCTATTTATTAAAAAGTCCACACTGATTTTATTTTCAATCGCAGCGCAGGGACGGCCAGGTGACATTGCCTATCGTCAATATGATCAATAAATGATCTATTTAACTAAGCGCGATAAAATCGAATTCATTACGGCAGGGTTTGCAACATGCAAAAATAAGCGAAGCGGTAAACGTCTCGTTTATTAGAATGAAGAGAAAGAAAAGATCATAAAATGACCAGGCAGGCGACAATTAGTAAAATGGCACTTCTCACAAGCGGAAGAAATACCGCTCATCACATTTCAGGTAAGCGAAGCGGCAATAAAAATAAAAACGCCCTGACGGGCGTTTTTTTCGGACTATTCTGCCCTGCTGTTTTGCAGGAAGGCGAGTAAATCGTTGTTGAGCTGAGCCTGATGCGTGACAGCGAATCCATGAGGCCCCTGATCGTAGATCTTGAGTTCTGAACCCGTAATCAGTTCATGGGCCAGCTTTCCGGTCGCCTCGAACGGGACGATCTGATCATGGCTGCCATGAATGATTAAGGTGGGCACATCAACGCGAGCGAGATCCGCGCGGAAGTCGGTTTCAGAAAAAGCGGTAACACAGTCCAGCGTTCCCTTGAGCGATGCCAGCAGGGCCATGTTTAACGTCTGCGTCAATACGCCCTCGGATACTGACTGGCCAGCATTGGTGCCATAAAAGGGGGCGGCAAAATCCTTAATAAACTGCGCTCTGTCGTCAAGCAGTCCCTGTTTGATATCGTCGAAAACCGATTTCTCTACGCCTTCGGGATGATCGTCTTTCTTACCAAACACGGGCGTGACTGCGCCTAACAGAACCAGCCCTTTAACGTTGCCCGTGCCATATTTTCCAATATAACGCGATACGTCGCCGCCGCCCATTGAGAACCCGACCAGCGTGACATCCTTGAGCTGTAAATGTGTGATCAGGCTATGAATGTCGTCAGCAAACGTATCGTAGTCGTATCCTTCCCATGGCTGGTCGGAACGTCCAAAACCGCGCCGGTCAAAAGCAATAACCCGATAGCCGCGTTCGGCAAGGAAGTTGAGCTGGCTATCCCACATATCCGCGTCCAGCGGCCAGCCATGGCTAAACAGTACCGGTTGCCCTTTGCCCCAGTCTTTGTAGTAGAGGTTAAATCCATCTTTGCTTTTAAACAGACTCATAAACGCCTCGCTATGGATGAAGGTGATGACGCTTCCGGCCATCGTCTGAGAAGCTCAGCGACGTTCCGGCGCGCGGCACTACCTGTCAAGCATGGCAGAGGGAAACCGATGGTCAAACCAGAAGCAGAAAAAACGCGTTTTTACAACGCTACACCGCGTTTACCGTTTTTTTTGATGCGGTACATCGCCTCATCAGCACGGGCCAGCGCACTGTCAAAGTTTTCTGGCTCCTCAACCTGAACAACCCCAATGGATGCGCCAATGACGGCAGTACCGTTGGCCAGCTCAAAAGGTTGCATGGCAGCATTAAGACAGGCGTGCGTGAGCCTCTTCGTGAGTGGATGGGTTAACGCGAGCGGAATCAGTAAAACAAACTCATCGCCGCCCAGTCGCCCAATAATGACACTTGGTGGGCAGGCTGCGATAAAGCGCAGACTAAGTTGAATCAGGACTTCGTCGCCACTGCGATGCCCTAACGTGTCGTTGACATGCTTAAAATTATCTAAATCAATAAAGGCAATACATAATGCCTTTTTCTTCATATCGCGAAAATGATTGATCAACGCATGCCGGTTGGTTAATTGCGTCAGGGGATCGTGCATTGCCAGTGAAGCCAGTTGCGCTTCGTACTGTTTCTCTTTGGTCATATCAATGTGTGTGCCCGTCACTTTGATCGGTCTGCCCTGCTCGTCCCATTCACTGACGCGGCCCCGGTCCAGCACCCACGTAATTTTTCCTGTTTTACCAATCATCCGATGTAAGGCTTCATAGAAGGGTGCTTTGCCCTCGATATGGTCATAGAACGCCTTCAGAACATCTGCGGCATCCTCAGGATGCAGGCAGGATTTCCAGACATCAAAATGGGCATCCGTTTCTTTAGGCTGAAAACCCAGCATGGATCCCCATCGGCGGTTAAAAATAACCAACTTGCCCGTGGGAATATCCAGTTGCCACAAGCACAGGCCCGTGCCGTCCAGCGCAGCACCCAATTTATCGCGGGCATCATGCGCAATACGCCTTAATCGCGCATTGTGTTTTTTTAAATTCGCAATTTGCTGCCGCAGGGCATCTTCAGACATATCGATAGCGGGAAAGAGAAAAGGCTATTTTGCCATTGCCATGCGCACTGTAAAGCAACATGTTCAAAACACGATGAGACAGGGATAAAGTCAACCCGTTCAGAATTAACCACGCTTAGCCGCATCAGAACCAGCATACGGCAGACGCTCAGTGACAGCGCGCTGAATGATTATCTTGCACAGAGAGTGATCAACGACGGCGCGGCTGATGTGGCTTCTTTTATAACCCGACTGTCAGCCTGTACGCTTTCTTCTATAGAAAACTCAGGTTTTTTAAAGAAGCGGTAAGATGTAACAAACACTGATTCGCAAGCCATTGAATTAAAATGATAAAAAAACCATGAAATTGTAACAGTGACATTTTTCTGCAAACTCATAATTACAATTAAATATCCTCCGGGTGTTAAGTAAAGACGTCAAGACGACATCAAGGAGATAACATTATGGCTCTGCCCCTTCTGCTTTCTTACCACGGTAACCTGTGTAAAAGTGATTATTCACGCCAGGATTCACATCTGACCGACGCCCTGTTTGTTGGCGATATGTTTTTCTCAAAAAACAGCCCGGACATTTCGCAGGCGGATTATGTTTTCAACGCCGTTTCACCTCATTATTTTTGCGTGAAGAATGCCATTCTGGATAACTGTTTCCCAAACAGCAAAAACAGCGACGTTGCATTTGTCTGACAACGCAGTGTTATTGCTTTTTCGAAAAAAGACAGTCCAGGTAAATGAACACTACAGATGTAATCAATGACGTTAGCACCTTTCGGATGCATAAATACAGAGGATAAATATCATGAAAAAGATGATTATTAGCTCAATGATTGTAGCCGTATTAGTGTTTACTGGTGGCGCTGCGGCCGCTGAGTCCTTTAAAGACAGCCATACATTAAATAATGAAGTCATTTCGGCCCAGGCCGCGCAGGCCATGAATGATATTCAGCTTTCACGCAACGCGTTATTTAATGGCCAAACTCAACAAGCAAAAGCGCTGGCGACTCAGGCTGACACCTATTTAAAAGATAATAGTGTGGACTGGACAAAGTATATTCGCTATGACAAAAAAGCTCCGATGACGGGAGATAATTATATTCGCATCGGCTCCGATGTATCCGTGTCGGAAGATTACCAGTTATCAAAACAGAAAAATGACGCGATCGATAAAGCCAATCAGCATATTAAAGCAGGTGATAAGCAAGGTGCGCTTGATGCGCTGAAGCTGGCTGGCGTAGCCGTCACTGAAACGCAGGAACTGATGCCGCTACAACAAACAGAAAATGATGTTTCAAATGCCCTTGCTTTAATGAAACAGGATAAATACTACCAGGCAGGCATGCTGCTGAAATCCGCAGAAGAAGGCGTGATTTACGATACGCAAACTTATTCTGAACTGCCTGTGAGCCCTACCCTGCATCACTCACAGACCGGTGCCAGTGCATCACAGAGTAATAAAGGCTCGTAATTATCAATAAGCGTGACATTAAATACACGATGACGATGTTAAACAATAAGGCCGCTTTCATTTCATCGATAAGGTGAGATGAAAGCGTCAACCTTATTTAATCCGTTCAGATATCAAGCGCACAATGATACGGCCTGATTATCATCCATTTTTTTCTCCCTACCCCAGCAACTACGCTCACTTAACACAAATCTCCAGTACCTCCTTTTCATTATCACTTTTATTTTCAGTTTATTTATACACCTTACGCTAATCTCGTCCTTTCTATCGAATACTATAGATAACTCAGGAAATTAACTTTTTACTAAACTTAAGGATAGTTTTTAAACTTTTTTTTTAAAAAACGGCTTCGCTTTCATAAACTGCCTTCCTTTGTTGCCGATACTCGAAAAGCAAGGGTTGTTATTACAAAAATAAAAAAATTACTAAACGGGGAATCAACATGAAAATCACAACAGGCCGCAAAATCGCGTTCGCGTTCGGCATCATTGTTCTTGTGTCATTAATAGGCAGCAGCTTGTCGATTATTAACTTTCTCAAGCTACGGCAGGCCAATAGCTGGAATATTCACAGTTATAAGGTGATGAGTCTGAGCGACAGCATGTTAACTGACATGGTTAATATGGAAACGGGCGTGCGGGGATTTGTCATCTCCGGTAATGAAGCCTTCCTGGCACCGTTCAACGCAGGCAAAACGGCGTTCGACCAGAAATATAATCAACTCCGCACCATGACGGCAGATAATGCCAGTCAACAGCAAAGACTGACGTCATTACTTGACCTGCACAACAGCGTCCAGGCCATTGACGATCAGCTAATCGCATTGCGTCGTCAGGTTAATGGTGGACAACAACCGCTCGAAGCCCTGACGCATTTTTTTCAGGAAGGGCGTGATAAAGCCTTTATGGATCGCTACCGCGCCGTCGCCGCCGATTTCAACAACGCAGAATCGTCGCTGCTGGCTACGCGCTCTGACGACGTAAACAGCCTGGCCTTTGCCACGAAAATGACGCTCAGTCTGGCCGGGTTAACCACCATCCTGCTCTCGTTGGTGCTGGGCACCATCATTACACGCAGTATCGTTCGCGCACTGGGCGGCGAACCCAAAGCGGCTGCCGATATTGCTGGCATGATTGCCCAGGGTAACCTGACGGTAGACATTGCTGTGCCGCTTAAAGGCCAGGGCAGCCTGATGGCCTCGCTGGAAGCCATGCGCCAACAGTTGGTCACCATTGTGAGTGGCATTCAGTCCTCTGCGGAACTGATCAATAACTCAGCGAGCGAAATCGCCCAGGGCAATATTGACCTGGCTCAGCGCACTGAAGAGCAGGCTGCCGCACTGGAACAAACGGCCGCCAGTATGGAGGAGCTGACAGCTACCGTCCGTCAAAATACCGATAACGCCCGTCAGGCAAATTCTCAGGCGGATACCACTTCGCACGTGGCCCTGCAGGGGGGAGATGTGGTGAAACAGGTTGTCGAAACCATGCGCTCTATTTCAGAAAGCTCAGGCAAAGTGGCCGAGATTATCTCTGTCATTGAAGGGATTGCATTCCAGACGAATATTCTGGCCCTGAACGCCGCCGTTGAAGCCGCACGGGCTGGTGAAGGCGGACGCGGATTTGCGGTGGTTGCCGGAGAAGTACGTTCGCTCGCCTTACGCAGTTCTACCGCGGCTAAAGAAATCAAAGATTTGATCACCCAGTCGGTTGAACACGTGGCAAAAGGTTCGGGCCTGGCGAAACAGGCAGGTAACACGATGGAGGAGATCGTGAAATCCGTACAGGGCGTGACGACCATTATGGGCGAAATCACCATTGCGTCGGATGAGCAAAGCAACGGTATCGGGCAGGTCAGCATTGCCGTAAGTCAAATGGACCAGGTTACCCAGCAGAACGCCGCGCTGGTGCAGCAGGTCTCCTCTGCGGCCCAGGGCATGGTGGAACAAACGACCCTGTTACGTAATGCCGTGTCCATTTTCCGTATTGACCGACACCAGCCAGCCGCTGTGCTGCGCTAAACAGCCTCGGTGTTTAGCTGCGGCATGACGTAAAGCCCACCCGGCACGTGTCTGGATGATTCTGGCGCGTGCCGATTTTACTGTTAGCGTGAATCACTCACCTTCCTCTGTCGCCTGAAAAAAGCCGTTTAAAAAAACAGCCATGCCGACTAAAGTGGGCCTTCCCTCACTTACCAGTGGCCATACTATGTTTAGCAAAACGTATCAGGTTGACGAAAAGCATATCGATTTTCAGGGCGTTGTAGACGGACTTTACTATCCCTTCTATATGGAATGGACACGCCACGCGTTTATGAAAGAGCACCTTGGCGTGGATCTGGAAGCGGAGTTTGCCGAAGGCCGTATCCATATGCTGCTTGAATATACGCTTCGCTTTAAAAAGAGCCTGAAAAAAGGCGATGAGATGCAGGTGACCTGCGCACTCGCGGCAAACGAAAAGCGTAACCGTGTTAATTTCGTTCAGCAAATTTTGGTTGATAACGTTGTTTATGCTGAGGCGGTTTTCACCGGCACCTGTCTGGAAAAAGGGCGTCCCGTTATTCCGGCTTTTTTACGTAGTGCGATACCTGACGCCGGAAACTAACGCGCCGGCTTTCCGCCTGATTACCGCGACGCTCGATCACGACATTCTCATCATGTTGAGATCGAGACGTCCTCTCCTGTGTCGATGTACCTGCCTTGCCCACCACCTGTAACGTGACGCATCTCACTGTGCGCTCACCGTGGCTGAAATGTGACCTAAATATGACATGCGCAATGCCGATAACGAAGTAGACCCGAGCCGATCGACTTCCCCTTAACCGGGTCGCTGTCTCTCCACTACGCGGTCATCACCTTTCGAGCTTATTACAGCGATATCTGGAGAGATCTATGTTTTCCCTTATGCGTTTACTTCGCGGCAAAAACGCGCGGAGCGCCTCGGATGATCAGAATAATATTCAGGCCATCCAGGCCTGTAGTGGCTGGATTGAATTCACGCCCGAGGGCATTATTCTCACGGCTAACCCGGCCTTCCTTGCCGTAACAGGCTACCAGCTCAGTGAGATCACCGGTCAGCACCATCGGCTGTTCTGTAAGCCTGATTTTGTGCGCTCCCGTGAATATGCCCTGTTTTGGGAAACCCTGGCCTCAGGCCAGTCATTCAGCGGCATTTTCGAACGCTACCGCAAAGACAACAGCCTGCTCTACTTAAGCGCTAACTATTTCCCCGTGAAAGATAAACACGGCACGGTCAAAAAAATTATCAAAATCGCTAACGACATTACCGATCGGCATGAAGAACTCACGCATAAAGAAGCGATTATTACGGCGCTGAACAACACCATGGCCATGATTGAATTTACGCCACAGGGCGAGGTCATTAATGCCAATAAAAACTTCCTTACGCTGATGGAGTACGATCTGGCCGCTATTCAGGGCAAACATCACCGTCTGTTCTGTTTTGACGCGTTCTATAAAGAAAACCCGGACTTCTGGCACAGAATTCAACAGGGGCGCGCGTTCACCGGGCGCTTCGAACGGGTAACAGCATCAGGAAAACGCGTCTGGCTTGAGGCCAACTACAACCCGGTGAAAGATGCCTCGGGACACGTTTATAAAGTGATTAAGCTGGCGTCGGATATTACCGAACGTGTCGTCACGGCGCAGGATGTGGCGGATATCGCCATGACCACGTCTGAAAAAACGTCACACATCACCGTGAATGCCAATGATGTTCTCAGTCAGACGGTGCGTAACGCCGAATCGATGGCCTCGCAGGTCGCTGCGGCAGCGGGAATCAGCGACAAACTGAATTACTCAGCCAAAGACATCAAAGAGATTGTCTCAACCATCCATAACATTGCCGGACAAACCAATATCCTGGCGCTCAATGCTGCGATTGAAGCCGCACGGGCAGGCGAAGCAGGACGCGGTTTTGCCGTGGTGGCAGAAGAAGTCAGACGTCTTGCTGCTTCTACCTCACAGGCGACGCAGAAAATCAGCAAGGTGGTCGAAGAAAATGCCAGCCTGATTGGCGATATGCACCAGCAACTCGACGGCATTAACAGCTTTCTCACCACAGAAAACGACAAAATCACGCATCTGTCCGACAACATTCAGGAAATTTTCAGCGGCGTAAACGAATTCGTAACGGTGATTCATCGACTGAAGGTCTGAGGGCACAGGCAGCATTAATGCGATTCACGGCACTGCATACGGTTTTATTGTCAGGGTTACGCCCCACACACGGGCGCGTCATTGTTTGACGCGTCAGCCTTTTCTGCTGCCACCAGCCTGTCAACGCCGCCGTGTGGTGATGCAGCGCCTGGGTATCACTGCGGCGACATGCCTGCCTGACAGAAAATCCGGCTCATCGCCATCGCAGGCGCGTTCTCGGGTGTGCATGAAAACGCCTGGCGACGCCATTGCCATCGGCTTCGCTCTCGCTGATTCGCGCTTTCCTGTCATAAAAACGTCCCTACACTGCAACAAGCCCTAAACACTTTATGTTGACTGTATAACCCCTCCTGATGTCTTCTTTTACCTCGTTTGACAAACTCTGGTTAACAATCTTATCCGGGCTGTAGCGGTTGCCGCTGACATCTGCCCGGAAAAGCCCCCGCTCATCCTGCTTTTTTATCTGCCGTCCTGTCTGGCAGCGGGAAGCAATCCGCCACATGGCTGCTGTTTTTCTGCTTTCGCCATCTTTTCACTGTTACAGGCAGTCTGTCAGAAGACGTAGCTCGTTATCTGTGTGCACTGACTGTCACTGTGATAAGCATCAATTTTTTTAATACATTTCTAAATATGAACCGGCCTGTGCCGATAAGTTAAATGACCCGGGCCGGACGCTTTACTTTCCATCAGACAGCAAACTCTCCGCCACGAGGCCCGACGCTTTACGCCCCTTTCACTGGATCAGATGGAGAGAAGTATGTTAGCCCTGACACGTTTTATGCCTGGTAAAGCTTCACCGGGGTTAGCGGACGACCAGACCAATACACAGGCGATCAAAGCCAACATCGGCTGGATTGAATTTACGCCCGACGGTCGCATCATTACGGCAAACACGCCTTTCCTCGAACTGACAGGCTACACGCTAAATGAGATCGCCGGTCAGCACCATCGCCTGTTCTGCGATGATGAATTTGTGCACTCCAGCGACTATACGCACTTTTGGCAAACACTCGGCTCAGGTCACTCGTTCAGCGGTATCTTTGAGCGGTTTCGCAAAAATCACAGCCGGCTGTATTTGAGCGCCACCTATTTCCCTGTGAAAGATCGCCACGGTGCGGTGAAAAAAATCATAAAAATTGCCAACGACATTACGCATAAACATGAAGCGTTAAAGCATAAAGAAGCCATCATTACCGCGTTGAATAACTCCATGGCCATGATTGAGTTTACACCGCAGGGTGAGGTCATTGACGCCAATAACAATTTTCTGAAATTAATGGGCTATCAGCTTGAGGCCATTCAAGGTAAACATCATCGCATATTTTGCTTTGATGAATTTTATAAGGAGCAGCCTGATTTTTGGCAAAAGATTCAGCAGGGGCGTGCTTTCACAGGGCGTTTTGAACGTGTGACAGCGTCTGGAAAACGCGTCTGGCTGGAGGCCAGCTATAACCCTGTCAAAGATGCCTCCGGGCATGTTTATAAGGTTATTAAACTGGCGTCTGATATCACCGACCGCGTAGAGAATGCCAAACGGATCGCTGACATTGCCGTTACAACGTCGGAAGAGACGTCGCAAATCACCTTTAATGCCAATGATGTCCTGGGAGAGACCATCCGCAATGCGGAATCCATGTCGTTACAGGTGGGTGCGGCAGCAGACATTGGCGACAGACTCAATCATTCTTCCATGGACATAAAAGAAATTGTTTCGACGATCAACACCATCGCCGGACAAACCAATATTCTGGCGTTAAACGCGGCGATTGAGGCCGCGCGGGCAGGCGAAGCGGGACGTGGGTTTGCCGTGGTGGCCGAGGAGGTCCGGCGACTGGCGGCTTCGACGTCGCAGGCGACGCTTAAAATCACGAAAGTTGTGGAAGAAAATACCGCGCTCATTGAAAACATGTCCCGGCAGCTTGATGAAATCAGACGCTTTCTTACGACTGAAAACGATAAGATCAGCAACCTCTCGCGCAGTTTCCAGGAGATCAATCGCGGGGTAAATGAATTCGTGACGGTCATTCACCGGCTCAATGTATAAGCATGAAAACGTCATGCCAGCGGCGTAACGCTGGCTTTTTCTTTCTCAGACGAGCAGAAAAAAGCGCGCAGATGAACAAGCCACGACGACGCTGCATCGGGCGTTATGAAGCGTGCTGCAAGCGCCATTGCGGCCCGCTTAGTCATAACAGATATTCCTCTTTCGCTCGTTGTACATCTTCAGTCATTTTTTAGTCACAGATCTTCACTAAGCTCCCCGGTTGAGAAGCGCCCTGAGCGGATCACCGTGCAGGATGACGTCGGGTTCTTTGTTTCTGCGCATGCGCGTTATTGTCCCCTTATCACAGCACCCCTGCCTGTTAAGCCCGGTCAGGCATGAGAACAGCTTCTCAGGAATACATCACGCGCAGATACGGGTGGCATTGCGCGGGGAAACGGTACCGTTACCGACCTTGTCGGAACCGGCTAAATGCAGAGGTTATTCGATGACAACACGGAGAAGGCTGTTGAAAGGTACGATTGCCACCCTGGGCGGTCTGGCCGCTTCCCTCGCCATCGGTGCGGAACACCGCCCCAACGATGTGGGACGTAAGTTTGACGCAGATGGCCGGGTTCTTCCCTTTGAAGGAAACACGATTATCTGCCATCTGCCGCAGCAAGGTGACGGCTCAGAACCCTTTGATGCCCTGCTTGATGTCTATCGTGAATTGCCCGGCGAAAGCTGGTCAAGGAAGGTTACCGCACTGCCGCCCTCCAGTTATCACATGACTGTTTTCGGCGGAGCCAACGACAAGGCAAGACGCTATCCCTTATGGCCTGCCGGGCTGCCGCTGGACATGCCCATGGACGAGTGCGACCGGATTCTGGCTGAACGCCTGCGGACATATAAACTGGGTGAGGATGCCTCGCCTTACCACATGCGCGTCAATCCGGAGGCGCCGTCTGCGCGTGAAACCCCGTTAACGCTGCGCCTGTTAACGGCGGATGCGGAGACAGAGACGCGGTTGCGCCGTTTACGCGATCGGCTGTCCGAGGTCACCGGCATTCGCGAACCAGACCACGATCGCTACCAGTTTCATATCACGCTGGGATATCAGGTTGCGCCGTTGACCGACGACGAAGACGCCGCCTGGCGACGTTCACTGGCGAACTGGAAAACGATGATCGCGCAGCGCGCGCCAGTTATTACGCTCGGTGATCCCGAGTACTGCCTGCTGAATGATATGTTTGCCTTCAAGCGACAGTTTTATCTGACCTGATCCGCCTCACTGTGCAGCGCGACGCCCCTGCTTCGCGCCTTTGTTTTGATTCCTGACTTTACGCGCCAGCCACGTTTTACCGGTGGTGGCTGAAACGTTTACAGCTTTCGCGTTTATGCCGATAAAAAGATGACATAACAGCATTAATAAGCATTTTAAATGTGAGCAACATCCCACTAACACGCTTAATCCTGCCTGATTTTCCAGCAGGTGAGAGAAATCACGTTTCCGCGTAGCCCAAATCAGTAAATTCCTCTCACTAATGAAAAAACGATTCAGCCAGAGAGGTAAACGATGAAGACGAAACTCGCACTGACGGTGCTGGCCGTAATGATTTCGGGTTCGGTATCTGCAAAAACCTGGGTGCTGACGAGTGCTGAACAAGGCACCGACAAAGGAAACTGGCAGATAAACAGCAGCGAGCTGAACATTCAGGGCAAACCGTTCAGCATTGAGCAGAAAGTGTTGCATGGCGGCAAGCAGGAAGGCAGTAAGCTTCTGGTCATCCGCAGTCAGGATGGCCTGACTATTACGCTTATTCCGACACGCGGTATGAACCTGCTCCGCGTAGAGGGATTCGGCACCCGCCTGGGCTGGGATTCCCCCGTTAAAGAGGTGGTAAACCCGGCGTTCATCAATCTTGAAAGTCGCAATGGCCTGGGCTGGCTGGAAGGATTCAACGAAATGATGGTGCGTTGTGGCTACGAATGGACCGGCCATCCGGTGAACGACAAAGGCCGTATCTACACGCTGCATGGCAAAGCCGGAAACACGCCGGTCTCGCAGCTTGAAGTCGAGGTGGCGGATGCGGCCCCGCATGAAATCCGTATTCGCGGTTTGATCAAAGAGAGCACGTTTAAGAAAGCCGATCTGCAGACGTGGACGGAATTGCGTTATGTGCCGGGCAGCAATCAGTTCAGCCTGCACGACGTGCTGACCAACCATTCCGATTATCCGCACGATTACGAGATCATCTATCACAGCAACTTCAGTACGCCCATTCTGGAAGAAGGTGCCCGCTTTATGGCCCCGATGTCGGGCATCAGCCCGTTCAATGACTATGCCAAAGCGGGGCTGAAAAACTGGCAGACCTATCAAGGCCCAACCAAAGACTTCGATGAAATGGTGTTTAACATCAAACCGCTGTCCGACAAGGATCATCAGACGGTCGCCGCCGTGGTTAATAAAGCGGGCAACAAAGGCGCGTCCATTCAGTTTGATACTCAGCAGTTGCCGCTGCTGACCTTGTGGAAAAATACCGACACGCTTAAACAAGGCTATGTCACCGGGATTGAGCCCGGCACCAACTATGCCTATCCGGTCACGATTGAACGGGAGCAGAAGCGCGTGAAACAGCTGGCACCGGGCGCGAGTGCAACCTTTGATCTGACCTACACGCTGTTGCACAACAGCGATCAGGTAAATGCGGTAGAGAAGCGGATTAAAGCGATTCAGGGCGACACCAAAATCGAGGAAGATTCGACGCCGATCGCGAATGAATAAGCGCGGTTTACTGCCACAAAAGCGGTAAGGTTTCGCTGTTCATCACAGAGCCGGGGGCAACCCCGGCCAGTTGATGTTAACGCGAACAGCGTGGACAGGTTTTTTATTGCGCAGCTGAACGCAATATGGCATTACGCTGAAAACTGGCCGGGATTATCCAGCTCGTCCAGCTTCTTCTCCACCAGCCACTGAAACGTTTTACCATCCGGTTGTGAATAGAGCGTCTTTCTCACCGTTGACAGTGCAACCCACTTTTGGGCGATGGTCATTTTTCTGACCTCCGCCAGCGGCAGCCCCTGACTCTCGCTAATCACGCGGTTGACGGCCTGCTCCGCGCTGATATCAGTCCAGTTGTGGTTACGTTTCAGCGCCTCGCCGAACCACAGCAGACGAAAACTCTGGTGACGTTCGATAAGCCCTTTCATCGCACTGACGCGCTGCCAGAACGTTTTACTGAGGGTATCAATGACATCCTCAGGAAAGAAAGAATCCATGGTGGTTCTCCTTTGCAGATGAATGTTCAGGTCAGTATGTGCACTGTTTTCTGTTTTATCGGCAAACTTCCGACTGAGTGACAGTGACGTATGGCAGGAATGATAAGCGCGTCACAGGCTAAAAACGCGCGTTTTTACAGCCTTTTACGTCCTTTACACTACCTAACGAGTGATGTCATGGTGATCACGGCGCGGCGTAGTCCACTGGTGAGCGAGCGGTCAGCCATCGAAGGCTGCGCCATAACCTTCAGACGCTTCACATCATTTTCCTGCGGGTATTTCAGCAATTCACCTGGCGGTTTTATCAGAAACGACGCGCCTGCGGTGGCAGTCACCCGGTTGCAGTTTGTTTCCCTGGGAGGAACGCACATCCAAAAGCTGAACCGGCTTACCCTGTTCGTTATCAAGCAGGACAGAATAGGTTTCCCCTTGGTCAAACATATAACGCTCTCCCCATTGCCGCATCGCTACAACAATGGGGAAAACGGAACGCCCCTTTTCCGTCAGGACGTATTCCCTGTAGGCGCTGCCATCCGATGCTGGCAATATGTCGAACACGCCGATATCGACCAGATGTTTCAGACGTGAGGCCAGTATGTTTTTGGCAAGCCCCAGATTTTTTTGAAACTCGCTGAATCTCCGCACATCATCAAATGCCTCGCGGATAATCATCATGCACCAGCGCTCACCAATCGATTCCAGCGTCCGCGCAACGGGACATTCGCTGGTTCTGAGCGATTCCTGTTTTGCCATCGGTGTTCTCCCTGTCAGTCTGTCCACTGATGTAAGCTTAATTCCCACATTTAATAGTTGCAAAAAAAAACCACTCTTGTTACTTCTATAAGTAATCTAGTTTTAAAAAAAAACCAGAATAAAGGCATCTTATGGTAGATAAGGCAAGTACGTGCCGCGATGACGGGACTAAAACTGCATCGCCCGGTGTCACTGCGCTGAGTTCAGGAATGACGATACTATTTTCATTGACCTGTGCACTGGCGGTAGCCAATGTGTATTCTGCGCAACCGTTACTCCATTCGATGGCGACAAGCCTGAAAGTCTCACCCGCTATGATCGGCAGCGTTGTCACTGCCACACAGGCGGGCTATGCCATCGGCCTGCTGTTTCTGGTGCCGCTCGGGGACTGGATGAATCCTAAACGCATAGTGATGACGCAGTTGCTATTGTCCGTCGTGGCGTTAGTCGTGGCGGGGTTATCACGCAGTGTCACGATTCTGCTCTGCGCCGTGCTGATGATTGGCCTGATGGCCGTGGTGGTGCAGCTTATCGTGGCGTGGGCAGCGAGACTGGCGACGCCACAGAAACGAGGCCAGGCGATTGGCACCCTGACCAGCGGAATTGTTACAGGCATTCTGTTATCCCGTTTTATCTCAGGCGCCATTGCCGATATCGCCGGCTGGCGGGCCGTTTATCTCACCTCTGCCTGCCTGATGTTGCTGATTGCCTGTTTCGTCTGGAAAGTGATGCCATCGCCCCCGCCACTGCCCTGTAAGCCAAGTTACCTTTCCCTGCTGAAGTCGGTTTTTCGGTTGTTTATTACGGAACCTCAACTGCGAAAACGTGGAATGATTGCGCTGCTGATCTTCGCGGCTTTCAGCATGCTATGGACAACCATGGTAATGCCACTTACGGCACTTTCCCTGCCACATACCCAGACAGGGATGTTTGGCTTAGCCGGAATTGCTGGCGTGCTCGCGGCATCACGCGCGGGCAAGTGGGCTGACAGAGGATTTGCCCAACGCACAACAGGGTTAGCGCTGGCGCTATTGACGTTCTCATGGCTGCCCGTCGCGTATGTCGAAACCTCTTTGTGCTGGCTGGTGGCGGGCATCATCGCGCTGGACTTTGCGGTGCAGGCCGTTCATGTCACCAATCAGAGTCTCATCATTGCCGCCAGACCCGCAGCAGCAAGCCGTCTGGTCGGTGCTTACATGTGTTTTTATTCGGTGGGCAGCGCAGCAGGCGCCCTCATTGCAACGCAACTGTACGCCTACTGGGGATGGCAGGCCGTCTGCCTTGCCGGTGCCTCGGTCAGCGTGTGTGCTTTTCTTATCTGGTCAGGATCCCGTCAATCATGAAATATCCGCATCTTCTGCTCGCCATCCTGGTTACCGCAATCTGGGGTGTAAACTTTTCCGTCATTAAACTTGGCCTGCACACTATCGATCCCTTCACACTGGCAGCCATTCGCTTCACGCTGAGTGCCCTGCCTGCCCTGTTTTTCATCAAAAAGCCCGATGTGCCATGGTGTTACCTCATCGGTTATGGCCTGATTTTTGGCATCGGTCTGTGGGGGCTGGTCAATCTGGGAATCAAAACAGGCTTGTCTGCCGGGATAGCATCGCTTGTGCTGCAGTTCAGCGCTTTTTTTACCTTATTGCTGGGCAGCATAATATTTCGGGAGCGCCTCAGTCGCTATCAAATCACCGGTTTTGTTATCGCCTGTGCGGGTTTACTAAGCATCGTGTTTGTCACGGATGGCTCGGTTACACTGAGTGGCATGTTGCTGGTCATGGCCGGTGCGCTTGCCTGGAGCATCGCTAACATCATTATTAAAAAGGCAGGCACAAAACAGGTATTCGCCTTTCTGGTATGGTCGAGCGCGTTTTCGCCACTACCGCTTTTTGGGCTGGACTGGCTGGTTAACGGCAGCAACGGCTTTACAGAGATGTTTAGCCACATGGACAACCGCGCGTTGCTGTCTGTTTTATTCCAGGTCTATCCCAATACCCTTTTCGGTTACTGGATATGGAATTCGTTACTCAAGCAGTATCCTGTTTCCACAGTAGCACCGCTTTCACTACTGGTGCCGGTCTTCGGGATTTTAGGTTCCATGATGATATTCGGCGAGCACATCTCACCGCAAAAAATGCTTGCTCTGCTGTTGATTATTATCGGGCTGACGGTGGGGTTATATGGTCAACGACTCGTCCAGCGTGTTCAGTTGCTGCCGCGCAAACGCTAAAAACATCTCCAGCGCGGCGCTGCGGGGCCGACCAGAAGGCACCTGCAGTTGCAGATTGCGCTGGCTCAGTTGATCGATGTCGACAGATCGCATCACCAGTCCATGCGCTTCGGCTTCCTGTAGCACGCTGAAGGCACTACAGATGGTCATGGCCAACGGCGTACGCAGCAGAAACTGGAATAAGGTAGAGAAATTATCGCAGGTCACCACCGGCTCAATCAGGTTGCCACTCATATGGCTCGCCAGCTCAAACAGCTGACGCACGGTGGTATTCTGCTGGGGCAGTGCCAGCGGATAGGGACTGATATCACGCAATGTCACCTGCGGCGCGCTGGCGAGTGGGTGGCTCTGATGCATCACTAACAACACCGGCGCAGGCCAGGAGCCGATAATTTCCACGCCCGTTTCGGCATGAAGACTGAACTGCAGCGCCAGGTCGCACTCGCCGCTGCGTATTCGTTCGGACACGCCCTGCGGGCTGGCGACATTAATGTCAAAGAGGATGCCGGGATTCGTCTCGCGAAAGTCGGCAATCATGCGCGGCAGCAACGTAAAGGCCAGCCCGTCGGTACAGGCCAGCCGAATCAGCGTGCGCCGCACGGCTTTCAGCCCTTTGATCTCGGCCAGCGCATAGTCCATATCCAGCATGTTCTTGCGCACATGGTGGGCAAAAATCTCCCCGGCTTCATTCAGTACCATCCCGCGAGCGTGACGTTCAAACAGCGGAACGCCCACCTGGGTCTCCAGCCGCTGAATCTGACGGCTGATAGCCGACACCGCAATAAACAACTGTTCGCTCGCCGCACTTAACGAGCCCGTATTCGCCACGGCGAGAAAATAGCGGATTTCATTACTGATCATGCGCGCCTCATGCTGGTGCATGCCTCGAAAACGGGCAGGTTAGCTTTGCTTTAAAAGCAAATCTTACTCGATAAATTGATAATTGTGGCAAAGCAGCGTTTCGGAAATGATGGGACAACATAATACGCATAAAAGATACGCAAACATGACAGCGCAAAACGCCATACAACAGGCCACCGCCTGGTTCGACAGTGGGGAATTTCAACGCATTCTGGCGCGTCGCGTGGCGCAGCGCACCGAGAGCCAGCGCCAGGATCGCGACGGCGAGTTGCATCACTATTTACACGATGAGATTGGGCCGCAGCTGCGCGCGCTGGGCTTTACTCTGCACTTTATTGAGAACACCGAAGCAGCCCATCGTCCCTTTCTGGTGGCGGTACGCATTGAAGATCCCGCTCTACCCACCCTGCTGAGCTATGGTCATGGCGATGTGGTGTTTGGCGATGACGAAAACTGGCGCGCAGGGTTAACGCCCTGGGAGCTTGTTGAAGAAGACGACCGCTGGTATGCCCGCGGCAGTGCGGATAACAAAGGTCAGCACTGCGTTAACCTGGCCGCGCTGGAACAGGTGTTTCAGGCGCGCGGCGGCAGGCTGGGTTTCAACTGCAAGCTGCTGTTCGAGATGGGCGAAGAGATCAGCTCGCCAGGTTTGGCACAGCTGTGCCAGCAGCACGGCGATCTGCTCAAAGCCGACCTGTTTGTCGCCTCAGACGGTCCACGCCTGAACGCGGTGCAGCCGACCCTGTTCCTGGGCTCGCGCGGCGCCGTCAATTTTCGCCTTACCATCACGGCTCGCGACAACGCCTATCACTCCGGCAACTGGGGTGGCCTGTTGAGTAACCCCGGCACGCAACTGGCCAATGCCATTGCCTCGCTGGTGAATGCTCAGGGCGTGCTTCAGGTGGCGGCGCTGAAACCCAGTTCACTCACTCAGCAGGTACGCAATATTCTCCGTCAGATTCACGTCGGCGGCATGCCTGGCGATCCCGAGATTGACAGGGACTGGGGCGAACCGGCACTTACCCCCACAGAACGCCTGTATGGCTGGAACACGCTGGAGGTGCTGTCTTTTCTCACCGGCAATCCTGCCCGCCCCATGAACGCCATTCCGGGCGAGGCGACCGCGGTATGTCAGCTGCGGTTTGTGGTCGGCACCGACTGGGAAAATCTGGCGCAGCACGTCAGGAAACACCTTTCACAGCACGGCTTTGACAACGTGAACGTCGAGTTTATGCGCGGATCGCCTGCCACGCGGCTGGATCCCACCGATCCGTTAGTCGACTGGGTGCTGGCCAGCATGGCCGAAACCAGCGGCAAAACGCCGGCACTGCTGCCGAACCTGGGCGGTTCACTGCCTAATGAGGTGTTCTCCGACATTCTCGGCCTGCCCACGTTGTGGGTGCCGCACTCTTATCCCGCCTGCGGTCAGCACGGCGTGAACGAGCATATGCTGAAGTCAATTGCGCGCGAAGGCCTGCAGATCATGACCCGACTGCTGTGGGATTTGGGCGAACAAGGCCGCGAACTGGTCGCGAAGCATCGTCACCATGCCGGAGGTGCCGCATGAGCACACTTAATACCACCGCATCTCTGCACGCGAATAAACCCAGCCTGCACAAAACCCTGTTTGCCACCTGCATCGGTAATGCGCTGGAGTGGTTTGATATTGCGGTTTACGGCTTCTTTGCCAGCTATATCGCCCATGCGTTTTTCCCGACCCGCGATCCGTCCGTGTCGATATTGCTTACGTTCGGCAGTTTCGGTGTGTCTTTCCTGATCCGGCCGCTGGGCGCGATTGTGCTGGGCAACTATGCTGACCGCCATGGTCGCAAAAAGGCGCTACTGCTCTCCATCAATCTGATGATGCTGGGCGGTGCCGTGATTACGTTTATGCCGGGTTACGACAGTATTGGGTTGATGGCCCCTGTACTTATCCTGCTGGCGCGGCTGGTTCAGGGTTTTTCTGCCGGCGGCGAATTTGGCAGCTCGACGGCGTTCCTGGTGGAGCATTTTCCCGAGCGCAAAGCCTTTATCGCCAGCTGGCAGTTTGCCACTCAGGGGGCCAGTACGCTGATGGCATCCGCGTTTGGTCTGGGATTAACGAAAATCCTGACGGAAAGCGAGATTCAGGACTGGGGCTGGCGCATTCCCTTTGCCTTTGGTCTGCTGATTGGCCCACTGGGAATTTATATCCGCCGCCATGTGCATGAACCTGCCAGCTTTGCCACACATCAACCTGATGTTGCCCCACTTAAACGCCTGTTTGGCCGCCAGAAAGAGCTGATGTTGCTGGCGATTGGCCTGATGGTCATCTCCACGGCGGTTAACTACATGCTCAACTATGTACCGACCTATGCCACGCGCAATCTGCACCTGCCCGGCTCTGTGGCCTTTACCGCGACGTTAATGGCGGGTGTGATCCTGACTGTAGTGACGCCGGTTATGGGTCTGTGGGCAGAACGCATCGGCCGGGTTCCGTTGATGTGGGGATCGCTGATTTTACTGATCGTCACCATCTATCCCGCCTTTAAGCTGGTCGTCAGTCACACCACGCCCATCACGCTTGTCGCGCTGGTCTGCTGGATGGCGTTGCTGAAATCGATCTACTTCTCAACCGTGCCGTCGGTCATGGCCGATCTGTTTCCGATGGGCACCCGCGCCAGCGGCATGGCGATCAGCTATAACATCGCAGTGACCGTATTTGGCGGATTTGCACCGCTGATCTGTTCGCTGTTAATCACGGCCACCGGCACCAGCCTGGCACCCGGCTATTACCTGATGGCCATGTCGGTGCTGAGCGGCCTGGCACTGCTGCGCAGCCAGAAGAGCGTGAAGTAGGAGAACAGGTGCACAGGGTTGTGCACCTGACGGATTTTACAAGGTGGCAGAAGTTTGGCTGTTAACGCTTCATTTGCTTCAATAACCCCAGCATCAGTCGGGCTGAGAAAGCTGACTGATTTTTCCTTTCTTTATACCTTGCTAAGAACCCCACCGATTGCTGTCAACAATATTCATCCCCACCCACTTTAGAATGTAACAGTCTTCATAAAACCCGGTAATGGCTCAATGTGTGGTCTGCCACCCCGAAAACGGAACGGTAGAAAAGACGCATTAATACTGTAAACAAGATTAACTTACTCACATGAGGCATCATCTTTATGCCGTCTGGCAAGCTGACGATAATGAAAAATAACAATCCAGTCACGATAAAGAAGCTCTGTGAACCATCATATTCTGCTGCGTTCCAGCAGCAAGACTTACGGAGAACCCACTAACAATTAACACGCACCGTTTTTATTCCAGTGATGGAACGGCAGAACAATAAGGATGCGTTCACCAATACGAGCAAAGGTTATTACAGCGTTATTAAGAACAGCCCATATCGGAAGTATTTTTTTAGCAGCATTAAAACTATCAGACCATGACTTTTCGCCTGGCCAGTGAGACATCTTTCCTCCGCCTGAATATGCTGTTTGTCAGCGACCCGTTCGCCTTTTTCCTGTTGCGCGATTTGGCAGGGATCTGTGAATCATTTCAGATCGGCTTTAACTGTAAAATCTATCCCGTATTCTGTTTAACTCATCCCGGCTCTGGAAACCATTTTGATCTCGCTCAATGTTCTTACGCTTAATGTTGCCTACCCAGGCAGAAACCCGTTTTTTATTACGTGCAATCATGCAAACCTGCCATTATTCGGCCCTCCCTTGCTGAAGATGCAGTAGAAACATTGCGTAATTTACATTAAATACGGACAGACACACCATGCAGATCAAGTAGGTTTTACGTTAAAAATGAGGTGAATATGGATACGTTATATGACTATATTTTTGCGCCCGACATGGGTATTTACCCTGATACATCCGAAGATCTCTCTGAAAAACTCATTGCGCTATTAAATATCAGCACGCAACAGAAAAAAGGCATTTATTTCCCCGCAGGCGTCTACCTTTTCTCGCAGGATATCCAGCTCAAATCGTTTAACTCACTGAAAGGTGATGTTACCGGCACGGTATTTCGCGGTATCAACAACAAACGCGCCGTCATGTTTGGTGACGGTCAATATGGCAACACCGTCGCTAACCTGACAATAGAAAATATTATCTTTGAGAATGCGACGCTGTATTTTTACGGAAGAAAAACCGGCATTAATGTTAACTATAATGTTTTTATTAATACGGTGAGCGATACTAACGAGGCCCAGTTAACCTGCTCAACAAAGGCTTACCTGATTAAGGGCAATGTTTTTATGCGTGGCCGGGGTTATCCCGGCGTGGCGATAAATACCTATGGCAATGCGCCCGGCCTGATAATCGAGCAAAATTTTCTGGGTTCAATAACGGACATTTCTGTTGCGGAAGCGTGGATTGATGCAACCACAAAAGCGATGCTGCTGACGCTTATCGCATTACGCACACGGGGGATAATGACATTTGATGATGAGCAGGGGCACTTTGTTGCCGGGTGGTACTCGACCAGCAATTTGAAAAAAGGGGTTTTCCGTAAAAATTTCTTTTCAGGTAGCACGACTCCCCGCTTGTATAATCCGGCCAGCGGTGAAAATGATATTGTCCGGGATCATGCTGTTTATATTAAAGCCTACGACCAGGTTGAAGTTGTTGAGAACTATTTTTCAGGCTGGCCTGCTGATGCGTCCGGTCAGTTGAAATTCCGTAATGCCCGAGGCCTCGTATTTGCCGGTAACTATCTAAAAAGTATCTCATTTGATGCACGTCCCTACGACGATTTAGCCGTTCAATGGCGCATCATGCAAGATACCTTTATATTCAATAATTATTTGAACGATGGAATGATTAGCTACTGGAGTAACATTTATGATACGCCAGAGAAACACATCACCGTTTCAAAGTATCTGGTGTTCTCTAATCTGTTTATTAATCGCAGCGAAGATTCTCAACTCATTGGCTCGCCTGGCCCTGGCGTCACCCTGTTCCCTGACGCTTTTCTTTGCGCGGAAAACCGCTTTGCCGACAGCGGAAAACGGGTGGTGGTAGCAGGCGTCATCGCAGAAATACCCCTGCCAGCGATCATCGATCTGTTACCTGACTATGCGTTGCCCTATCTGAATCTTCAGCCGATCATGCCAGCCGTGTAGCCTCTCGCTTCGCCCCGGTACCGGCCGGGGTTTATTATTAGCCCGGGCCAGGCTGGACAGCCTGATTTACGCAATTCGAATGGGGCAACAGGCCGAAGCAGTAAACTGGATGTCAGTCCTTGCGTCTGGCAGGCGTCAGCGGCGTGATCCCGTTAACCTGATGATAACAGGCTTCCGGTAAAAAGAGGTCTTTCTGCTCTGCTACCGGACTGCATACTTTTCGGAGAAGCGCATGACAAAGGGAAGATCGAGGTGCTATCGCCACTCAGTCAGCCTTTTTATGGGCAGATGCCGTAACAGGCTGGCAAACGACATACGCCTTGTCCCTCGCCACGAAGAGGCTGTTTTGCACGTTTAGCCGTCCCGATAACTACGGCCTTGCCCCCAAACGCAAAAACCCCCGCCGAAGCGAGGGTTTCAAATTTATGGTGCCCGAACCCGGAATCGAACCAGGGACACGGGGATTTTCAATCCCCTGCTCTACCGACTGAGCTATTCGGGCAACGGGGCGCATTAAACCCTATGCAGGCCCCAGCGTCAAACGCTTTTCACAAAAATGAAATCAACTGCCGCCTTTTCCATCAACCGCAGCAACATTGACCGCCGGTCCCGGTGGCGCATAACTCGGGTGCCGGATTTTCACGCTGTCTAACGCCGCCTGGCTGGCGGTTTTTCGCTGCTATTTTGCTTTATCCACGATTTATCGGCGCTCTTTTTACTAACTGTTTTTTTGCCATAAATCCGTCATCTGCGCTCATTACTCTTAAGATTATTCCTGGACAATCAAGAGCCGCATCATGCAGTTACCCGCCTCTGTGAATACTGTGGTTTCCGCCTCAAGTCGTTACGACGCGCGGGTGTTATGCATTGAGGTCCCTTTTGTCAGTCCGGAGACGGATAACCGTGCGGTGATGGCGCTGTTTGCCGAGCATAAAGATCTCATCGGTTTGCCCGTGGTAGAAAACGGCAAACCGTTTGGCATGATTAACCGCCACATCTTTTTGTCGCAGATGGCGCGCCCGTTCTTTCCCGAACTGTATGACCGTAAAAGCTGCATTGCCTTTATGGATAAGTTCCCGCTGGTGATCGACGTAGAAAACACGCTGGAAAGCGTGGCGCAGCAGGTGGTGGCCAATGGCGATAAGTCCGTCGCTGATGGCTTTATCCTGACGGAGAACGGACACTATATTGGCATTGGTTTAGGGATCGATCTGATCCGCCGCGTCTCCGACTTACAGGCGCGCCAGCATCAGCAGATTTTACAAAGCATTGATTACGCGCGGGTGATTCAGGATGCAATGCTGGACCGATCCAACCAACTGATCGCGACCCTGCTCGACGACTGGTGTCTGTACTGGCAGCCCAGGGACGGCGTGGGTGGCGATTATTACGCCTTTCACCGTCATAATAACGGCTGGCTGGCGGTCATTGCCGACTGTACGGGCCACGGCATTCCTGGTGCCTTTATGACGGTAATTTTGCAGTCTGCGCTGGAAAATGCGCTACGCGAGGCCGATCTGCAGGCGCCTGCCCGCATTCTGCATGCGCTTAACCACCATATTAAACAAACCCTGGGACAGTTAAATGCGTCTCAGCAAACGTCACTCTCTAACGATGGCTGCGATGCCATCGTGCTGTCTGTCGATACCGAACTGCATCAGCTGCGTTGGGCCAGCGCCCGAACCCAGGCATTTATGCTCAGCAACATCAGTAACGAAATCATCGCGCTCAGCCAGGATCGCGTCGGCGTGGGGTATACCGATACGCCGGAGGATTATGACTGGCCGGAACAGAGCCTGGCATTTAATCGCGGCGATATGCTGTTTGTGCTGACGGATGGCGTCACCGATCAGCCGGGTGGCGAGCGCAATATTATGTTTGGCAATAAGCGCATTCAGTCACTGCTGATGCGCTATCAGCATTTGCCTATGGCGGAGTTATCGCTGGCGTTTCAGCAAGACTATTTAAGCTGGCAAGGTAATCAGGCGCGACGCGACGACGTCACCTGGTTTGGCTTTCGCTATTGATTGCACCGGGAAGAAAATGAAAAACGAATCACTCCGTGGTCTGCCGTTCAACACCGAATCGCAATCTGGTCTTATCGCGCTCCAGTACACCGGCTTTTTTTCGCCGCAAAACATCACGGCAATGGGTGAAGTGGTCAAACTGTTTCTGGAGAACCACGAGCAGTCACAGAAAGTGCGACGACGGCTGTTCTCCAGCTTTGTCGAGATCGCGCAAAACATCCTGCGCTACTCGCAGGACAGCCGGGCGCTGAGCCACAACGATCAGCTCTATCGTTTTGGATCGCTGAGCCTGCGCTATGATGGTGGGCGCTACTATCTGGAAAGTGCCAATCTGGTAGGCAGCGATGCCAGCGTTCAACTGCGTGGCGATCTGGACTCGTTACGGGTCATGAACGCAGACGAAATTAAACAAGCCTACCGCAGTCGGTTACGCGCAGAGAGTCCTGTCTGGAGCAAAGGCGCCAATATCGGCTTACTTACCCTTGCCCGCGACGTCAGTGAACCGCTGGAATACTGCTTCCAGCCACTGGAAGCCAGCGAGCTCTCTGCCTTTTGGCTAAAGGCGACAATCTGCCATGACTAAAGAATCCTCTATGCAAACCATTCATCTCACCGCCACCGAATGCACGCCCGCCGTGGAATTTGATTTTGCGGCCCAGCGATTTTCCCTGCGGGGCGAATCCTGGCCGGAAAATGCGGCCGCCTTTTATCGCCCGCTGCAAAGTGCACTGGAATCCTGGCAACCGCAGGCCAGCCAGCTGACTGAAGTCAATATCGACCTGAGCTATTTCAACAGCTCCAGCACCAAAATGCTGTTCGGGCTGTTCGATCAGTTCAACAGGCTGGCGCAGAACGGCTGTGAGATTGTGCTGAACTGGTTCTATGACGCTGAAGATGACGTGTCAGAAGAGTTTGGCGAGGAGCTGTCGCTGGATTTCACCGCCCTGACCGTCACATTACATGCGGAACAGCGCCAATGACGCATCTTAATGAGCTGTTTCTGGAAGAAACCCAGGCGCTGAACCATGCCAGCCATGTGGCGGCGCAGAGCTGTCTGCACGCCGAAGAGTACCGCCAGGCGCTGTCCGATCTTAATAACCACTATCAGCGGCTGATGCGCGAAACCTACCGGCTGATCTCGCGCAGCGATCGAGCCGAGCGTGAGTTAAACCGGGTGAATGAGCAGCTTATTGAGCTGACGAGAGAGCTGGAATACAAAGCCACTCACGATCCGCTGACGAATGTCTGGAACCGCAGCGCCATTATTCAGCGTATCAGCGACACACTGACGCGAACCCCCGCCGCTCTGATCATTCTTGATATCGATTTTTTTAAACGGATTAACGACGAATATGGCCATCCCACCGGGGACAAAGTGATCTGCGAGCTGGTGCAACGTATCCAGCGCAACACACCGGACATTGCCAGCATCGGGCGCATTGGGGGGGAAGAGTTCACGATTATGTTGCCGGATACGTTCCTTGGGGAAGCGGTGATTGTCGCCGGGGCGATTCTCGCCTCACTGAACGCGTCTCCCCTGGATGCGTTGCCCGAGCGGCTGGTCACCGCCAGCCTGGGCGTGAGTTGGGGCGCGGCGGGCTCCCACTTCGAAGCGCTTTATACGCATGCCGACGCCGCACTCTATGATGCTAAAAAGCACGGACGTAACCGGGTATTTTTCCGCTAGCGGGCCGGACGCTGGGCAACCTCAACGGGCGGCGGCGTGGTGGGCGGCAGGAAAATATGATCGAGAAGCTGCCGCATTACCGGCGCGGCCAGCACGCCTTCGCTGCCCCCATTTTCCAGGATCAACGCCACAGCCACCTTAGGATCGTTAAAGGGGGCGAAGGCGGTATAAAACGTATGATCGCGCAGCCGCACCGGGATCATTTTGGCATTGTAGGTCTGATTTTGTTTCAGGCTGAATACCTGCGACGTTCCACTCTTGGCCGCAATGCCATAAGGCGCGGTGTGGAAATACTTGTAGCCTGTGCCGTTCGGCGCGTTAGCCATGCCAAACATCGCGTGACGCACCAGCGACCAGTAAGGGGAATGCGGATCGCCAATCTGCGCCTGCGGCAGTTTCGGCTGGTAAAGCTGCACGTGGTTGCCAAGCTGCGATTTCTCCAGCAGGTGCGGGGCAATGACTCTGCCATTGTTAATCAGCGCCACCAGCGCCTTCACCATCTGGATCGGCGTGGCAATCCAGTAGCCCTGACCAATGCCGACTGACACCGTATCGCCCTGATACCAGGGTTTCTTATGCACTTTCATCTTCCAGTCACGGCTGGGCAGCAGTCCGTTGTACTCTTCATTCAGATCGATGCCGGTGGACTGACCGTAGCCAAATTTACTGAGCATGGTGTGAATACGATCGATGCCCATCATAAACGCCACCTGATAGAAGAAGGTATCCGCCGACTCTTCGATCGCTTTAGTGACATCCAGCGTACCGTGACCGCTTTTTTTCCAGTCGCGATAGCGGCGGTCAGTACCGGGTAATGTCCAGGTGGGCCCGCCAAAAAAGGTGGTCTGTGGCGTAATGACGTGCGTGAGCAGCGCCGACATCGCCATATAGGGTTTTACCGTTGAGGCCGGCGGATACAGGCCCTGCGTGACACGGTTGATCAGCGGTAAATTTTTATCCTGCAGCAGCTTTTTGTACGCCTGATAGCTGATGCCCTTTACGAACGGATTGGGATCGTAGCTGGGGCTGGAAACCATCGCCAGCACTGAGCCGTCATGGGGATCTTCGACCAGCAACGCGGCGCGCTGCCCGACCAGCAGGCTTTCCGCGTACTGTTGCAGATGCAGATCCAGCGTCAGCGTAATGTTCTTTCCCGCCACCGGCGGCACTTCTTTCAGCACCCGGACAATGCGCCCGTGGTTATCCACTTCCACTTCCTGATAGCCGGGTTTGCCGTGCAGCAGGGATTCGTAATAGCCCTCAATCCCCTGCTTACCGATGTTATGGTCGGCAGCATAGTTTTCAGCGATGCCCTCTGCGTTCAGCCGCTTGTAGTCGTTATCGTTGATTTTGGAAACATAGCCGATCACATGCGCGAGATCGGCCCCATAGGGATATTCCCGGTCCTGATAGGTATCAATGCTGACGCCGGTAAAACGGAACTGGTTAACCGAAAAACGCGCCACCTCTTCGTCTGTGAGTTCCTCTTTGAGAATGACGGGCTTATAGCGGCTGGTCTGATGCAGATCGTGCTGAAAGCGCTCAATATCTTCCGGGGTCAGATCAACCAGTGGCGTCAGTTCTTGCAACAGCGCCTTCATGTCCTCCACTTTGTACGGGGTAACCGTGATGTCATACCAGGTCACGTTGCGCACCAGCGGGATCCCGTTGCGGTCAAAGATCAGTCCGCGCGTGGGCGCAATGGGGATCATTTTGATGTCGTTCTCGTTCGAGCGCGTCTGATAATAGCTGTGGTCGCGGACCTGCAGGCGATACAGGTTAAAACCCAGGATGCTAAAGCACAGGCAAACCAGTACAAACGCCATAGCGGCACGGCGGACAAACAACTTCTCTTCAGCGTCGAAATCACGGAAATTCATCAGGCAGGTATTTTCTGTATGGCGTGTTGTTATTAATTGTTCGGCTTCATGATAGTGACATCAGCCCGTCGTGCCAGCGCGAAGATGCACAAGCCTGATGAAAAGTGTGTCATTTAGTGAGAATGTTGCGAAATGGAAAACGGGAGAGGATCATCCGGCCGCAGATGCGCAGCCGGATAAAGGGGCCGATCAGCCACCGTGGGGATTAACCACCCAGCAGCACCGACTCCAGCGCGATTTTAATCATGTCATTAAAGGTGGTCTGGCGTTCTGCGGCCGTGGTCTGCTCGTGAGTACGGATATGGTCAGACACGGTACAGATGGTCAGCGCTTTCGCGCCAAATTCAGCGGCTACGCCGTAGATGCCTGCGGCTTCCATTTCCACACCCAGAATGCCGTACTTCTCCATCACGTCGAACATCTGCGGATCGGGCGTATAGAACAGATCGGCCGAGAAGATGTTACCGACGCGCGCCTCGACGCCCAGGTTTTTGGCCGCATCCACCGCGTTGCGCACCATGTCGAAGTCCGCGATAGCGGCAAAGTCATGGTCTTTGAAGCGCATACGGTTCACTTTGGAATCGGTGGATGCCCCCATGCCGATCACGATGTCACGCAGTTTCACATCGGGACGCACCGCACCGCAGGAGCCCACGCGGATGATTTTCTTCACACCGAACTCGGTGATCAGCTCTTTCGCATAGATAGAGCAGGACGGAATGCCCATGCCGTGGCCCATAACAGAGATTTTGCGGCCTTTATAAGTGCCGGTGTAACCCAGCATGCCGCGCACGTTGTTGACCTCAACGGCATCGTCCAGAAAGGTTTCTGCGATGTGTTTCGCACGCAGCGGATCGCCCGGCATCAGTACGACGTCAGCGAAATCACCCATTTCTGCGTTAATGTGAGGAGTTGCCATGATTCTCTATCCTTTTTAAAAATTTCGCTGTTTTTACAGCATGTTCTTGCCGTAGTCCATGGGGGACAGGTCAAAATAGTGTGCAATCGTCTGGCCGATATCCGCGAAGGTATCGCGGTAACCCAGCGATCCCGGCTCGACCTTCGGGCCGTAAATTAAGATCGGAATATGCTCGCGCGTATGTTCCGTGCCTTGCCAGGTCGGATCGCAACCGTGGTCGGCGGTGAGGATCAAAATATCATCCTCTTTGACCAGCTCCATCAACTCTGGCAAGCGGCGATCGAACAGCTCCAGCCCGCCTGCATAGCCTGCCACATCGCGACGATGGCCCCAGGTAGAGTCGAAGTCTACGAAGTTGGTAAACACAATCGCCTGATCCGGCGCGGTTTTCATTTCCTGGATGGTGGCATCAAACAGCGCATCCAGTCCGGTGGCTTTGACTTTTTTGGTGATGCCCTGCTCCGCGTAGATGTCGGCAATTTTACCTACCGAAATCACATGACCGCCCTTCTCATCCACCAGCTTCTTCAGCATGGTAGGCGATGGCGGCTCCACGGCCAGATCGTGACGGTTACCGGTGCGCTCAAAGCTGCCGGCTTTGTCACCCACGAACGGGCGGGCAATCACGCGGCCAATGTTATAACCGCCTTCCGTCAGCTCCTCGCGCGCAATTTCACACAGCGCATACAGGCGATCTAAGCCGAAGGTTTCTTCATGGCAGGCAATCTGAAACACGGAATCCGCCGAGGTGTAAAAAATCGGCTTGCCCGAAGCCATGTGTTCTTCACCCAACTGGTCGAGAATAACCGTACCGGATGAGTGACAGTTACCGAGATAACCCGGCAACTCCGCCCGCTCAACCAGTTTATCCAGCAGCTCCTGCGGAAAGCTGTTCTCTTTATCGCTGAAGTAGCCCCAGTCGAACAGAACAGGCACACCGGCGATTTCCCAGTGGCCTGACGGCGTATCTTTACCGGATGAGCGTTCGCTGGCGTAAGCGTAAGCGCCTTTTATCTCAGCGTCAGGATCCAGTCCCGGCGGGAAACGCCCGGTAGAAAGCTCGGCCGCTTTGCCCAGACCTAACGCGGTCATATTCGGTAAGTGCAGCGGTCCTTTACGGCCCTGATCCGCTTTACCGTTAAAACAGGCTTCTGCGATATGACCTAACGTATCGGAACCTGCATCGCCGAATTTGTCGGCATCTTTGCTGGCGCCGATTCCAAAGGAATCCAGCACCATAATAAAAGCACGTTTCATGCCAGTCTCCTGCGCTAACGCGCGCGACAAGTCAAAAAAAGCGATCAGATCAGTATACCCGAATCGTCTCCGGTATACAGTCTGTTATCCGCGTTATCCCGCTTCAGTCACACGGCGATAAACCACCGGTGTGGTCGCCGGGGCGCTGTCCCCCAGAGTGATGGCCGCTTTGACAGCGGCGGCGGCCTGCTGCCAGTGCGCTTCGCTGCTGGCATGAATAACCGCCAGCGGGCGTGAAGCGTCCACCCGCTCGCCCAGCGTGATCATGTCGCTTAAGCCCACGCTGTAATCAATGGCGTCGCTGGCGCGCTGACGTCCACCGCCCATCGCAACCACCGCCATGCCTAACGCGCGGGTATCCATCTGCGTGACGTAACCTGCGCCATCGGCATAAACCGCTTTGCTCATCACAGGGGCTGTGAGGTAGCTGTCGTAGCGCTCAACGAAATCGGTTGGGCCACGTTGTGCTGCCACCATGCGGGCAAATACCTCTGCGGCTTTGCCGTTATCCAGCACGGCGAGAAGTTGTTCACGGGCGTCGGTTTCGTTAGCCGCCAGTTTGCCGGAAATCAGCATTTCGCTGCACAGGGCCAGCGTCACGTCCAGCAGGCGCGGATTGCGCTGCTCACCCGTCAGGAAGCGCACGGCTTCGCGCACTTCCAGGGCATTGCCCGCCGAGGAAGCCAGGACCTGATTCATATCTGTTAGCAGCGCCGTGGTACGGCAGCCCGCGCCATTCGCCACACCCACAATGGCCTGCGCCAGACTCTCAGAGGCTTCCCAGGTCGGCATAAAGGCGCCGGAGCCGACTTTGACATCCATCACCAGCGCATCCAGGCCTTCGGCCAGTTTTTTCGCCAGGATCGAAGCGGTAATCAGCGGAATGGAATCCACGGTGGCGGTGATATCGCGGGTCGCGTAAAAACGTTTATCCGCCGGTGCCAGCGAGTTAGTTTGCCCGATGATGGCCACACCAACCTGTTTGATGGTCTGGCGGAAATGGTCATCGCTGGGGAAAATGTCAAAACCGGGAATCGCCTCCAGCTTATCCAGCGTACCGCCGGTATGGCCCAGTCCGCGTCCGGAGATCATCGGGATATAGCCGCCACAGGCCGCCACCATGGGTCCGAGCATCAGCGAGGTCACATCGCCCACGCCGCCCGTGGAGTGCTTGTCGACCACCGGCCCGTTCAGATTCAGTGAAGCCCAGTTCAGGACGGTGCCGGAATCCCGCATCGCCATGGTCAGCGCAACGCGCTCCGGCAGTGACATATCGTGGAAATAGATGGTCATTGCCAGTGCGGCAATTTGCCCTTCGGACACGCTGTTATCGCGCACCCCGTTGATGAAGAAACGAATTTCGTCTTCAGTCAGCGCCTGGCCGTCACGTTTTTTTCGAATGATTTCTTGTGCGAGGTACAATGTCGCCCCCTTACGTCAGGGAAAGAGGAGAAGAGGCGGCCGTGAGCCGCCCGGATGAATCAGTAACCCGACTTGCTGGTGTCGCTGCTGTGCCCAAGCGTGTTGAGCAGATTTGCCAGCAGGCTGGAGGCACCAAAACGGAAATGGCGGGCATCGGCCCAGTCGGCACCCAGCGTGTCATCCGCCAGCTGCAGATAGACAGCGGCATCTTCAGCGGTGCGAACGCCGCCTGCCGGTTTGAAGCCAACCTGCGCTTTCACACCTTTGTCGCGAATGACGCTCATCATGATCTGCGCCACTTCCGGCGTGGCGTTGACCGGCACTTTACCGGTTGAGGTTTTGATAAAGTCAGCCCCGGCATCAATCGCAATTTCAGAGGCCTGACGAATCAGCGCTTCCTGCTTCAGTTCGCCGGTTTCGATAATAACCTTCAGTAAAACGCCGGCTTCCGCACAGGCGGTTTTGCAGGCCTTGACCAGATCAAAGCCGACCTGCGCATTGCCTGCCATCAGCGCGCGATAAGGGAAAACCACATCCACTTCATCAGCGCCGTAAGCGATGGCGGCACGGGTTTCGGCCAGCGCAATCTCAATATCGTCATTGCCATGAGGGAAGTTGGTTACGGTGGCAATGCGCACGTCAGGCGTGCCCTGCTCACGCAGCGTTTTACGCGCCACGGGAATGAAACGCGGATAAATACAGATGGCAGCGGTGTTACCCACCGGAGATTTCGCCTGATGACAGAGCGCGATCACTTTCTCGTCGGTGTCATCCTCGTTCAACGTGGTTAAATCCATCAGTTTCAGGGCGCGCAGGGCCTGCTGTTTAATATCGGTCATGGTGATCTCCAGAACATCGGGTAAACGTTCGCCCACCCTTGAATGTGATAATATTAACAATGATAACGGCCATTTTGTGTGCACCAAATCACATAAAACTATGAAACGGCTGCAAACACTCAGCGAAAATTTAGATTATATGCAAGGTATGGCGCAAGGAAGCCAGTATAATTCAGCCACAGGGATGTTACTATTATAACATTTCACCAGGACACGATGTGACGGCGGGGATTATGCAAGCGAAAACAGCGCATGACTGTTGTGCCATAACGCGTCGGCGATTTCGGCGGGCGGCTCGTCACGCAGTTCACACAACACCTGCCAGACTAAAACGGCGCGCTCGGGTCGGTTTGGCTGGCCCTGGTAGCCGTTCAGCGGCATATCAGGCGCATCGGTTTCCAGCAGCAGCGACGAGAGCGGTAAACGGGCAATCGTCTGCCGGGTTTTACTGGCGCGGGGATACGTAATCGTGCCGCCTACGCCAATCGCATAGCCGAGCTTAATAAACGCCTGCGCCTGCTGCAGGCTACCGGCAAAACCGTGTACGACGCCGCGCCGTGGCACAGCCTGCCGACGCAGATGCAGTGCCAGCTGATCGTGCGTGCGGCGCGAATGCAGGATCACCGGCAGATCGTAACGTTTCGCCAGCTTCAGTTGCGCATCCAGGAAACAGGTTTGCTTATCAAACTGCGGATCGTCCCGATACAGATCCAGGCCGATCTCACCGAGGGCCACCAGCTTTGGGGGCCGCTGTTGTAACAGGCTTTCAAGCTGAGCGAGGTGCTGCTCCTCGTGCTGCTCCGTCACAATCGGATGCAGGCCGAGTGCGGCATATAACGCGCGGTGCTGCCGGGCTAACTGGCAAACAAGGTCAAAGCGCCCTGCCTCGACCGATGGCACAATAATTTTTTCTACGCCCGCGTCCGCAGCCTGGCGCAGACTGACGTCGGCCGAGTCCACAAACGGCGGAAAATCAAAGTGACAGTGGGTATCAACAAACCTCATGTCAGCGGACCCTCGCCATAAGTGCCATCGTTGCCGGTCAGCGGGATGACCGGAGCGATATCCCCCGGCTCATTTGCCACCGGCGCAGAAGGGACCACAATATCCAGCCCTGTGTGGGGCTCGGCATCGCTCAGCCATTGCCCCAGCGTGGCAATAAAGTAGCGACCACAGCGGCGCCCCAGATGGTAATCCTGATTCAACGCGGCAATACGACTGCCCAGTGCGTTACTGGCTAACACGCGCGGCGGGAAGATTTCGATGATACGTAAATCACCCGGCGGCTTTTCAATAAACTGCTGGGTTTCGCGATAGGTCTGCTCGTGATGGTGCAGAATCTTGATCATCGGCTGCAGCGCCCCGCCGCTGAACCAGCGTTCCATACGGGTCACCCAACGGGGCACATCGAACATCTGCGACGGCACGGTACGGATGACCACAATGGTATCGGCCCCGCGTTTTGCCGCTTCGCGTACGGGAATCGCATCGCTGACGCCGCCATCCAGATAGCTTATGCCTTCCAAATCCACGCCCAGACGGTAAAAGCCCGGAATGGCGCTGGAAGCCTTAATAATATCCAGCCAGTTACTGGCTGTGGGGGCAAAGTAACTGGGGGCATAGTCATCACTGCGACAGGCGCACATGTAAAATTGCCGCCCCGAAGCAAACAAGGTTTCTGCGCTGGTCATGGCCAGCGGAAATTCGCTGCGGGTGATATCAATTAACCAGTCGAGATCGATAAGATTACCGCCGCGCAGGAAACGCACGGGGTCAAAGAACAGCTTACTGGTGGTATAGCGGGTAATCACCCGACGTGCATAGCCCGGCTGGCCGCAGACATAAGCGGAAAGGTTCTGCGCACCAGCAGAAGAGCCTAACAGCAACTGAAAGGGATTGAATTTTGCCCGCTGGAACTCATCCAGAACGCCTGCTGTGAAAATGCCGCGCTGGCCGCCGCCCTCGCACACTAAGGCAATCTTGTTGGCTTTAAACGGTGTGAGTGCAAGGGGTTCAATGGCCCCGAGCGTCACGGGAATACGTATACCCAATGTACCGACCTCAGAGTGGGATCCCGAAATACGAATGAAGAGAATGCAGGGAGTTAATTGTGGGTCGATACTAGCACGGAGAACCAGTCAGAGTGTCCATTAATTGTGCTATTAGCGTTGCGCTTTTTAACACTTCGTTGCGAATATGAAGCATCCTTTGCTTCACACTACCTTTCGCGACAAATAACTGGTCTCCGTTTAACGCTGACTATGCCAGCGTTAACCTGTCTGGGTCATCGCTATAGCTTTTTACGGCCAGTAAACAAGCTGATGAGGAACAGAATAATACCCACCACGAACACGACTTTCGCTGCCCATGCTGCGGTACCGGCCAGGCCACCAAAACCTAATGCAGCGGCGATCAGTGCAATCACCAGAAAAATAATGCCCCAACGAAACATAAGCCTCTCCTTAACCATTTTTAATATTGAACTGCTTGTTTCATCCCAGGATGGGTATTCTTATTTGTGCGGCCCGGACAGAGGCCGCACGGAGTCATGTTAAGACTTGACCTTCAGGTCGTTTTTAACACTTTTTACGCCTTCGATAGCTTTCGCGATGCTCTCGGCACGATCGGACTGCGCCTGGTTCGCCACTTCACCTGAGAGCTGTACCACACCGTCGGTGGTTTCAACTTTCACGTTACGTGAAGGAACCTTGTCATCTGCTAATAGCTTAGCTTTAATTTCGCTGGTTGTAGCAGCGTCACCGGCATAACCTTTCATGGACTGCTTTTTCACGTCTTTTACGTGCAGCTTGTCACTAACGGATTTCACGCCTTCCACTTTCTTCACCACGGCCACGGCTTTTTCCGCCTGGTCTTGTGAAGTCACGAAACCGCTCAGCGTCACAACGCCGTTGTGGGTTTTGACCGAAATATCGGTGCTCTTAATCGAGTCGTCATCCACCAGCGCCGCTTTCGCTTTCGCGGTCACCGCGCTGTCGTCCATAAAGCCACCGACTTTCTTCATTGAGCTGTCGATTTTCGCGCCCGCGCTGTCAGCGGTTTGTGACGCTTTCTGAGACGCGGACTCTTCTGCAAAAACGTTTCCGCTTAACAGTGCGGTACCTACCATTGCAGCCATTAATGTTTTAGTAAGCTTAGTTGTGTGCATCGATATCATCCTTCTATCTGTTAATTCGCCCCAGACTGTGGGCGCAAGAGCAGCAAACAACGCTACTGCGGCACAGGACGCATGGAGAAATAAGTCTCTTTAACCGTCCGATGAAATAAGGATAGTCGGGATTTGTCACTTTGCTCGGGTAACTGGTTGATCGTGCGTCAAAAGCGAGGAAAAAGCGTGTTTTAGGAGGGTTCTGTATCGTGGGAAACCGGGCCATTCCCAGGGAGAATGGCCCGGAAAACGCGATTAGTGCTCGCGGGTTTTGCGGAAAATGACGTCAGGATAGCGCTCCTGAGTGATGTTCAGGTTCACCATTGTTGGAGCGATATAGGTCAGATTATCGCCGCCATCCAGCGCGAGGTTGACCTCGTTTTTACGCTGGAAATCTTCAAATTTTTTGGCGTCTTTGCATTCAACCCAGCGCGCCGTCGACACGTTAATCGCCTCATAGATGGCTTCGACGTTGTATTCGCTCTTCAGGCGCGCCACCACCACGTCAAACTGCAGCACACCGACCGCACCGACAATCAGGTCGTTGTTATGCACCGGGCGGAACACCTGCACTGCACCCTCTTCCGACAGCTGGACTAATCCTTTCAGCAGCTGTTTCTGCTTAAGCGGATCGCGCAGGCGGATACGGCGGAACAGTTCGGGGGCGAAGTTCGGAATCCCGGTAAACTTCATGTTTTCACCCTGCGTAAAGGTGTCGCCGATCTGAATGGTGCCGTGGTTATGCAGGCCGATAATGTCGCCCGGATAGGCTTCTTCCACATGCGAACGGTCGCCCGCCATAAAGGTCAACGCATCCGAAATCACTACATCTTTGCCGGTACGGACCTGACGCAGCTTCATGCCTTTTTCATAACGCCCCGACACGACGCGCATAAAGGCCACGCGGTCACGGTGTTTCGGGTCCATGTTGGCCTGAATTTTAAACACGAAGCCCGTGAATTTCTCTTCTTTGGCTTCAACGGTGCGGGTATCGGTCTGGCGCGGCATAGGGCGCGGCGCCCACGCCACCAGGCCATCCAGCATATGATCTACGCCGAAGTTACCCAGTGCGGTTCCGAAGAACACCGGCGACAGCTGACCGCTGAGAAAAGCGTCCAGTTCAAACTCGTGTGATGCACCCTGCACCAGCTCCAGCTCGTCACGCAACTGCGAGGCCAGCTCTTCCCCGACGGCCGCATCAAGGTCAGGGTTGTTCAGGCCCTTAACGATGCGGACTTCCTGAATCGTGTGACCTTTACCGGTCTGATACAGGTAGGTTTCGTCCTTGTAGAGATGGTAAACGCCTTTAAACAGCTTGCCGCAGCCAATCGGCCAGGTGATGGGCGCGCAGGCAATTTTTAGCTCACTTTCCACTTCATCCAGCAACTCCATCGGATCGCGGATATCACGGTCAAGTTTGTTCATAAAGGTCAGGATCGGCGTATCGCGCAGACGGGTTACTTCCATCAGCTTACGGGTACGATCCTCGACGCCTTTCGCCGCATCGATCACCATCAGGCAGCAGTCGACCGCCGTCAGCGTACGATAGGTATCCTCGGAGAAGTCTTCGTGCCCCGGTGTATCCAGCAGGTTTACCAGGCTGTCACGATAGGGAAACTGCATAACGGAGGTAGTAATCGAAATACCACGCTGCTTTTCCATCTCCATCCAGTCGGATTTTGCGTGCTGGTTAGAGCCACGGCCTTTTACCGTACCGGCGGTCTGGATAGCCTGTCCGAACAGCAGAACTTTTTCGGTGATGGTGGTTTTACCGGCATCCGGGTGCGAGATAATCGCGAAGGTGCGGCGGCGTGCCACCTCTTCTAAAAAGGGATTAGACATGAGTGAATTCTTCTCAACGTAGCCACGCACTCTCAGGCGCAGCAGATAAATCACGGTGGCCGGCAGAATTTTACCGGCGAGTAAACGGTGCCAGATGCGACTTTCTGTCGTCGCGGGATGAGCGCAAAGTTACATTGGCGTGATTCCGGTTACCTGGTCAACTTTAAGGCGGCATAGCATACAATATTTTGCGCTATTGGCCTACAGCGGACGGAAGAGAAAGTCGCGCCACCGGCAAACAGCGGGTCACCGTGCAGCAGAGGGCTGCTGGTGAAGCCAACGCGGGGGAAATGACGCCGGGTTTTCTCCCGTCTTTACGGTATTCATCCCGCCGCCTCGCCAGCGGGTTAATCCACCAGCTCAATGCCCAGACTTTCCAGCAGGCAAACCGCCTCCAGCCGCGAAAAGCGGGCTTTTTCGACTGTGTTGTTAAAGATGTTGATGGCGTAATGCCAGGATTCCGTCAGATCGGCCCCGCGCAGCACGGTGTGATGAAACAGGCTGCCCGTCATGTCACATTCGGTCAGCGTGGCACCCGTTAAATCGCACTCTCTAAAATCCACCTCGATCAGTTTGCATCCTTCCATTTTCACGCCGTGTAGCCGCAGACCAAAAAACGATCCGCTGGTCAGGATACACGTTGAAAAGTGCAATTCATGGTCCAGGTAAAAATCAGGCCACCAGGCTTTCGTCCAGTCCATGCCGGTCAGCTTGCAGTCGTTAAAGTGAACGCCAAAGAAGCGGGTGCCGGACGGATCGACCAGACTGAGGTTACAGTGCGTAAAGACGCAGTTAATGAATTTACAGGCTGAAAAGCGCGCCGAGGTAAAGTTAACGTGCGTAAATTCACAGTCTTCAAAATGCGCCTGCGTGAGCACCCGTTCGCTGAGATCGCAGGTGGTAAAACACGCATCATAGTATTCAGTGTTGCTTTCCAAAGATTGCATTTTTACGCCATCCTCTTTCGTGCGAAGACACAGGCCCCGCTCCGCATAGTAAACCCCGGTCAGGTACACCAGTGTAATGCTGTTCATGCTTCCTGACGCGATTATGGCCTTACCTTATCACCGGGACGGGAAAAAGCGGTTGCCGGACAGTAGCAGAACGCCGCAGAACGCGGTTCACTGACGGATCCGGGCCGACTGGATAAACCGCCTTCACGCCCGCGCGTCCGGCACAACCTGGCTCAGATACAGGCAGAAAAGCAGACCACAATGATAATCGCTCGCATTCAAGAGTTGAAATAATTCTTTTTAAATCAATCAGATAAAATGGTATTTTTTTAACAAAACGCTTCACATTTCTTATAAGCCTGATGCATAATTCATCACTTATCACCTGTCTATTTACAATGAAAT
Source organism: Pantoea sp. CS_6 (assembly GCF_041954745.1). NCBI lineage: Bacteria > Pseudomonadati > Pseudomonadota > Gammaproteobacteria > Enterobacterales > Erwiniaceae > Pantoea > Pantoea sp. CS_6. Next base: position 252,190 of record NZ_JAVAYG010000004.1, read on the forward strand.
AAGGACGCGGCCATGCTGACTGCTGAAATGACTGGGCGTTTAAACGACCAGCTGAACCTGGAATTTTTCTCCGCGAATCTCTATTTACAGATGAGTGCGTGGTGCAGCGATAAAGGCTATGAGGGCGCAGCGTCCTTCCTGAAAATGCACTCACGTGAAGAAATGGAACACATGCAGCGCCTGTTTAACTACCTGAGCGATACCGGTGCGATGCCGGTGCTGGGTACCATCGCAGCCCCGCCTGTTGCCTACAATTCACTGAACGAAGTGCTGATTCAGGCGCTGGATCATGAAAAGCTGATCACCAGTAAGATTAACGAGCTGGCCCATGCGGCAATGACCACCCAGGACTATTCGACCTTCAACTTCCTGCAATGGTACGTTGCGGAACAGCATGAAGAAGAGAAGCTGTTTAAAACCGTACTGGACAAACTGGCGATGGTCGGCGAAGGCGGCAATGGCCTGTTCCTGGTAGATAAAGACCTGGGACGCATGAGCACTGAAACGCACTCAGCATGAATACAAACCGGCCCACGCAGGTGGGCCGGTGGTTATCGTAACGAACCCTACCGGTCTGACACGTTACGGCTTATGCCAGCCGATAGCATGACGTCATTTCACCGTTGATCCACAACGTACGTTTCTCACCCGGCGGTAAGATAACCGTCATTTCCCGCCATGCTGGCAGATAATCCCCGCGCTTCCCGACCGTCAGATCCAGCCGCGACGCGCTACTGGTTAACGTCCAGCTCAGCCAGAGTGCATTGCCCTGGCGCCAGCCGTGCGACTCGCCGTCATCGTCAAACAGCTCACCGTGGGTCGTGGCGTTGCCCGGCGCAGGCCATACCTGCAGTTCACGCACGTTGTCACGTTGCGCATCGGTGGTGGTTTCACACTGGCCAAGCGGAAGCGCGGCACCTGCGCGCACCAGCAGTGGCAGGCGATCCAGCGGTGCATCCAGCGTAACTGTTTGTCCGCCCGCCAGCCAGTTGCCGTTATGCCAGTCATACCAGCCGTGTGGATTCTCGGGCAGATATACGGATCGGGTACGCGCGCCCTGCTCCACAACGCTGGCGACCAGCAGGTCGCGTCCCAGCATAAAGTCATCGCACTCATCATAGGTCCGTGCATCGTTCTCATGGTCCAGGAAAGTCGGACGCAGCATCGGTTCATCGTGCGCGCTGGCCTGCCATGCCAGCGTATACAGATACGGCATCAGCCGGTAACGCAGGCGAATCGCCTCGCGAATCATTGGCGTGGCTTCCGGATACATCCACGGCTCATTCACGGTGTGATCGTCATTCCATGAGTGAATGGTAAAACGCGGATGCATAACACCATTCTGAACCCAGCGCACAAACAGCTCCGGATCCGGTTTATCCCCGGCAAAGCCGCCGACATCGTGCCCCACGTTAAACAATCCTGACAGGCTCATGCCTAGTCCCATGCGGATGTTGTAGCGCAGGGTCTGCCAGTTGGTCCGGTTATCCCCGCTCCAGGTCTGCACATAGCGTTGCATACCGGCACAACCCGAACGGGAAATCAGGTACGGGCGTTTTTCCGGGGCAAAACGCTGTTGGGCTTCCAGCGAGGCGCGCATCATCAGCAACGGCATGACCGGACGAATATGCTTAATGGCAATCGGCTGGCCGAAGCCATGACAGCGCGCTTCGCCGTCCCAGACTTCATATTCATTGTTGTCGTTCCAGGTCGCGTCGATGCCTTTTTTCAGCAACTGCTCCGTGACGTTTTCCTGCCACCACGCCACCGTTTTGGGATGGGTGAAATCCAGATGCGAACCTTCGTCGTCCCAGAACACGGAGCGTTCTGGCTGATCCTGCTCAGAATCACGGATAAACAGTCCCTGAGCCGCCACCTCGTCATAGCGCGGATGATCCTGTAACAGACAGGGTTTGATATTGGCTGCCAGCTTCATCCCGGCATAATGGAACGCGGCGGTCATCGCCTCGGGATTGGGCACTTTGTCGTAGTTCCAGTTAAAGACATAGCGCTTGTTATTAATTGAGGTATAACCGGATGACAGCTGGAACGAATCACAGGGGATCTCATGCTCACGGCACAGCTGGATGAAGGAGAGCAGCTGGTGTTGCGCATCCGGCGCATCGGTGTAGTGCATGGTGGATCCGCTGTAGCCCAGGCTCCATTTCGGCTGAAAGAGCGTTCGGCCCGTCAGGCGCACAAACGCCTTGGTCACATCCAGCAGCGTCGGCCCCAGCATCATGTAGTAATCCAGATCGCCCGCCTCTGCACGATAGCGGCGATAAGGCAGATGGTAGTTATCCAGCTCATTGCCCAGATCGAGCCAGCTACTGGAAAGATTATCGTAAAACAGCCCAAAACTGACGCCGTCGCGCTGGGTCAGCGTGAAGGGAATATGTTTATAGAGCGGATCGGTGCTGGCCGCGTTATAGCCCATCGCATCCAGATTACGCATCTCATAGCGGCGATTAACCCGGTTAAGATCCCCGCTCTTTTCGCCCAGGCCATACACCCGATCCTGCGGCTGACGGCGCTGGTAATGTTCAACGCCATCGCCATGCATGTTCAGCAGATAAGCCCCGGTATGACGATCGGCCGCCAGCGGCTGCCACTCGGTACCATCGAAATGCTCCCAGCTAAGGTACAACGGCGAATGCACCGTCACGCGCAGCCGGTCGGTGGCCAGGCGAACAAACTGCGCCCCCTGTTCAAAGGTGAATGCGGGCAACGAAAAGCCTTCCAGCGATTCCCGATCGCGCCCCTGCCAGGGCACGTCATCCTGAGGCGCAATGCTCCAGGTCCGGTTTAATGCCAGCTCCCCATCGCGTTTCAATAACACGCGCATCAGCCCGCTTTCCAATACGTAAATACGTAAAAAGTGACGCTGCTCGGTTTTCAGTTCGACGAAGTGCGCTGCCTGCTGATGGAGCGTCCATGTCTTAAGCGTTTTCATCAGGTTACCCTCAATTTTTAGCAATATTCTGGCGGCGTTCGGCGATAAACATCACCAGGAAAACCGCGCCAATCAGGTCAAAGAAACCCATGGCAATAAACAGGGGATTGAAGCCAATCGTGTCGGCGGTGACGCCGATAATCAGCGAGAAGATAAAGCTGGCGATCCAGGCGCAGGATCCGCGCATGCCGTTGACTGTCGCCATCTGGCGGCGATCAAAACGCTCTACCACCAGCGCACTCAACATGCAGGAGATCACCTGATGACCGAAGCCACCAATGGAGATCAGCGCGATGGCCAGGTAGGGATCTTTAACCAGCGTCATTAACGCCAGCGAGATCATCAGCACCGCACCGGTGATCGAACTGGCAACGATCGAGTTCACCCGGGTGCAGCCAAACCAGCGCACATAAATTTTGGTCAGATAACCACTGGCCACGCTGCCAATATCTGCCGCCAGGAAGGGCAGCCAGGCAAACATCACGATCTGTTTCAGATCCATGCCGCGTTCATTGGCGAGGTAGAGCGGCACCCAAAAGCTCAGCACGGCCCAGGCGGGTTCGGCTAAAAAGGCCGGAATGGCAATGCCATAGAATTTCTTTTCTTTGCCGATGACTTTCAGCGCGGTAAAGAACGGTAACTTTTCACCGATGACTTCCTTGTCCTGCGTAATAAAATCCCGCTCTTCATCCGACAAACGAGGATGGCGTTCCGGTGAGTGATAACCCCACCACCAGAGCGTGACCCAGATAAGGCCAAGGCCGCCGGTCAGCAGGAACGCGCCCTGCCAGCCAAAGGAGATATGGGCGACATAGATGATGGGCGGTGCCAGCATCGCGCCAATAGAGAACCCCACGCCCGCCCAGCCTGCCGCAACCGGACGTTCCTTTTTCGGAAACCACTCGCCGATGGCCTTGGCGTTGGCCGGCGTCGCCGCCGCTTCGGAGGCACCCATCACAAAGCGCAGCAGCGCCAGATGCAGCCAGCTTCCCGCCCCGGCGTGCAGCAGGCAGGTGATCGACCAGATGACGGCGCAAATCAGAAAGCCCATCTTCAGACCGATGACATCGATTAACCAACCGCACACGGGCTGAAACAACGTGTAGGCCAGCTGGAAGGCGGCAACGACCCAGGAATATTGCTCGGTGCTCATATTCAGGGTGTTTTTCAGTTCAGGGGCCAGAATGCCCAGGGAGTTTCGGGTGATGTAGTTCACCGTCACGCCAAGCAGAAACATGCCCAGCATCCACCAGCGCAGATTTTTTATGATCCGCAGCGGGCGCGATGCGCTGCGGGCAGAGGTTGAGTCGAGACTCATGATGACGCTCCTGTAGCCAGTGATTATCACGTTGCCGTGAACAAACTTCTCTCTGCCCCGACCTTAAAAAAGCGCAAAACGTGGGTACAGCCAATTTTTTGCAACTCTTTTCATGGCAAGCTTGCAGCACAACAAAAATGTCCGTTCACACCAGAAAGGACACGATTCAGCACTTTATGAAAAATTTTTCATTTGCAGACTTGAGGGCGATCACAGAATGAAACAAAGCTTAAAAGTGAGCGAAATTGCCGCCCTGAGCGGTGTGTCGGTGAGCACGGTTTCACGCGTTCTGGCCGGCAAAGCCAACATTCGCCCTGCCACGCGCGACAAGGTACTGCGTATTGCCCAACAGCAAGGTGTGCTGGACAACCTGCACCATGGCCGGCTGCTGCTTAATGACCTGATCGTGTTTGCGCCGCCGCGTGCCTTCGATATCCGTACGGATATTTTCTATTACAAGGTGATCCAGGGGATCAGCGAAGCCGTGAAACCGCACGATGTCCGGGTGCGCTACTGCCCGCTGGAAGAAGTCGACAGCGATGCGGCACTGTTTATCGATAAGATGCAGCAGACCGAAGCTGCGCTGGTGATTGGTATTGATGATGAACATATCCATCAGCTGGCCGCTGAAATGCACAAGCCCTGCGTGCTGATTAATGCCCGCGACCGCCGGATGCGCCTGCCGTCGGTCTCCCCCGATCATCATTTGATTGGCGAGTTCTCAGCACGCTATCTGTTTGAACAGGGCCACCGGCAAATCCTGTCGCTGCACTGCCTGCGCCGCTACACGATGGAGCAGCGGCTACAAGGCGTCCGTGATGCCTGGCATGCCATGAATCTGCGCTTCGACAGTCGTCAGCATCTGCTAACGCTGAACAGCTTTAGCAGCAATGACGCCCGCGACCGGCTGAGCGACTACCTGCGCCATTGCCCTCAGGCGCAGCGGCCCACGGCCATTCTGGCCAGCGGCGATTATATTGCCGCCGGGGCGGTTCAGGCGTTACAGCAGGCGGGCCTGCGGGTGCCGGAGGATGTGTCGGTGATGAGCATGGATGGTTTTAACCTGGCGACCGTTCAGGAGATTCCCTTAACCTCAGTACAGGTGCCACGCGATGAGCTGGGCGAAGCCGCGGTGAGAATTCTTCAGTCGCTCCGGTTAGATCCGGATCTTCCTCCGGGTAACCTGCTGCTGAACGGCAAACTGGTGGTGCGCGATTCGGTACGCCGCATCCGGGATAATCCGGGCCATGCGCCGGTCCAGCAGTACGGGCTTTACAGTTGAAGCCGTTTGCTAAAGCGTCAGACAAAACTCTCCCAGCGGGATGACAGCGTGAAGTGACGCTGCCAGCACAGCGTGCTACCCGCACGGGCCATCAACTGCTGACACTGTTCGGGTGCGACAAAGGCGGGGATCACCTGCTCGGCTCCGCAGTGTTTTATCAGGGCCAGTTGATCGTCCAGCGGCGGATGAACGTTCCAGGGCAGCCACTGCGCCAGCCCGTTTTGCAGCATCTCAAAGGCTCGTGTCCCGCGGGCGACGTGGCTACTAAAAATCAGGGTAAACTCAGGGCAGTGGCTCAGCGTGGCCGCCAGACCGCTGTCGGCGACCGCATCGGCAGCCACGATTACGCTGTCAGGTTGCCAGCGTGCCGGTGTCGGCTCGCGCAGCAGCGGCAGTAACGCCAGCGCCGTGGCGGCCGGTAACGTTTTTTGCGCCAGCAACTGGGAGACTTCCTCGCGCACCTGCGGACACAGCCTGACCGGTAATCCCTGGCTGCGCAGTCGCAGGGCCATCTCTGGCCCTCTGCCATGTAACGGTGCCGTGACCACCGCCCCGTGTCGGGCCGCCTGCACCAGCGCGTCGACCTGTTGATGCAGACGCTGATGACGGTCGCCGTAGGACGCATCGGTAATCAGCCAGCGCGCCCGTGGTGGGCGGTCAAACGGTAACAATAATGACTCGCGGCTCCAGTCACCCATATAGGTGATGCCGCCAGCGACAGGCAGATGAAGCCACACGGATCCCGGTGAATGTCCGCTCCGGCCGGTAAACAGATTCAGTGGCCCTACGGCGCACTGGCCCTGTAAAGGCAGCGCATGTCGGCAGCGCGCAGGCACCGGACCGTCGCCCAACTGCTGCCAGGTGATGTCCGTCGCGTAAACCGGTGGCGAGCCCAGTTGCTGCCAGCTGTCCAGCGCCCCGGTATGATCGCGATGAGAATGGGTCAGGCAGATCGCATCAACCTGACCGATGGCGGCCAGATCGGGTCTGACGCCCGGCTCCGGCCCGGCTCCCAGGTCCCACAGCAGACGATAGCCCTGAATCTCCAGCAGGAACGCCGCGGGCAATTTGCCGCCCACCCCGCTTACAACGGTCAGGCTTGCCATGGCAATGTACCCTGTGGCAGACGACGCGTTAAACGCGTCGCCAGCAGCATTAAGGTCAGAACCACCAGTATCATCAGGCAACCCACCGCCGCCGCCAGCGGGGCAGATCCGCCTTCATCAAGAAAGATAATCGTGGGACCGAGGGTTTGCGTTTCCGATGTCACCAGCAGAACCGATACCTGAATTTCGTTTAACGCGGTAAGAAACACCAACAGACCGCCTGCCAGTGCGGAGGGTGCGGCCAGCGGCAGTAAGATATCGCGCATACGGCGCATCAGTCCTGCGCCACACAGACGGGCGGCTTCATCAAGCGCAGGTTCGATTTGCGCGAAGCCAGCCAGCACAGGCCGCAACACCAGCGCCAGAAAGTTGGACAGATAGGCGGCCAGAATGATCCAGACCGTGCCATAAATCGACACGTCCAGCAGCGGAAGCGGCGGCAGAAAAAACAGGATTGCCGCCACGCCGGTGACAATACCAGGCAGCGCATAGGTCAGCTCGCTGGCGAACCACAGGCCGCGAACCAGTCGGGTACGCTGCCAGCTCAGAAAAAAAGCCAGAAACAGCGCCATGGCGGTCAGGATCAGCGTCGCCAGCCCGGTCAGCCACAGGCTGGTTGCAAAAGCATGGCGGATGGCGGGATAGCCCCACAGCGCCTGAAAAAAGTTTTCCAGCGTCAGGGTTTGCCACGTCAGAGCCTGTCCAAAACCCCGCGTCAACGCGCTGGTCAGCAACGCACTGACGGGCAGGATAAGCGTTGCGACCATCCACAGCCAGGCCAGAATTTCTGTCGGCAAACGTGCGCCCTGTAGCGGTTGTCGCCACGCCTGCGGGGATCCACTGACGCGGACATCGCGCCGTCCGCCCAGCCAGCCGCTCAGCAACATGCCCGACAGGCTAATCAGCGCCATCAGCAACGAATAGACAGCCGTGTCCGGCAACGCACCCGGACCTGTCGCGTTAAGCTGTTGATAGACGAGGGTGATAAGCGTCGGCAGGCGCGCCGGAATGCCCAGCATGGCCTGAATACCAAAATTGCCGACGGCCGCGACAAAGGCCAGCGCGGCGCCGGCAAACAGGGCCGGACGCGCCAGCGGCAAAATGATGGTGCGAAGAATCTGCCCATGTGACGCGCCACTGATACGCGCCGCTTCCACCAGTTCGGCGGGTAAACGCCGCAGACCGGCCCGTACCGTCAGAAACACCAGCGGCGCGCTGTGCAGGCCCAGCAGCAGTACGATGCCGCCCCATGAAAAGAGCGGCTGATCGCCTGGCGCGAACCAGGGTAAACCCAGTAACTGAAACAGTGAGGCCAGCAGGCTACCCGGTGCCAGCGCCTGCAGCCAGGCCAGCGCGGTCACCTGGGGCGGAATCATCAAGGGCAGAATAAACGCAAAAACCCAGGCTGCTTTGGCGCGCATATCGCTGAGCGCGACCAGCCAGGCAGCGAGCGTGCCCAGCAGCAGCGACAACAGTGTGGCACAAAGCCCGATACTCAAGGTATTGAGCGTTGCACTGAGGACCCGCCGACTGACCAGCAACTGCGCCAGCCGCGTCAGATCGGGGACGCCCTGCGGCGCTACCGCCGTCCAGATAAGCCGGGCAAAAGGCGCCACCGACAGCAGCCCAATCATCAACACCAGCACGCCCAGCACCCACGGCTCGGCGCGAAAACGCCCGCGTGTAAGATGCCAGCAGCGAGGCTGACTGTCGTGACTCAGCACGCTCATGCTCAGCCTCCGAACAGTGCGGTAAACTGCGCCCGCACCTGCGCATCATCTGCGACCGCCTTTTCCACGTCCGGCGTCAGCAGTTTGATCTGCGCAACCGGAACAAAGCCTTCCGGCGCGGCTACGCGATCGTCAACCGGCCGGTTGCCCTGATCGGCCACCAGTTTCTGGCCCTGCTCTGACAGTAAAAAATTCACAAAGGCTTTCGCAGCGGGCAGGTTGTGGACGGATTTCATAATGGCAACCGGTTCGGTGACGTAAGACACGCCCTCTTTGGGATACACCAGATCGATCGGCGATCCTTGCTTTTTCGCCCGGATAATATCGGCATCGGTGATCACGCCATATTTATCCATCCCGCTCGCCACGGCTTTCAGTGCTGGCCCGTTGCCTCCCTGCGGCGCGATGCCCAGCGCCGCCAGCTGTTTATAGAAGTTCCAGCCGATGTCAGGCGTGGCGATGTCGGTATGCAGTTTGTACAAGGCCGCCCCGGAATAGAGCGGACTCGGCATCGCGATTTGCCCTTTGTTATCGGCGTTGAGCAATGCGTTCCAGCTGTTGACCGGTTTGGCCCGTTGCGTGTTGTAGGCAATGACCGTGGCAATGATCTTGGTGCCAAAAAAGGTCTTGTCACGATCGTAGAAGGACGGCTTCAGGTGTGCAACGGGGGCGTCCTGACAGGCATAGAGCTGCTGCTCTTTCTTCAGCGCGCCGAGATTAATGGCATCCGCAACCAGCAGCACATCAGGCTTGACTCTGCCGCTCATCATTTCCGTATGCAGCACGTTCATTAACTGCGTGGTGCCGTTGCGCGTCCACTCCACCTGAATATCGGGATAGGCCGCTTTGAACGCATCCATCGTTTGCTGTGCAATTTCCGGTGCCTGTGAGGTGTACACCACCAGTTTACCGGTGGGCTGGTCTGCCGCCTGCGCCAGCGCTGAGCCTGCCAGCAATACGGTAAACAGCAGCGAGGTCACCGAAGTGAAAATAGCCTTTTTCATACTGTCTGAAGTCCTTTATGCGGGGAGAATCCAGCCGTCAGTCACGATAATGCCGACGGTATCGTCAACCGTAAGCGCAGAAACGTCGTCGAGGGCCAGGGTGAAAGACACATCAGGCGCTGCCGAGGGGGACAGATGGACGTCGTAATGACCGCCACGGTAGACCAGACGTATGATCTGCGCGGCAAAATGCCCGGTTTCGCCCTGGGCCAGGCGGAAACTGGCGCGATGGAAACTGGCTTTGCCATAAGGTAAGGCTGTCTGCTGCGCGGCACAACGCAGCCGTAGTCGCGTACCGCAGAGCATGACCGATGCCACGCCCTGTCCCAGGGGTTCAATATCCTGTACCGGTAGCACACGTCCTTCATCGATAAAGGTGGCAACCATCTCGTTGGCCGGTTCGCGCCACAAGGTTTGTGGCGAGGCAAACTGCATCACCTGACCCCCCTCCATCACCACAATACGATCGGCCAGTGCCATGGCCTCACGCTGATCGTGGGTGATGTAAATCAGCGTCGCGCCGCTGTGACGATGAAAACGGCGAAATTCGTCTTCCATCGCCGCGCGCAGATGTACGTCAAGGTTAGCCAGAGGTTCATCAAGCAGCACCAGCCGTGGCCTGGCCACCAGACAACGCGCCAGCGCCACGCGCTGACGCTGGCCCCCGGAGAGATCGGCCGGGTGCCGATCGGCAAACGCCAGCAGATCGACCAGCGTCAAGGCCTGCCGGATGCGATCCGCCCGTTCAGTTCGGTTTACGCCGGTGACTTTCAGGCTGTAGCCCACGTTTTCGGCCACCGTCATGTGCGGCCACAGCGCGTAGTTTTGAAACACCACGCCAAGATCGCGACGTTCCGGAGGCAGGTGAAAATCCGGAGCAGCAAACACGGTGTCGTCCACCCGAATCTCGCCGCGATCCAGCGTTTCGAATCCGGCGATCAGGCGTAGCAAGGTTGTCTTGCCGCAGCCGGACGGACCCAGCACGGCGACAAATTCGCCCTGCTGGATCTTCAGCGTTACGTCATGGATAACCGGCTGCGCCGCGAAGGCCTTATGCAGCCCGGTGAGAGAGAGTGCGGCCATATCTACTGTGCCTTTGCCATAAACGTCCTGCGTTAAACGTTACGACACGTTGATGACAGCACCGTGACATCCCGCTACTTCGGCAGATGCACCGCCACGTAACGTTCATAGCGCGACGGCTTGATTTTGGTGAGATCCGCCAGCACCAGCCCATCAATACAGTTGTTAAAATCGGGATCGCTTCCGAAATCAATAAACTGCACGCCGCCCGGCTCGTACACTTCGCAGTACTGTTTGTACAGGGTCGGAATCGCGGCGCCAAGGTTACTGAGCAGTTGTTTCAGCCGCTGCAGATCCTCTTTGTAATCATTACCGCTGAACTGTGCCAGCACGTCAGGCAGCGAGGCCGGATACGGGCAGCGTGAGGTGGCCAGCGGAAAATCTGTGGGGAAGTAGATGCGGTAGAACGCCACCAGCAAATCACGCGCCGCCAGCGGCATGGTGCCTGAAATCGAGACCGGCCCGAACAGATAGCGTACTTCGGGATATTTGGCGACATAGGCACCAATGCCGAGCCAGAGGTAATCCAGTCCACGTTTGCCCCAATAGGCTGGCTGAATAAAGCTACGGCCCAGCTCGATGCCCTGGCGCAGGATCGGGATCATCCGTTCATCGTAATGGAACAGGCTGTGGCTGTAGAGACCTTCCATTCCGCGCCGTTCCAGTTGTTCGCCACCCGGAATAAACCGGTAGGCACCGACGATTTCCAGTTCGGCGTCATCCCACAGAATCAGGTGATAATAGTCATCATCGTAGCTGTCCAGGTCACGACGACGTCCGCTGCCCTCGCCCACGGCGCGAAACGCAATTTCACGCAACCGGCCCAGCTCGCGCAGGATTGGCACCCAGGTTGCGCCGTTGCGTCGCCACAGATAGATCTGCTTACCGTCGGTGGTCGTTCCCAGCAGCTCGCTTTGCAGTAGCGCTTTCTTCAGTTCAGCGCGGTCTTCCGCCAGGGCGATAGCGGATTCGGTCTGGAACAGCCCCTTTTTCCCCTGCCCCAGGCGATAGACATGTTTACGCACACGTTTGGCCAGCTCTTTGCCTGGCGTATGACCGTCGTGCCAGTGCGCGAACGGAATCTGTGCCCCAATGCGCAGTTTGATGCGCATGCCGCGCTGTTTAAACATTTCACGCACCAGCATCAGCATCGCCACCGGTGGGGCGACTTTGGCGGTGGTGTAAAACAGGGAGCTGTTACGCCCTTCAACGTGCACCGGTACCAGCGGTGCGCGGGCTTTCGCGGCAAGGCGCAGGAAGCTGTGATGCCATTCACGGTCGCGAACGCCCGCGCTGGTGAGACGGGAAACTTCCCCAGCAGGGAAAATAATCAGTACGCCCTGATTATTGAGGTGCTGCTGCATGTGTTGCAGCTGCTGGCGGCTGGTACGGTTACCGATGTTGTCGACAGGCAACATCAGACTGTTGAGCGGCTCCAGTAACATAATCAACCGGTTTGCCACGATTTTGACATCACGGCGCACCTGAGAGATCGCATGCAGGAGTGCCATGCCATCAATCGTGCCCAGCGGATGGTTCGCCACCACCACGACCGGGCCGCGCGGCGGAATTTGTTCCAGATCGCGCTCGCTGAGTTCGCAGCGTACATCAAGGTGTTCCAGTACCTGCTCCACCATATCCAGCCCTTTCAGGTGCGGATAGCGCGCGGCAAAGCGCTGGAATTCATCTTCACGCAACACCCACTTCAGCATCCGTTTCTGCCAGTTGGCAGGACGCTGGTTAGGCCAGAAACTCTCAATAACCTGATCGACTGAAAACATAGTTAACCTTTCGTGCCTGTCCCAGAGATACAGCGAAAGTAAGTCGCGATGTTTGCACTTTTATGAATCGGGACAAATCGAAGGGCAAAATTGTCAGCACAGTCTGCTGAGAACGCATGGAAACACGGATTTTATTTACTAAAAACAGCAGGTTAATAAAGACAATTTCGCCAGAGCGAAACGCGGCGTAAAGGGGGAAAAGTCGGCTATGACGTGGCAGTCACTTGCCCTTGCCGGGAGAAACAAGGGGCGGTTGCGCGGCGTAAAAAACGGCAGCGCAACCGTGCAGCGGGTCCCTGCCTTACTGCTGGTGCATGATGGTGGCAACGGGATTCCAGATCTCCGTCATCGCCCCGGCTTTGCCTGTGAAGGGATCGCGTGTTGGCAGGGGCACTTTTTTCACTTTTTCCTGCGACAGTTTGAGCAGGCCGATTTCGTCGCGCAGAATCTCGGGCTTCAGGCCCTCGGGATACGCGCCCACGGCCACGAAGTCTTCGCTGGCCGACACCTGACGGTGCCCAACGCCCGCAGGAATCAGGACGGCATCGCCCGCCCGCAGGGTAATCATACGGCCGCTGTCCCCACCAAACAGCACTTCAGCCCAGCCTTCCGCCACACCCAGCAGCTCATGCGTGTTGGGATGATAGTGCATGTAGGGGAAGATCTGATCGCGCCAGTCCGAAGGCCAGCCATTTTTTTCAAACGTCGTCTCAAACCAGCGCGCGATGTCCTCTTCCTCTTCAGGCACAACGCGCGGCCAGATGATGAGCGGCAACGGATTATTGGGCACGCCAGCAGACGGGCTGGCGAACATCAAATGTTGCGGGTTATTCGATGCACCGGCTGAAAATGTCCCTGCGGCGAAAGACATCAGCAACATCAGACTGGAAGTTTGGGCAGTCATACAATGTCTCCTTTTTTCTATAGTGTGACAAAGGTCGCAGGTGATGTAATGTGCGCCATGCATCACAATTTACACAATCATCCAAACTCGCTAACCAAAGCCAAATTAATTGTTAACAATTCCACCTTAAGTCGGTAAGGCTTTGTATCGTGGTAGGATTAATCTGTAAAACGCGCAACACAATGCGCCCGTCGCTGAGCAGGCCGGGAAAACCTGCCAGGGCAACCGGCCATGCAGCCTGTTTATATCAGGAAGGGATGAGCGAAAACAGTCTGACCGCGCAGCCTTCTTCTGTCAGATGAGACGGGATTATTCGCCCGTGCTGGCGCTGGACTGTCAGGGCCTGTGAGGGAAAATCCGCCTGCAGGCCCTGAATCAGTACACAATACCGGGTGGGTTAATCGTGGAATGGGTGATCGCCTCATCCTGCTCACCCCAGCGTTGCAAAACCTGCTGATATTGTCCGCCTGCAATCGTGCCATTGAGTGCAGTTTGCAGCGCCGCCGCCAGGCCATTACCCTTTTTTGTGGTGACGGCAACCCAGGCGCGAAACGGCCCCTGGCCCACCAGTTTCGTCTGGCCCCGTGAGGCGACTTTCCAGGCCGCCACAGAATGTGGACCAAACATCACATCGGCCCGCCCAGATAGCAGATACAGCGTGGCTGAAGCATCATCGGTCAGATAAATCGGCGTAACCGGCGGTAAGCCCTTCGCCCGATTCTGTGCGTCCCAGTTCAGCAGTATGCGTTCCTGATTGGTCCCCGAGGCCACGATGATACGTTTGCCTGCCACGTCCGCCGGTGAGGTGATCGCGCGGAGGGGACTGTCAGCTTTGACCGAAAAGGCATGGTTATCGGCACGATAGGTCGCGAAATCAAATTTCTGCTTTCGCTCTTCGGTTACTGCGATGTTAAACATGGCTACGTCATAGCGGCCTGCGCGAATGCCCAGGGGCCAGTCCTCCCAGGAGGCCGGCACCAGTTTCAGTTTGAGTCCCAGGCTGTCTGCCAGCAGGCGGGCAATGTCCGGATCGCTGCCAATGCGCGTCACGTTATCCGACGCCAGCAGCGCCAGCGGCGGTGAGTGGATAGCCGAGGTGGCGACGGTCAAGGTGCCCGGCTCCACAAACGGAAAATTCGCCGGGATTTTTCTCACCGCTTCCGGGTTCACGGGCGCATGAATGGGCTGTTCATTCTGGGCGGCATCCCGTCTTTCTTCGGCGCATACCGTACCGCTCACCAACACCGCTAACAGCGTGAGAGACGCGTATTTCATATCGGCTCCTTATAATACGCGTGCCAGAAAGCGGCGGGTGCGTTCATGACGTGGATGGTTTAGCACCTGGGCACTGCTGCCCTGCTCGACAATTTTCCCGTCCACCATAAACACCACGTTGTCGGCAACTTCACGGGCAAAGCCAACCTCGTGCGTCACGATAACCAGGGTGGTGCCGGAGCGGGCCAGTTTTTTAATCACATCCAGCACCTCGCCTACCAGTTCAGGATCCAGCGCGGAAGTCGGCTCATCAAACAACATGACACGGGGTTGCAGCATCAGGGCCCGGGCAATCGCAATGCGTTGTTGCTGACCGCCCGACAGATGACGCGGCCAGGCATCCGCTTTATGGCGCAGGCCGACCGTCTCCAGTAGCTCGCCAGCCCGGATGATCGCCTCACGTTTTGAGAGCTGCCGGTGCGCTATCGGCGCTTCGATTAAATTTTCCAGCACCGTGAGATGAGGAAACAAATTGAAGTTCTGAAAAACATAGCCAACGTTGACGCGCTGGCGCAGTATCGCTCGCGCCTTCAGTTCATAGAGTGTATTTCCCCGACGCTGATAACCGATGTACTCACCGTCGATCTGAATAAAGCCTTCGTCCACGCGTTCCAGATGGTTGATGGTGCGCAGCAGGGTCGACTTTCCTGAACCGGATGGCCCCAGAATCACCGTCACAGAACCGGGTTCAAGTTCCAGCGAGACGTCGTCCAGCGCCTTGAGCTTGCCGAAATGTTTGCTGACCCCGGTAATGCTGATGGCCCCGGTACGATGCGCTACGCGGTAATCAATGGCTTCGGACATGACTGATCTCCTCAACAGGATTGAGCGGTGTGACGCGGCTGCGCCATTGTCGCCAGCGCGACGGTTGGGGTTCACGGCTGACGCTACGCGCCAGCCAGCGTTCGACGCTGTGCTGAATCAGTGACAGAACGGTGGTGATAATCAGATACCAGGCCGCACCGACCATGAGTAAGGGGATCACCTCCTGGTTGCGGTTGTAGATCATCTGAATGGTGTAAAACAGTTCCGGCATCGCCAGCACATAGACCATTGCCGTGCCCTTCGCGAGGCTGATAATTTCGTTAAAGGCCGTGGGAATAATGGCGCGTAGGGCCTGGGGCAGAATAATGCGGAAGGTGCGCCGCGTGGCAGACAGCCCGAGTGCGGAAGCCGCTTCCACCTGACCGTGATCAACGCCCAGAAAACCACCCCGGATGATCTCTGCACTGTAGGCCGCCTGGACCAGGGTCAGGCCAATGACGGCCGCCGGAAACTGCCCCAGCACGTTAATCGTCTGAAAATGGCCCCAGGACAGCGTGGTAAAAGGCACGCCAATGGACAGCGTGTCGTAGAGATAAGAGAAGTTATAGAGAATGATCAGCACCACGATAAGCGGCAGCGATCGAAACAGCCAGATGTATCCCCACGCCAGGCTGCTTAGCAGCCAGGACGACGACAGCCGCGCCAGCGCCAGTAGCCCGCCTAAAAGCAGGCTGAATACCGTGCCCAACAGCGTTAGCAGCAGCGTTTGCCCCAGACCATGCAGAATGACGGGATCAAAGAACCAGCGGGCAAACACGCCCCATTCCCAGCGTGGATTAAACGCGACCGACTGCACCACGCCTGCCAGGATAAACAGCGCGACCACCGCGCCCAGCGTGCGGGCAGGATAACGGGCAGGCACGACATGTAAATGTTGATGAGAGTTCATACTGACTCCTTAACTTGCCTGCACAACGCTGTGCACGCCAATCACTTTGATAAACCGTAAGCGGCCATCGTGCGGTGGCTGCCCGTAACGCTCCAGATCGCCACTCAGATCGAACTGCGGCTCATAGCCGTGGCCGGTATATAAGCGAACGGCCTCGGGCTGCCGGAAACCGGTAGTCAGAAACAGCCGTTGATAACCGGCGCGCAGGGCCCGTCGCTCCAGCTCTTTCAGCACCACCAGGGCTAACCCCTGTCGCCGGAGATCGCCACGCGTCCAGATTCGCTTCAGCTCTGCCGTCTGCGCGTCGTAAGGTTTGTACGCCCCCATCGCGATAATCTCCTTGTCGCGCTCCAGCACGATGAATAAGCCGTGCGGCGGCAGATACCATTCGGTTTTTTCCTGCTCCTTGTGGCGGCTGAAGTAATCGCCATAGCGGGCCGCATATTCACCAAATAAGCCGGTGAGAATGGGCTCTAACTCTGGTGCATCAGGTGACAGTTCACGGAATTGCTGTTGACTCATCGTGTGCGCCTCAGTCACCCAGACCGGGTGGATTAATTTCGGAATGGTCGATGCGTTCAACGCCTTCGCCCCAGCGATCCAGTACCTTCTGGTAAGCGCCATTTTGAATGACGCCGTTCAGCGCCGTACTGACAGGTTGCGCTAAGCCGCTGCCTTTCTTCACCGTCACGGCGATATGCGCCGCCTTGGGCCAGCCGCCATCCACACTGCCGACCAGACGAGTCTTACCGTTGAGCGCGGCTTTCCAGGCGCCAATCACGTTAGGGCCAAAATAGGCATCTGCACGTCCGGCCTGCAGCGCCAGCGTCTGTGCCGCATCGTCTTTGGTATAAATGGGTGTAAACGGTTTAAGCCCTTTGGCCTGATTTTGTTTGTCCCAGGCCAGTAAAATGGCCTCCTGATTGGTCCCGGAACCGACAATGATGCGCAGCCCGGCGATATCGTCGGCTTGAGTGAGTGATTTAATCGGGCTGCTGGTTTTTACGTAGAACCCCAGCGAATCTTTGCGGTAGGTAGCAAAATCGAATTTCGCTTTGCGCGCCTTCGTCACGGTGATGTTGGTAATGGCGGCATCATATTTTCCGGACGCCACGCCCAGCGGCCAGTCCTCCCACGAGGTGGGCACCACGTTGAGCTTTAACCCCAGGCTGTCTGCGACCAGTCGCGCGATATCGACTTCGCTCCCCAACAACGTGGTATTGTCGTCCGAGAAAACGGTGAGCGGCGGCGAGTTCAGGGCCGCCACCGCCACCGTGAACGAACCCGGCACAGCAAAGTGGTAACCGGCGGGCAACTGTGCGATGGCCTGCGCATTCTTTACGGTATGGACAGGCGTTTTATTGGCTTCAAGACTGACGCGCTGCCCATTTACCGCGACGCTGGTGCTTTCCGCCTGGCTGGTAGCGCTGGCCGTCAGCAGCATCAGCGCCATCAGCATTTTTTTCTGCATAGCAAAGGTCCTTATTGCAAAGTGAACTGATTGACCGGCTTGGGCAAGGCGAAGCTGCCACGCAGTGTGCGCCCCGGATACTCACGTCTTGTCAGGCCACGCGCCTGCAAAACAGGCACCACTTCATCAACAAAGCGCTCAAACGTATCCGGCGTACCGCCATTGATGATGAAACCGTCTGCAGCCCCGCTCTCAAACCATGCCTGCAGGCCGTCGGCAACCTGCGCTGGCGTGCCATGAAACAGCGGCCGTGGCGTGGCGGCTTCCAGTGCCGCCTGGCGCAGTGAATGTCCCTGTTCACGGGCTTTGCGTTTAATTTCGTCGGTGGTGCTGCGGAAACTGTTCTGGCCAATGTCGCCAACGTCGGGGAACGGCGCATCGAGCGGATACTGGGAGAAGTCATGGTGATCGAAGAAGCGGCCGAGATAATTCAGCGCATCATCAATCGAGACCAGCGCAGCGGTAGTTTGATACTGCTGCTCCACATCCTCTGCATCGCGACCCACAATGACGCTGACGCCCTGAAAGATATGCAAATCGTCCGGTTGCCGTCCGTTTTTCACCAGCTGCTGCTTCACATCCCGGTAAAAGGCCTGGGCTTCTTCCCGCGTCGGCTGGTGCGTAAAGATGGCATCGGCATGTCGCGCCGCCAGCTTTTTACCGTCGTCAGACGCGCCGGCCTGGAAAATGACAGGCCGTCCCTGCGGCGTGCGTGAAATATTGAGCGGCCCCTGTACCTGAAAGAAATCGCCGTGATGATGCAGTGTGTGTAGTTTGGCGGGATCGAAGAACTGGCCACTCTCTTTGTTGCGAACGAAGGCATCCTCTTCCCATGAATCCCACAGCCCTTTCACTACCTGAAGGTATTCGTCGGCAATGCGGTAACGCAAAGCGTGTTCCGGGTGCTGCTGGCGGGAAAAGTTTTTTGCCGACCCTTCGAGTGGCGAAGTGACGACGTTCCAGCCCGCGCGGCCACCGCTCAGATGATCCAGGCTGGCGAACTGGCGCGCCACGGTAAAAGGTTCGCTATAGGAAGTGGAGACCGTGCCCACCAGCCCTAAATGTTCCGTAACGCCGGCCAGCGCCGAGAGCAGCGTTAAAGGTTCAAAACGGTTCAGGAAGTGAGGAATCGATTTTTCATTGATAAACAGACCATCGGCGACAAACAGAAAGTCCAGTTTGCCCTGCTCGGCTTTACGCGCGATTTTTTTGGCATAGTCGAAGCTGATGCTGGCATCCGCCTGAGCGGCCGGGTGGCGCCAGGCGGACATGTTACCCGAGGCACCGTGCAACAGGGTACCCAGTCTAAGCTGTCTTGTGGTCATGATTACTCTCTTTTTTCTGCGTCACAATGCCAGGCGGTTGTCCGCGACAAGCCGCACAGGTCGTCAGGAAGTGGAACTTAATTCAGGGCGGGTTCACGACATCGGTCATGAAGATGGCGCAGGGCCTGCTGCGCGAGTTGAGCAAAGTAGTGGGCAGCGGGCGCGATCGACGCTTCATCGGGTGTAAAACCGGCATGGTGCAGACCAAAGTCGCTGCCGCTGCCGATGCTGACAAAGGCACCGGGCACCTGCTGCAGGTAGAAGGCAAAGTCTTCTCCCCCCAGATGCAGGTCAGCCGTCTGTACCCGATAGCCGACATCGTGCGCTACTTCGCTGGTAAACTGCGCCCACTGCGCATCATTGATCAGCACAGGCGGTCCGGCGTGCCAGCTCAGACTGGCCTGCGCGCCGCTGGCCCGGGCGATGTGCTCCACCAGCGTGCGCACACGGTCTTCCAGTTCGGCACGGCGTTGCAGGTCGTGGGTGCGGGCAGTGCCGCCAAATTCCACAGAACCCGGCAATACATTCCAGGTTTTGCCGCCATCAATACGGGTCACGCTGAGCACCAGGCTGTCGAGTGTATTGAAGCTGCGACTGGTCAGCGTCTGAAGAGACTGAATAATCTGGCTGGCCACCACAATGGCATCCACGCCCTGCTCAGGATGCGCCGCGTGCGCGCCTTTGCCGGTAACCTGAATGACGAACTTGTCTGCATTGGCATAAAACGCACCGCTGCGCGTGGCAAAGGTGCCGCTCGGCAGGCCCGGCTCGTTATGCATGCCAAAAATTGCCTGAACGCCCTCCAGCACGCCGGCCTCAATAAACTGTCTGGCACCGCGTGCGATCTCTTCGGCGGGCTGAAATAAAATACGTACCCGTCCTGGTAGTTGATGCGCCCTTGTCTGCAGCTCAAGTGCAGCGCCCAGCATGACGGCAGTATGGAGATCGTGACCGCAGGCATGCATGACGCCGGGCTGACGGGAATGAAAACTGACGCCGCTGGCTTCATGGATTGGCAACGCGTCAATATCGGCACGCAGTGCGATCACATTTTCACCCTGGCCGATTTCCGCCACCACGCCGGTTGCCAGTGGGTAATCCAGTAAGCGAACCCCGGCGGCCTGGAGCCACTGGCGAAGGCGCGCGGTGGTGGCAAATTCCTGACCGGAAAGTTCGGGCCAGGTATGCAGTTCACGTCGCCATTCAATTAGCTGTGCTTCGTTCAGACTCATCATGACCTCGGCGATTCAGGCAGCGACCCATTGATGGGTTGCCAGTAATTCCAGAGACCGGTATCGGGCGCGCGCATCGGCAACCGGCGTGTCGATAACGAATTCATCAATACTGAAGTTCTGATGCAGCGCGTCAAGCTGCGCGTGAACCTGTGAGGCCGTTCCTTTCAGCAGCGAGGGCGTGCGCGGCTCAATCAGGTAGTCCGTGAATCCACCCTGACGGACATAACGTTCAGCCTGTTCCAGACTGGCAACATTGACGCCCGGCCCGTCTTTAACCTGGACATGGAACTGTTTGAGCCCCGCGACCAGCAGATCGGCCTGGGCGGGAGAATCCGCCACCACAACCTGTACCGCCACCAGTGCCCGCTTGCCGCGGGTCAGATGTGAATAGGTCTTCAGTGCACGCTCAAGTAACGGGCGATCGCCATTGATGTGAGCGGCAAAGACAAACTGCCAGCCCAGCTCTGCCGCCAACTGTGCGCTCTGTTCACTGCCACCCAACAAAAAACGCTGCGCCGGGCGCGCCGGTATCGGCGTGGCGCGTAACGTTTCGTCCTTATCCTCTTGCGCCGCGCCGGGCGCCAGCCAGTGTGCTAACTGGCGCAGTTGTTCCGCAAAGCTGCCTTTTTCATCCTGATGCACACCGCGCTGCAGCGCCCGGGTGGAAAGCGGCAGGCCGCCCGGTGCTTTGCCAATACCCAGATCGACACGTCCGGGGGCCAGCGAGGCCAGTAGATTGAAATTTTCTGCCACTTTGTAAGGGCTGTAGTGCTGCAGCATCACGCCACCCGATCCCAGCCGGATGCGCGTCGTTTGTGCCGCAATCCAGGCGATTAACACTTCGGGTGACGGACTCGCCAGCTGTTCAATGTTGTGATGCTCAGCCAGCCAGAAGCGGTGATAGCCCCATTTCTCGGCCTGTTGCGCCAGCCGCAGCGTACGTTGCAGGGCCGCGGCGGGCGATTCCCCTTCCGCCACGGGCGCTTTATCTAACAGACTTAACTGATATGCCATTCACCTGCCCTCGCTTATTTCCTTTGAAAGCTAGTGTGGCGAGAACGTTATATTTCGTAAAACAACAATTATGAGAATATGAAGTTAAAAAACGGCAATAGAATTTAAAAGAATAAAAAAAGCAGAGAGTAACGTTATTTCCGCCTCCCTGTTTAGACGACCTGTGGAAATAAACCCGGCAACATATCTCAGGCATTTGCGTATTTTCACTAAGCTTTGCGCTATTCCTTATTTTATCTGAAAGACAGAACGTTTCATGATGAAACCATTGTAAAAACACCGCGTTTCAAGAGGAAGATAAGGATGAATAACATCATTGGCCTGATACGGAAAAACGTTCTGAAACCGGGTGGTTTTTCAAAAAAAAGACTGTCGGCTATCCCGCCTGCCACGCCAGACCGCGCATCTAATCAGACGTATTCTGACAGCGGTTCATGCCTGAATAATATTCCTGCGCCTGAGACGCGTGAAAAGAACAACGTGCAGCAAGCCTTTATCCAAACGCCATTATCGCGGAACGACAGTGCCCTCACGGTATTACCGGATTATCGCTGGCAGCCCAATCATATTTAAAGACAACGCGGCCCCTTTTGCTGACCGGGTCTCAGTCTGTGTTATCAGGAGAATCATGACTTCTTTAACGGAAAAACTGGTGCAGTGGCGGCGTGAACTGCATCAGCATCCCGAGCTCTCTCATCAGGAGTTTGCGACCACGGAACGTCTTACCCGTTGGTTACAGCAGGCGGATATTCGTCTGTTGCCCCTGCCGTTAACGACAGGTGTGGTGGTGGAGATTGGTCAGGGCGAGCCGCTGATTGCTTTTCGCGCCGACATTGACGCCCTTCCCATTGACGAGGCGGTGAACGTGCCCTGGAAATCTCAGCGGCCCGGCGTCATGCACGCCTGCGGACATGATATTCATACGTCAGTCATGCTTGGCGTTGCGCATCAGCTGAAACAGCAGGAAGCCGCCCTGCCTGGCCGGGTACGAATTCTTTTTCAACCCGCAGAAGAAACGTTCGACGGTGCCAGACAGCTGATTGATGCCGGTGCACTGACGGGCGTACAGGCTATTTTTGGTCTGCATAACGCGCCGGATTTGCCGCTGGGTACGCTGCGCACCCGCCCCGGCGCGTTTTACGCCAATGTTGACCGCTTTACCATTCGGGTGCTGGGTAAAGGTGCGCATGCCGCCCGACCGCAGGAAGGCATTGATTCCATCGTGATCGCCAGTCATATCGTTTCGGCACTGCAAACGCTACCGGCTCGCGTCTTTAGCGCGCTGGACACGGTGGTGTTAAGCGTCACCCGCTTTACCGCCGGCAATACCTGGAATGTGCTACCAGAGCAGGTGGAACTGGAAGGTACGGTACGTACGCACAATGCGACCATACGTGAGCACATGCCTGAACGCATGACCGCGCTGATTCAGGGCATCGCGTCGGGCTTTGGCGCGCACGCTGAACTGGCGTGGATAACGGGACCGCCTGCGCTGCTGAATACCCCGGAATGGGCCGACTTTGCCCTGCAACAGGCTGCCCAGAGCGGTTATCGCGCCGAACGGGCTGAAGTACCGCTGATGGGAGGTGAGGATTTTGCCTTTTACCTGCAGCAGGTGCCGGGGGCATTTGTCAGCATTGGCAGTGCCAGTGAATCGGGGCTTCATCATCCGGCCTTTAATCCTGACGAAGCGCTGATGGGACCGGCTGTCGACTATTTTAGTCAGTTGGCTCCGCACGCCCTACGCCGGATTGCGGCGCGCAAGGAGGCATTGGCGCAACTGTTATAGAAAAACGGGCGTAATCTGTGTCTGAACAAGTTGACTGTTATCTGTTCTAATCGCTATCAGTTGAAAGTGAGGGGAACGATGGACGCCATTAAACAGATCTTAATCGACGAAATTAATACGCTAAACCGTGAAGGACGCCGCGATAATTTGCCGCGTTTCAGCTTCTCGTTTTTAAAAACCCATCCCGGACTGTGGGCAGTGATGTACCTGTGCTATGGCCTGTGCGTCGCGCTGATTTTTTCTACGGATATGCTGGGCTGGCCCGCGTTCTGGTTTGCGACGGCATTTGTGCTGGTGATGAGCTTTCTGATGTTGCTGGACATCAATCCTAAATACCGTTTTGAGGATATTGATGCTCTGGATCTGCGGGTTTGCTACAACGGCGAATGGTATTACGTGGAGCCCGTCCCTGAACAGGCGGTCTCCCGCATCCTGTCACTGCCGGATGCGCCAGAGCGTGTAAAAAGCGGCATTACCCGTTTGCTGAAGCAGAAAGGTGAAGTGGACTTTTACGATGTGTATTACCTGACCTGGGGACATCGTCAGGCCGCTCAGGTTTAATCCTGCGCCATCTCTGCCATTAACCTGCCCAGCGTGACCACCGCCGCCTCGGCCCGCGTATCCCACGGCCAGGCGGTGTTAAGCCGAAAACAGTGACTGAACTGTTCGCCTGCGGCAAACATCTGTCCCGGTGCAATACTGATCCCTTCTGCCAGCGCACGCTGATAAAGCTGTGTGGTATTAATACTGTCTGGCAACGTCACCCATAAAAAATAGCCCCCCGCCGCGTCACTGACCGTTGACTGCGCAGGCAGCACCTTTATCAGGGCCTGGCGCGCCAGTTGCTGACGCTTAGCCAGACTTTGCCGCAGCCGTTTCAGGTGATTATCGTAACGTCGGGTCGCCAGGAAATCGGCTAACGCCAACTGCATCGGCGCGCTGGTCGAGAGTGTGCTCATCAGTTGCAGGCGCTGAATTCGCTGCGCATGCCGCCCGGCCGCGACCCAACCGACACGGAACCCCGCCACCAGCGATTTCGAAAAGGAACCGCAGTGCAGCACATTCCCCTGGCTGTCCCAGGCTTTAGCGGGCAACGGCGGTGTGCTGTTGTCGTCCCATAGCTCTGCGTAGACATCATCTTCAATCAATGGCACCTGATAGCGTTCCAGCAGGGCAACCAGTTGCGCTTTACGCGCCGGCGTTAAGGTCACGCCGAGGGGATTTTGCAGCGTGGTCATTAACCAACAGGCTTTAACCGGCCAGCGCTGAAGCGCGTCTTCAAGCTGTTGCAGGTCGATGCCGTGCTGGGTATCGCTCGGGATCGCCAGCGCCTTGAGCTTTAGGCGCTCAATGGCCTGCAGGGCACCATAAAAACTGGGCTGTTCGATCACCACATAGTCACCCGGTTCGGTGAGCGATTGCAGGCTGAGGTTCAGGGCTTCCAGTGCGCCGCTGGTTATCACGATTTCGTCGGGCGACAAGGTGATGCCCTGGCGGGCATAGCGCTGAGCCAGGAGCTGGCGCAATGTCGCGTTGCCCGGCGGCAGGTTATGCAGCGCATCCGTGGGCGTGAGCTGATGCGAGACATTTGCCAGCGAACGCATCAGCGGACGTTGCGGGAACAGCGCCGGATCGGGAAAAGCTGAGCCAAACGGCACAATGGCGGGATCGCGCGAGGCCTGTAACACATCGAACACGAAGTCATTAATATCGACCCGTTCGCTGATGGCAACGCTGAGCGGCGCGGCGGCAAGGGCACGGGGCGCGACGTAATAGCCTGACTGCGGACGCGAAACGATCCAGCCCTGACTTTCCAGCAGTTCGTAGGCGTGCAGCACCGTCATCAGGCTCAGCCCCTGACGCGCGACCTGCTGGCGCAGCGACGGGAGCCGGGTACCCGGCGGCCAGATACCGGCTTCTATTTGCTGCTGAATGTCATCCATTAATCGCTGATATTTCGCCACGGCCTGTCGCTCCTGATGCAGAGGCGTCACTTTATCATGTTGATCAGCGCTAACAAAAATCCCTGGCGGGCCTTACACTTCCAGTGCGGCAGGCTCAGTAGCGTGCGGGCCGACAAACTCCTTCAGCTCATCGATCCGATCGGGTGGCAGCGGTTTGCCAAGCAAATAGCCCTGCAGCGTATTACAGCCAAGCTGGGTCAGAAACGCTTGCTGTTCCGACGTTTCCACGCCCTCTGCCACGACCTTTAACTGCAATGACTGCGCCAGCGCCACAATGGCCGACACAATGGTGGCATCTTCAGAATGATGCTCCAGTTCGTTGACGAAGGCGCGGTCAATTTTCAGCTCACTTGCAGGCAGGCGTTTAAGGTACAACAGGCTGGAATAGCCGGTACCAAAATCATCAATCGAGGCTTTCACGCCCAACTGCGTCAGTTCGGTCAGAATCCGCACGCTTTCATCGGGATTGCGCATGGCGGTGGTTTCGGTCACCTCCAGCGTCAACAGCTCCGCCGGAATCTGGTGTGTCGCCAGTGCCAGCTTAACGGTGTCGATCAGATTGCTTTGCTCAAACTGCAGCGCCGACAGGTTGACCGCGACTGACCACGTCTGATGGCCCTGCAGGTGCCACTGATGCAGCTGGCGACAGGCTTCGTTAATGACCCATCCCCCAATATTCACAATCATGCCAGTTTTTTCCGCTATCGGCAGAAAGCGATCCGGCGACAGCAGGCCATGCTGGGGATGCTGCCAGCGCAGCAACGCTTCGAAGCCCAGAATCGGGCCGTGCGGTGCGCAGTACTTGGGTTGATAAAACAGGCGCAGTTCATCATTGTCCAGCGCATGCCAGAGGTCGTTGTTCAACTGTAACTGGCTCTGTGCCAGCAGATTCATAGAAGGCTGGAAAAAGGTGTAACCGTTTCGGCCATTGTTTTTGGTGTGGTACATCGCGGCATCGGCATTAAACATCAGCTCGCGCTCATCCTCGCCATCACCGGGATAGACAACAATGCCAATGCTCAGTGACACCACCAGATCGTAACGCGAAATGGGGAACGGGCGGTCAACGGCCTTAACCAGCTGATCGGCGACCGCCGCCGCATCATTCGGCTCGGTAATTTCAATCAGCAGTACAAACTCGTCGCCGCCCAGACGTGCCAGCGTGTAGTAGCCTTTCATCTGGTCACTCATTCTTTTGGTGACGCTGATCAACAGGCTGTCACCGATGTGGTGACCAAAGGCATCGTTTACGGCCTTGAAGCCATCAAGGTCCATAAACATCAGCGCAAACTGCGTGCTTTCACGATTCGCTTTATTGATGGCCTGCTCAAGGCGATCTTCGAGCAGAATACGGTTTGGCAACCGGGTCAGGTTGTCGTGCAGCGCCAGTTGTGCCAGCTCACGGTTGGCTTCAGCCAGCGAGCTGGCCAGGATCGAGGTGCGCGCCTGCATACGGGCATCCAGCATGGAAACCAGCAGCGTAATCCCCAGTATGGCGAGGGTTACTACCGTGACGACAATCGCCAGCCAGTTGCTGTTGACGCCGGATGACATCGTATGGCTACCCATCGGGAATTCCGCCGCCATCATGCCGGTATAATGCATGCCGGCAATCGCGGCCCCCATTACGATAGAGGCACACAGCCGCAAGGCGGCAATTCGCCCCTGTGGGCCTTCGCGCAGTTTAAAAGCCAGCCACAGTGCGGCCACCGAGGCCACAAGGGCAACAATGACTGAAGCCGCGACCCAGCCCCACTTCCAGCGAATACCCGGTGAAAGCATCAGCGCGGCCATGCCGGTGTAGTGCATCGCGACAATGCCGCAGCCCAGGACAATCGCGCCGCCCAGCAAGCGGAACAGCGGCAGGTTGCCCTGGCAAACCAGCCACAAGGCGAAGATGGATGCGCACACCGCAATGCCGGCGGACAGCGCCGTCAGCGAGGCGTCGTAACTCATCATCATGTTCAGGTCCATGGACAGCATGCCAATGAAGTGCATG
The DNA here is from genome assembly GCF_041954745.1 of Pantoea sp. CS_6. NCBI lineage: Bacteria > Pseudomonadati > Pseudomonadota > Gammaproteobacteria > Enterobacterales > Erwiniaceae > Pantoea > Pantoea sp. CS_6. Next base: position 279,137 of record NZ_JAVAYG010000004.1, read on the forward strand.
GCCCAAATCCCTATCCCCATGGCAAAGCCACCGCCAAAGAGCCACGCCAGGGCCACTTTACCGGTTGAGGTCGCAACCCGTCCCGCCATATCCAGCGCGGTGAATGAAGCCAGCATCGCCACTAAGACCGAAATGACGACAATGAATGAGTTGTATGAGGCCACTAACATAGTGATTTCCGAATAGCGCCGAACACGCCGCTGTTAAAGAGATGATGAAAAGGAATTTTCGCCTTGTTACCCTTTTATCGGCGCGGGAAACGACTAAATTAGGCTTTTTTAATAGCGCTTTCCGATACCTGCAAGCGTCCGGCTCAATCAATTCTTTTAGCTGGCATATGAGCCGCCGTTTTGCTGCCTGACCACAACGTTATGCCTGCACTGACGACCTTTACCGCACGGGCAGACAGCAGCTATTCAAAGATAGCGCATCTGCCGCTTTTCAGCCTCACATCCCGCATGCGCTTCTTTCTCATACCAAACTGACGGAGACATAACAGCGACACCACAGACAGGCAAAACAGTTCTGCGGCTCTGCGTCTTCAGCCCGTGATCGCCTGTCGATTCGCCGTTGCGGCAGGCAATGTAACAAAATAATAAAAAATTTATCGATGAGTTTCGCCACTTTGCCTGCGCTGATGTATAGTAAAAAAAACTAATATAAATCAGCACCCATTTTTTCTGGGGCGCTGGAGAGAGTGACGGCAGGTTGCTGTTATCTGGCGATTTAATGTTATTTTTTCGAGGTTTTTGCATTATACCATCAGGTGAAAAAGCACTGACCCTAAATAATCAGTAAGGAATGGTTATGAAATTCAAGCTTTTTCTGTTAGCTGCCGGTGTTGCTACCACCCTGCCGTCCGCGACGTTTGCTGCCACTACCACGGGTGCAATTAACGCTACGCTAACATTAACCACGGGATGTCTGGTGAACGGCCAGTCGGCCACCTCTGGCGTCAACTTCGGTTCGTTGAACTTCGGTAGCAGCGCAGCCACCTTTGGTACGTTGAACGCTACGCTGGTCGGCGCGGCGGGTAACGGCATCTATGTGCGCTGTACGACCGGCCAAACGTTTAACGTTCAGGTGACCAGCAGTAACGCAGCACCGGGAACCGTCTACGGTACCGTTTCTTCTGCGCCACGCTACCTGGTGCTGGGCGCCGATAATACTCAAGGCATCGCTTATACCCTCTACAGCGATGCGTCCTTTACGACCGCCATCGCCAACAACACGAATATTGCGCCCAGCGGGACGACCGATCCGACCCTCGGCACCAATTACGCGATCTATGGACGTGTGGTAGGCGGCGGATTTAATCCGGTGATCCCGGCCGGGACTTATACCGACACGATTAACGTTGCCGTGAACTATTAAGTGCCTGTGTTGGCGTAGATGCAGATGACGGTAAGACGGTCACCTGTTTCGTTCACCGCTGGCGGGTTGCTGCTGATCGTGTGTATGAATGGGTGGAGCATTACGACCAGCTCCACAACATTCCAGGTTTCAGCGTCAATCGTGGCAGGTTGCGTGATCTCCGGCACCAATACGGGGATCTTCGGCACGCTCAATTTTGGCACCCAGTCGGGGCTGGCCAGTAGCAGCGTCAGCGCCAGCTATGTTCAAAGTTCCACGATTAACCTGGCCTGCACGCCGGGTACGACGCTGAGTATGACCATCAACGGCGGCAGCAATTACACCACGGCCCGTAACCTGAAGCTGGCGAACAATACCAACACGATTCCTTATTACCTCTACAGCAATGCTGCACACACCACGCCGATTCCGGTGAACACAGCCGTGCCATTGAGTTACAGCAACGCGAACAACATTACGTTACCTATTTACGGCTTGCTGCAATTACCCGGTCCGACAAGCGCCGGGGTTTATTCTGACACCCTCAGCGTCACGCTGACCTGGTGATGAAAAAGGAGCTTTACCATGCCATCCCTGCGTGCCCTGTTTTTTCTGTTCGCTTTTCTGGTGTTGCCTCAGGCTCAGGGTGCAAATTCCGTAATGATTTGGCCCATCGATCCGGCCATCGATCCGGAAGATAAGGCCAGTGAACTGTGGCTGGAAAACCGAGGCAATACTACCACGCTGATGCAGGTGCGCATTTTTGCCTGGCAGCAAACGAACAACCAGGAGCAGTATCAGACCCAGCAGCAGATTGTTGCCAGTCCCCCGTTAGTGCGCATTGAACCGGGGCAAAAGCAACTGGTCCGTCTGATTAAACAGATCCCGCCTGCCGCAGGACAGGAGATGGCCTATCGCGTTGTGCTGGATGAAATCCCCACGCCACGTGCCGTTGGCGATAATCAGGCCGGGCTCAATTTTCAGATGCGCTATTCGGTGCCGCTCTTTGTCTATGGCAACGGTCTGGTGCGCGACAATGCAAAACCCGCCCTGAGCTGGCGTCAGGTGAATGCGGGCGGTAAGCGCTACCTGGAACTGACGAATCGCGGTAACGGCCATGCCCGACTCAGCAATGTCACCATTGGTGGCCAGCGGCTCGGCAACGGCCTCTATGGTTATGTGCTGGCGAACAGCACACAGCGCTTTCCGCTCAGATCCGCCGTCAGCGGTGAACTGCGCGCAGAGACCAACACCGGACAGTGGCGCAGCGCCGCGGCGCAGTAAATCGCAATGAAGCCGTATTCCCCGCATCCCGTTGCGCTCGCCATTGCGAGTCTGTGTTGTCTGGTGCCCACGTTTGTGTGGGCAGAAACGTTTACATCGCTTCCCCCGCCGCCGCCCGTTGACAACGGGGCCACGGGCCAACGCTATATGCTGGAGTTGGTGGTGAATCAGCTGTCACGTGGCGATATTGTGCCCGTGGAGCAACAAAACGGTCACTTCCTGGTGCGGGCAGGCGACTTACAGCGCGCGGGGATCCCGGCGGAGAAGATTCAGGGGCAACAGCAGGTCGATGTGAATCAGCTCGCCGGGGTCAACGTGGAGTACGACGATCGCCGTCAGCGCCTGTTGCTGACCGTGCCGCCCGGCTGGCTGCCTGAACAGACCATTGGTGAGGAAAGGAACGGGTCGCGCTTCCCCGGACGCGTGAGTACCGGGGCGCTGTTCAATTACGATCTCTATGCCACGCGCACCGATGTGGCAGGCACGCGTCTGGCCGCCTTTAATGAGCTGCGCGTGTTTGGTCCCGCCGGACACTTCTCCAGCAATGGCGTTTTACAGCAGCAGCTGGAAGGACAGAATCGCTACCAGAATGACGGCTACATTCGCTACGACACCTGGTGGAGCAATGAAGATGAAAACGCCATCCTGAGCTGGCGGGTGGGGGATCTGACTACCGATGCGCTGTCATGGAGCAGCAGCGTGCGGCTCGGCGGCATCCAGATTGCCCGCGACTTTAGCGTGCGGCCGGATCTGATCACCTATCCCTTGCCTGCCTTTTTTGGCCAGGCGGCGGTGCCGTCAACGGTGGATCTGTTTGTCAATGGCTACCGCTCTACTCAGGCGAATGTCCAGCCTGGCCCCTGGTCGCTCACTAACGTGCCTTTCGTTAACGGTGCCGGTGACGCCGTGATTACAACAACGGATGCGGTGGGTCGTCAGGTCGTCACGACGCTGCCGTTCTATGTGTCCAGTAACTTGCTCAAGCCAGGCCTGTCTGACTACGCCTTTTCAGCCGGTGCGCTTCGGCAAAATTACGGCATCAAAAACGCCGATTACGGTGCGGCCGCGATGAGCGGCTCGTGGCGCTATGGCCTGACAGACTGGCTCACACTGGAAACCCATGGTGAAGGGAGCCGCGATTTGGCCATGGGCGGCGCAGGTGCCCTGTTTAAAGTCGGCAGTTGGGGCGTGATCAACGGAGCCGCCGCACAGAGCCACCTGGACAGCGAGTCGGGCAATCAGTACAGCTGGGGTTATCAATACAACACCAGCCGTTTCAGCCTGGGCACTCAGCATACGGTGCGCAGCGCGGGCTTTGGCAACCTGGCGTTGGTGAGTAGCCAGAGCAACGCCCTCTATGCAGATAACCGCTACAGCCTGGCACGGCGCACGGCGCAGTACACCGCCAGCGTGTCGCTCAATCGCTATGGCAGTCTGGGCGCGGCCTGGATCGACATTGCCAGCGGCGATAACCAGCGTACCCGCCTGTGGAACCTCTCCTGGAGTAAAAATTTGTGGGGCAATGCCAGCCTGTATGTCTCCGCCAGCCGCGACAGAGAGCAGGGAGAATGGAGCGGCGCAGTCTCGCTGGTGATTCCGTTTGGTGAAAACAGTAATGCTTCCCTGAGCGTCGAACGCGATCAACAGGGTCAACAAAGCCAGCGGGCGTATTTATCCCGCGCCATGCCCAGCGATGGCGGATTCGCCTGGGATGCCTCCTGGGCGAACCAGGGCGGCAACAGTGGCGACTATCGCCAGGGCAGTCTGCGTTACCGCAATAACAAGATCGATACCTCTGCCGGCTTCTACGGCGATGACGACAACCTCACCCAGTGGGTCGATGTGTCCGGCTCGGTGGTGTTAATGGACAGCCAGGTGTTTGCCGCTAACACCATTAACGATGCGTTTGTGGTGGTGAAAACCCATTACCCTGACGTGAATGTGCGCTATGAAAATCAGTCGATGGGACGCACCGACCGCCAGGGCTATCTGCTGGTGCCGTCGATCAGCAGCTACTATCCCGCTAAATACGACATCGATACGCTCGATCTGCCCGCCGATATGACGGTGCCCAACGTCGAGCAGCGCTTTGCCGTTAAACGGCAAAGTGGGTTTTTGCTGAACTTCCCGGTCGAGCGGTTGCGCGCCGCCAGCGTGATACTGCATGACGGTCAGGATAAGCCGCTGCCCGTGTCCAGCCAGGTGATTCGGCCGGGACGGGCTACGGGCTATGTGGGTTGGGACGGTATTGTCTGGATGGAAGAACTGGGTGCCACCAATCCCATCCGCGTGATCGCCCCTGATGGTCGCGCCTGCGAAACGATCCTGACGTTGCCTGGCGGTCAGCCGCAGGCACTCAAAACGTATGGCCCGCTTACCTGCCCGTTGCCGCCGCTCCCCAGAGGTGCATCCGTGCCTAATCCCGATAACGCCACTGCCGGAATCACCCCATGAAAACGCTAATGTTGCTGCTTTGCCTGCTGCTGTTACCCTCGCTGAGTTACGCCGCCTGTGCCCTGCCCGCCTCCAGCGCCAGCTTTGGCAGTGTGACCACCTTTGTGGCTAACACCACGGTCAGCAGCACCTCGACCAATGCTGACGTCAACTGCGGGTCCGGCAGCGCGCTGTCGCTGCTGAGCAATAACCAGATCACCTTTCAGCTGACCAGCGCCAGCAATGCCAATGGGACGCGCGGCATCCTCAAACGGAGCGGCGATACCGGCAGCGACAACATTCCGGTGCGGTTATGTACCGACAGCGCCTGTGCCAGTGAGCTCACCATTGGCGGACCTGCGTTTGTCTACAACTCCGCTACCTTAATCAACCTGGCGGGATTGCTGGGTAGCCTCAACTTTGCTATTCCGGTCTATTTACGCACCCTCACCGGGCAAACCGTGGCCGCCGGAACCTACACGGTAACGCTGAATATGACGGTCACCTACAACATCTGTACCAGCGTTTCGGCTGTTGGCCTGTGTCTCACACCGCAAACCGGCAGCGGCGTCATTCCCATTACTGTTACCGTGGTGCTCAGCAACGACTGTACCGCCATCACCGCGCCCAATATCAGCTTTGGCAGCGCACCGCTGGTCGCCAGTTTTGGCAGCGTGTCACAAACCATCAATGTCCTGTGCAGTAAAGGCAGCACCTATACAGTGGGGTTAAGCAACGGCAATAACGCGGTAAGCAGCGTACGTAATATGGCGAGTGGGACGAACCGACTGAGTTACGAGATTTATAAAGGAACGACCAGTAATCGCTGGGGACCGAGTGGCACGGAACGGGTAAGCAGCACGGCGGCGGATACCGTCAGTACCGATGGGCTGACGCGCAGCTACAACTACACTGCGCGTGTCCTCACCACCCAAAATACGCCGCCTGCAGGGAATTATACCGACAGCGTCGTGGTGGATATCGCGTTTTAGAGCGGCGCGCTGACGGGGGTTCCGCTATGGCGGGCGCGATACTGTTTCACCATGCGGCCAATCAGTAATGTCCCGATCAATCCACAAATGGCCGCAAAGGTCAGCCACGCGCCGGGCATCGCCTTATCGCCGCTGGCGTGGATCAGATAGCTGGAAACGGCGGGCGTGAAGCCACCGAACAGCGCCGTGGCCAGGCTGTAAGCCAGCGAGAAACCGGCGGCACGCACCTCAGCGGGCATAATTTCTGCCAGATAAACCACCATCGCGCCGTTGTAGCTGGCGTACAGGAAGGAGAGCCAGAGCTCCGCCGCCAGCAGGTGGCCGAAGCTCGGCGCGCCAACCATCCAGTGCAGCACAGGCCAGGCGGTGGCAATCATCAATACCGTAAACGTCAGCAGCAGCGGACGACGACCTACGCGGTCAGACAGCGCGCCCATCACCGGGAGCCAGAACAGGTTGGAAATCCCCACAAACAGCGTCACCATAAAGGCCTGTTTGTCACTCATCATTAATACGGTCTTGCCGAAGGTTGGCGTGAACGCGGTGATCATGTAAAACATCACCGTGGTGGTCACCACCATCAGCATACCGGCCAGCACCAGTGCCCAGTTGCTGGCGACGGAACGCATAATGTCGGTCATTGATGGATGGTGTTTACGCTGACTAAAGGCTTCGGTCTCTTCCAGCATGCGACGAATATAGAACAGGAAAGGGACGATCAGGCAGCCCACGACAAACGGAATACGCCAGCCCCATTCGGTCACCTCATCATGTGAGAGCAGATGATTCAGCCCCAGCCCCAGCAGAGCCGCGAAGATCACCGCGATTTGCTGGCTACCGGACTGCCAGCTGACAAAGAACCCTTTACGCCCTTTCGGTGCCACTTCGGCCAGATAAACCGAAACGCCGCCCAGTTCTACCCCGGCAGAAAAACCCTGCAATAAGCGACCAAGTAAAATGAGTATCGGTGCGGCAGCACCCAGGGTGGCATAACCCGGTACCAGTGCGATAGTCAGCGTGCCTAACGCCATCAGCCCAAGCGTTAACAGCAGTCCTTTACGACGGCCATGATGGTCAATGTACGCTCCCAGAATAATCGCCCCCAGAGGACGCATCAGAAAGCCGGCACCGAAGGTCATCAGTGTCAGCATTAACGAGGAGAAGGGATCGTCTCCGGGGAAAAAGGTTTTGGAAATGGCCGTGGCGTAGTAGCCAAACACCATAAAATCGTACATTTCAAGGAAGTTACCGCTGGTAACATTGAAAATGGTTCTGGCCGCACCTTTTGGCGGCTTTTGTAAAGTTTCACTATGGCTCATAACTGCTTCCTTGGTTTTTTATCCCTTTTAGCCTGCCAGAGGTGAGATTAATGTGACCTCCATCACCATTGCACTTTACAAACTCTCTGGTTTAAGTAACAAGAAATTAACAGAAGGGTTACAGTAGCATAACTGCCTGCTCGGCGCAGGATTTGCCAGACAAGATGTGGCAAAAATTCAGGCATAAAAAAAGCGCGTCGGGCTGAACGCGCTTTCTTACAAAACAAGGGATAAACGGATGAAGGAGAAACAGGCGAAACGCACTCACTGCAAGGCTGTGCAGGACGGGTTTAGCCTGCGCACATCAACGACGCGTTATTTTTTTACCGTTTCCATCCCCATCAGGCCGATCTTGAGATAACCCGCCGTGCGCAGTTCATCCATCACGCTCATCAGGGTTTCATAATCGACCGATTTGTCGGCCTGGAAGAAAATGGTGGTATCTTTGTTGCCTTGCGTCTGCTGCATCAACACGTTGATAAGCGCGTCCTTGTTCACCTGATCGTTACCTACGTAAAGCTGCTTATCGGCTTTAATCGAGAGATAGACCGGTTTTTCCGGACGCGGTTGCGGCGCACTGGTGGACGCGGGCAGATTCACACGCACATCCACCGTTGCCAGGGGCGCAGCCACCATAAAGATAATCAGCAGTACCAGCATCACGTCGATAAACGGCGTGACGTTGATTTCATGCATTTCACCATCGGTTTCTGAGCTGTCGTTAAATCGCATTGCCATAACGCTTACCCCAGACGCAGTTTTTGCGCGGCGGCAGGACGGCTGACCTCAGGCTGAGCCAGGTTTCCCAGGTCGATATCGCGGCTTTGCAACAGCATGACCTGCGCGGCAACGTCGCCTAAGGAGGCTTTGTAATTAGCGATCATACGGGCAAACACGTTATAAATCACAACCGCCGGAATCGCCGCGACTAAACCAATGGCCGTCGCCAGCAGCGCTTCGGCGATACCCGGTGCCACGACCGCCAGGTTAGTCGTCTGGGTTTTGGCAATACCGATAAAGCTGTTCATGATGCCCCAGACGGTACCAAACAGGCCGACGAAGGGCGCCACCGAGCCAATCGTGGCCAGGAAGCCATTCCCGCGCCCCGCATGACGGCAGAATGCCGCAACCCGACGCTCAAGACGAAACGCAGTGCGTTCTTTAATGCCGCCGGTTTCTTCAACGCCTGCGGACAGGTCCAGCTCGTTTTGCGCATCATGTAACAGCACCGCGCTGTGGCTGGCCGCATGGAAGCTCTGGGCCGCGCGCGCGGCATCATTGAGACTGCGGGCTTCGCCTAATGCCAGCTGTTCACGCTTCAGGCGACGTCTGGCGGCGCTCAGCTCAGCGTACTTCCCGAAGAAAATGGCCCAGGTCACGACTGAGGCCAGTAACAGACCGATCATGACAACCTTCACCACAATATCGGCATGCTGATACATGCCCCACACGGAAAGGTCCGCTTGCATTAAATCACTGGCTACCACGCTGCTTCTCCAACTTCATATACAGGATGCGGAATAAGGGCAAATGATAGCAAAAATCAATCGAATTGATAGTGGTTCTCATTAGTATTTACAATCAAATAGCTGGACATCGCTGGAAGAAGGGATAACGCGTAGCCGTATCTGTTGCACCGTGTTGCCTGTATCCGGACAGTATGCAACGCAGCGATGAGGGCGGTCAGAAACTGCCTGGTCGATGGCTGATGCGCATGGAGAGTGAGTTGATCCGCAGCCCGCCCTGCTGAGCACGCTAACCGCAGACGCAGGGAAAGTGTTTTGTGGCGTTTAATAAGCCATCGGGCGTCATAATGGCGCGAGAAAAATAATTTTATCCGGTCCAGCATCAATCTGAATTTTCATTGTCAGATAAGCCAGCACGTAAAACATTGAGGCCGCCAGTCAAGGTTTGCCTGTTGTAAGTGGCCGTTGCGCAAACATAATGAAAACAGCCGATGAGTAACCTCTTTATCGCCAGCCTGATGACGTTTTTTCGTCGAATAAAGCAGCAGGGCCGCTGTGCTTCACATAACAGGATCGCTGCCTGCAATCGCCACGCTGATCGGCAATCCGTCCGGGCCCATGCGGAAGATGCGTCACTGAGTGCCGGCGCGCGCCGGTCCTCTTTGGTATCTGTACCAGGCGCTGAGGACTCGCCACAAATGCCGGGACGCCCAGCCTCTCTCTGGCTGTCGCGCGTCTTCCTGCTTATCTCACTGCTGTTGCCGGGATCGGGCATGGTTTCACCCTGTTCAGGGGCGTGCTATGCCGCGACGAACACCTTGATTACGTTACACTTCTTCAGGCGCTGCTATGAATCGGGTAAGCCCTCATCCGGTATGGTGAAGTGTTTCAGTCGTCAGCTCCGCACGGTCGCGCTCATTCGCTTTATTCATGCTTCACGCAATGCGGCACCGCCGGGCAAACTGAAGCGTTTTCACTATGCGCATCACGCCGGTAAAAACTCCGTCCGGCCGCCATTCCGTGCAGACAGCGGGGAAGCGCCAACACCGGTAAGTACGTCAACCTCCCCCCTGTTCCAGCCTGATACCTTACTGCGTCAGCGCCCTGCGCAACCGCTGCCGCCCTGCCTGAGTCAGGCAGACAACGCGGCACAGCAAAATCTGTTTGTGCCGCAACGGGACATGGACGCGGGCTTACTGCCCTGTCTGCATTGACGGCGGCTGGGCAGGTTAATGGATATCCCCCGGGCTGACGCCCCAGCGGGAGACGGTGCCGCTGTCCGCGCGCTGACGCTGCTGATAGCGTCCTTTCGCCGCAATCATTGCCACCGTCAGCAAGGCCGGAATCGCTAATACCGCGAAAATCGTGGTAACGCCCCATCCCAGCGCCAGCATTTCCGCGCCCGCCAGCGCACTCAGGATTGCGCCAACGCGCCCGACGCCGTGCATCCAGCTGGAACCGGTTGCCCGCGCCTCGGTGGGATAAAAGCTGGCCGACAGGGCATTCATTCCCGTGTTCGCGCCACCAATGCAAAAGCCTATCATCAGTGCGCAGCCGCCGAGCAACACCGGATGCGTCATCGACAGCCCCATACAAACAGTAAACAGTCCACCCGCACCGTAAATCAGCGATAAGGCACGATGCGATTCAATACGATCCATCAGCCAGCCGGAAAACAGAGAACCGCAGGTGCCGCCAGCCTGGAACAAGGCCGTAATAACCGCCGCCTGAACCACGCTAAAGCCGTTGTCTTTAATCAGCATCGGCAGCCAGCTGCCCAGGGTGTAAAACAGAAACAGTGCGGTGAAATAGGCGCCCCACAGCATCAGGCTGCCGAAGCGGTAGGTGTCATTGAGGACGACTTTCACAGGTTGCGCGTGAGCCCGACTGACCGGGGGCAACGCCACCGTACACTGTTGCAGATCCAGATCCGGGGCCAGTTTCGCCAGGATACGGTGAATTTTTTGGCTGGCCGCGCGCCTGACCACCAGAAAGCAGACCGACTCCGGCAGCGCCCACAGCAGTAACGGCACAAACAGGATCGGCAGGATACCGCCCAGCAACAGCACAGCATGCCAGCCAAAGTGCGGCATCAGCCAGGAGGCGGCGAAACCGCCCAGTGCCGCGCCAAAAGTAAAGCCACAAAAAACGACGGTGATAAGAAAGGCGCGCCGTCTGGCCGGGGCAAACTCTGCCACCAGCGTCCCCACATTCGGCATCGCCGCGCCTAAACCCAGGCCGGTGAGAAAGCGAAACAGGACCATCTGTTCCATATTTTGCGAGAAGGCGGTGATCAGCGTCCACGCGCCAAAAAAGAACACGCTGTTAATGATGACCACTTTTCGGCCCAGCTTATCGGACAGCGGACCCGAGAGCATCGCCCCCAGCGCCAGTCCCACCAGCGCCGCGCTGATAATCAGCCCCAGTTCGCGATTCGTGATCCCCCAGTCTGCTTTTAATTCAGGGGCAATAAACCCCATGATGGCGATATCGAACCCATCAAGCGCGATGATGCAGAAGCCGAACAGCACCACCATCTTTTGCCACATCCCCAGCGGGCGGCTGTCGATTAACGCCCGAACATCAATTGCTTTGCTTTCCGCCACGGTGACTCTCCGGTGAAATAAGTAATGTGCAGTTACTATATGCAGGCGCTGCAGGGCAAGAAATGGCGATAATCGAAATTTTGTGCGTTTATCGCGCAACCTGCGCCCGTGCGGGCAGCTGAAATGCGTTAATGGCTTGTTAAAAATAAGGAATTTTCTGGAAAGTCTGTCTGGACTGTCCGGTGAGGATTGTGAGCGTGATCGGCGTGATGCCAGCAAGGGGAAAGAGAGAAAACGCGGGATTGGGGTAACGGGGCCAGTCAGCCTGGCCCCTGTGAATTACCGCATGGCGGTCAGCCGTACCGGCGCGTTTGCCGCACCGAAGCCGTGATAGCGACGCCGCCGCTCCAGTAATTCAAAGAAAAAGCGCCCTTTTTCATAGGGTTCCGTATAGACGTGAAGCAGCTCTCCGCCCTGTTCATCGCGATCATACATCACGTCAAAGCGCTGTAACTGCGCCAGAAAATCCGGGTCGAGGTCAAAGCGCGCCAGCAGATCCTGATAATAGTTAGCGGGGATGCGCAAAGTTTTCAGGCCGCGTTCGCGGGCGGCTTTTACTGCGCTGAACAGATCGTCGCAACCAAACGCCACGTGCTGTAATCCCGCCCCCTGGTAGGTCGTCAACGCACGGGCGATCTGCGTTTCCCGGCTGACCGACATATTCAACGGCAGACGGATAGCATCATTCGGGCTGCGTAAAACGCGGCTGCGCACCAGCCCAAGCGGATCAGGCAGTTCCCATTCGGTATCCTGAACAAAGCCCGGTACGCTGCGCAGGAACATAATCCAGTTGTCGCGCGTTTCATCCGGCAACGCGATCGCCAGATGATCCAGGGTCTGCATCGCAGGCTGAGGCGCGCTGCGATGCGTTAAATTGAAATCACTGTGGTAACCGTCCTGACCGGCGGGCTCGTCTTCCACCAGATAAATCAGGCTGCCATCCGGCGCGCATAAAGCCGGTATCTGACGTTCATTCGGGCCGGTTTCGCCCTGCCAGATAGCGTAGCCATAATCCTGCGCCCGTTGAATCAGGTTCTCCACGCCGCGTACGCGCCAGGCCACTGCACAGAGGGAAATACCATGCTGATGGTAGTAACCGCTGGCCTGGCTGTCGGGCTGCGCATTCAGAATGACGTTGACCTTGCCGTTGCGATAAAGCGAAACCTGTTTCGAACGGTGCTCGCCCGCGTGCACCAGGCCAAGCTGCGTGAGCCACTGCCCTAACGCCAGCGCATCGTTATGGCTGACGGCAAATTCAATAAACTCCAGTGCCAGCAGCGGCGGCTGAGGCGCTGAGTGAAATAATTCTTCTCCCGCCAGTGAAGCCAGCGCGCTGGGCAGCAGCGGTTGTCTGACCAGCCAGTCGCGGGTTTGCTCCTCCAGCCACAACAGCGATCGGTAGCCGTCCTGCGCCGTCGGCACTACCGGTGAAGCGCGGAATCCGTCGTTAAAAATCTCCAGCGACCAGGCATCGCGATAGCCATGTGCTGACAGCTGCGTCATAAACTGCGTCAGATTCAGTTCCCCCTGGCCGGGGAAGCAGCGGAAGTGACGGCTCCAGGAAAGCACGTCCATTTTCAGCAGCGGCGCATCTGCCAGTTGCACGAACACTATTTTTTCGGGCGGCACGATGTCCAGGCCGTCAAGGCTGTCGCCGCGAGACAAAATATGAAAACTGTCGAGCACAATGCCAAAGGAGGGATGGTCCACCGCTTCCACGCGGGCCCAGGCATCACGCCACAGGCTGACATGTCGGCCCCAGGCCAGCGCCTCATAACCGAGGGTAATACCGTACTGCGCGGCCAGCTCCGCCAGCGCACGCAGATCGCTGACCTGGGTGTTGAAATCATCGCTGCAGTCGGGTGACACATTACTGCATACCAGCATCCGCTGGCAGCCCAGTTGCGTCATCACCTCAAACTTGCGCGCCGCACGGGCCAGATTTTGTGCCAGCCTGTCACGCGGGCCGCCTTCGAAGTCACGGAAGGGCTGGAACAGTAAAATTTCCAGGCCCAGCTCTTCGCACAACTGGCGAATCTCCACGGGTGAGCCGGGATAATAGACTAAATCGTTATCGAAAATTTCGACACCATCAAAGCCGGCGGCGGCGATTGCGCGCAGCTTTTCCGGCAGCGTGCCCGATACCGAGACCGTTGCGACAGAACGTTTCATTATTGCCTCCTGATAAACGGTCACAGGGTGACCTTAAAGCAGCCAGTCAGCAGCGAGGCGTTCTGCTAACGGAGATTGGCAATTGTTATGAACCAGATGGAACATTTCGTCAATGTGACAGGTCATGATTTTTGGTTATGAGTACAGCTACGTTTTTTCACTTTTCTTTTACAAGTTACGCTTCCTACACTCGTTCCTCTGTACGCGAAAAACAAAACAATAAGGATGTTTGGATGAAAAATGACTGGCCCGCCCGTGAACTGGTACACCGTGATTACCGCCATCACCCGCCGGCGCTTGCGCCGTTGTACAAAACCAGCATACTGCGCTCGCCGCGCAATGCGCTGATTTCGCTGCAAAATTCCTTATCGGAAATCACCGCACCGGTGTTCACCCGTCAGGAGCTGGGCCCCCGGGACAGCGATCTGATTCTTAATTATGCGAAGGACGGCCTGCCGATTGGCGAGCGCATCATTGTGCATGGCTACGTGCGCGATGCGTTTGGTCAGCCGGTGCGGAATGCCCTGGTTGAGGTATGGCAGGCCAATGCTGGCGGTCGCTATCGTCATAAAAAAGATCAGTATCTGGCCCCCATCGATCCGAATTTTGGCGGCTGTGGTCGCATGCTGACCGACGACAATGGCTACTACTGCTTTCGGACCATTAAGCCCGGCCCCTATCCCTGGCGTAACCAGGTCAGCGACTGGCGTCCAGCCCATATTCATTTTTCCCTTTCTGGCGAAGCCTTTGCTCAGCGCTTGATTACGCAGATGTATTTTGAGGGCGATCCGCTGGTAGGACGCTGTCCTATCCTGCAGTCGGTAGGCAGCGAAGAAGCCGTCCGCACCCTGATTGCAGAGCTGGATACGCATTCGGCGATTCCCCTGGACTGTCTGGCCTATCGCTTTGATCTGGTATTGCGGGGTCACCGCGCAACCTGGTTCGAAAACCGCACTCAGGGAGCCGCATCATGAAAAACTATCTGCCTGAAACGGCCTCACAAACTGCCGGCCCTTACGTGCACATTGGCCTGGCACCGCATGCCGCGGGCTTTGATATCTTTGAACATAATTTCAGCGAGGTGCTCACGCAGCCGGAAACGCGCGGTGAGCGCATTACCGTTGAAGGCTGTGTTTACGATGGTTCTGGCACGCCGGTGCGCGATGTGCTGATTGAAGTGTGGCAGGCCAATGCCGCCGGGCGCTACCAGCATCCCGCTGACCAGCAGCATGACAAGCCGCTGGATCCGGCGTTTCGCGGCTGGGGGCGCACCTGCTCCGATTTTGACAGCGGCATCTGGCGTTTTGAAACCATCAAGCCCGGCAGCGTGACCGGCCGCGACGGACGTCCCATGGCGCCTCACCTTAACTTATGGATTGTGGCACGAGGTATCAATATCGGCCTGAACACCCGCCTCTATTTTGCCGATGAGCAGGCGGCAAATGCCCGGGATCCGGTGCTGAATCTGATTGAGTGGGAGAAGCGGCGCAACACCCTGCTGGCACACCGTGAACAACGTGGCAGCGAAACGGTTTACCGTTTCGATATCGTTCTGCAGGGCGAAAACGAAACCGTGTTTTTTGATGTCTGACGCTTAACAAACTCGCTACATTGTCCTTGCCGCTGCGGCGGCAAATTCTTACCATGAGCCATGGATAGTGTTTCCCGGTTCAGTCAGCGCGTGCGCCTGCGTCATCTTCACGCTTTTGTTGCCACCGCGCAGCAAGGGACGCTGGGCCGTGCCGCCCGCCAACTGGGTATTACTCAGCCCGCCTTATCGAAAACCCTCAGCGAACTGGAATACCTGACCGGTGAACAACTGCTGGTGCGCAGCCGCCAGGGAACAGCGCTGACCGCCAGCGGGACGCGCTTTCTGCATGACGCCATTCGCATCCTGGATGCACTTACGCTGGTCGATCAGGTCATGCGTCCGGACAGCGCGCCACCTCTCGCGCCTCTGCATATCGGTGCCTTGCCGACCGCCATCGGCAGCGTGGTTGCGCCGGTGCTGGCCAGCCTGCAGCAGCACTATCCGGGCTGGCGTATACAGGTCACTACGCTTTCGAACGACGCGCTGCTGATGGCGATAAAGTCGGGGCTAATGACGCTGGGAATCGGACGGATGGCGGAACCGGTTCTGATGGACGGTCTGAACTTTGAACTGTTGTATCTGGAAACACTGCGTCTGGTCGTGGCCCCGCACCATCCCTTGCTGCATGCGGGCGTGACCCTGGCAGAAGCGCTCAGTTGGCCGTTGATCCTTTCGCCACGCGGCACCGTACCGCGTCAAAATGCGGAATCGCTGATGACCAGCCATGGGCTGACCCTGCCCGAAGGCGCGGTAGAAACCCTGTCAACGACGCTGGCGCGGCGGCTGACGCAAAACCACGGTTACGTCTGGCTGGTGCCTTACGGCGCGGTGCGCGACGACTTAACGAGTAATCAGCTTCGGGCTCTGCCGCTGCCGAACCAGGGCATGGCCGAAGCGGTGGGCATCCTGACCCGTCAGCAGCATACACCGCCCCCTGAACAACAACATCTGGTGGCGGCATTGCGTCAGCGGGTGCTGGATGTCCCGGTCTGACACCGCGATTTAACGGGCACTATCCCGCTCGTCGAAAATGCTTTGCGCCAGGTGGAAGGCCGCGTTCGCCGCAGGCAGGCCACAATACAGCGCGGCATGCATCAGCACCTCTTTGATCTCATCCCGACTGACCCCGTTGTTAAATGCGGCCCGCAGATGCATTTTCAGTTCGGCTTCACGGTTAAGCGCAATCAGCATACCGATGGTGATCAGGCTGCGCGTGTGGCGCGACAAACCGGGCCGGGTCCAGATCTCCCCCCAGGCGTAACGACTGATGAAGTGTTGAAATTCGTCGTTCAGAGGGGACAGATTCTCCAAAGTGCGCTCCACATGCGCGTCACCGAGTACCGCGCGGCGCACCGTCATTCCCTGCTGATAACGCTGCTGCTGCGTCAGTTGCGCGTCAATAAACGGCTGCAGGGCACG
This sequence comes from Pantoea sp. CS_6, assembly GCF_041954745.1. Classification (NCBI taxonomy): domain Bacteria; kingdom Pseudomonadati; phylum Pseudomonadota; class Gammaproteobacteria; order Enterobacterales; family Erwiniaceae; genus Pantoea; species Pantoea sp. CS_6. The sequence continues at coordinate 295,772 of NZ_JAVAYG010000004.1, forward strand.
ATTAAACGCCAGCCACACCTCCACACTGGAGAGATGCGACGCAGGCAACACCACCAGCTGCGCGCCGTGGATGTGCGCCACCATGGCTTCTGCGTCGGCCACCGTCGTCACGGCATCGTCCCGCCCCGCAATGACCAGCACAGGAAGATGAATGGCCGCCAGTTCGTGACGTAAATCTGCGGCAGCCAGCGCATCGCAGCAGTCCGCATAACTTTCTGCATCACAGGCACGCAGTTGCGTGAGCAACGCCTGCACGGTGGCGGGTGCCCGTTCGCTGAACGCCGGCGTAAACCAGCGTGCGGCGGCCCCGTCAGCAATCGCCGCCATACCGTACTGACGCACCTGCGCTGCGCGCTGCTGCCAGGCCGCAGACTCACCGATCTTCGCGGCGCTGTTGGCGACCGTGAGCGTGATCAGGCGATGAGGATGGAAACGGGCCAGCCAGAGCCCGGTCAGCCCGCCCATCGAAATGCCGCAAAAATGCACCCTGTCGATAGCCAGCTTATCCAGCAGCGACAGCACCGCCCTCCCCAGCTGTTCCAGCGAACGGGTTTGTCCGTTCGGTGCCGAGGCACCGTGCCCCGGGACATCGTAACGCAGAATGCGATAATGACCGATCAGCGCATCGCGCTGGGGCTGCCACATGTCTGCCGCCGTTCCTAAGGAGTTGCTGAATAACACCACCGGAGCATCGTCTGGCCCCTCAAGGATGTAATGAAGTGTCATGATTCCCTCGCCGCCGCTAAAACCTGTTGAATAAAGCGCGCCGCACTGCCCGTGGCATTGGCCGGGTCGAGCAGCGCCTCCAGCGTTGAATGACTCAGGCGCGTTCTGACCGTTTCATCCGCGCTCAGTACGGACAACAAACTCTGCTGTGTGTCCAGCGCCCGGCGGCAGCACTGCTCAATATGATGGTGCGCCTGCTGGCGTCCCATCTCGTTCGCCAGCGCCAGCGTGACCGCTTCCGCCATAATTAATCCCTGCGTCAGGCCAAGGTTACGTTGCATGGCATCTTCATGCACCTCCAGCCCGTCGATCAGTTCCGTGCTATGGGCCAGCGCCGCGCCGCTTAATATGATCAGTTGCGGCAGGCTCTGCCACTCGGCCTGCCAGCCACCCAGCGCACGCTCGTGTTCCTGCACCATCCCGGCATACAGACCGGACATCAGCGCCGGTACCCGATTGGCCGCGCTGAGAATGGCGGCGCACAATACCGGGTTACGTTTATGCGGCATGGTTGAGGAGCCGCCCCGCCCTGCCGCCTGAGGTTCGCTGATCTCCCCTACCTCGCTCTGCATCAGCAGCGACATATCCCGCGCCAGCTTGCCCAGCGTCCCGGTCAGGCCGGCATACCAGCCTGCCAGCTCGGTAAGCCTGTCGCGCTGAGCATGCCAGGGCGTGGCGCTACGCGGCAAATTCAGCGCCTCGGACAGTGCCTGCTCGACCTGCTCGCCTTTATCGCCCAGCGAGGCCAGCGTGCCTGCCGCCCCGCCAAACTGCAACGCCAGTACCCGCGGCTGCATCGCCCTGAGGCGTTGTCGATCGCGTACCAGGGCGTCCAGCGTGCCTGCCAGCTTCAGCCCAAGGGTAACGGGCAAGGCATGTTGCAACCACGTGCGTCCGACCATCAGCGTTTTGCTGTGCCGTTCGCACTGCGCGCTCAGCACGGCAATCAGCCGATCCAGCAGCGTAGCCGTACCGCTGAGCGCCGCGCGCAGTTGCAGCATCAGTCCGCTGTCGATTGCGTCCTGGCTGGTTGCGCCCCAGTGGACATAGCGCGCCGCCTCGGGCGATCGGGCAGCCACCAAAGCGGTCAATTGTTTGACGAGGGGAATCGCCAGGTTGCCGGCCAGCCCTGCGGCCTGGGTCAGCGCAGCGGCATCGATCGCGTCGGCACGGCAGCAGTCCTGAATGATCTGCGCAGATTCGCGGTCCATCAGCCCCGCACTGGCAAGTGCCTGTGCCAGGCCAGCTTCAAAATCCAGCATCCCCTGCAGCAGCGCCGTATCGCTGAAGCCCTCACTGAGAGGAGAAGCCATAAACATGGCGCGGTAAAGAGACATTGATTATACCCGTTCCAGAATAAGTGCGATTCCCTGCCCGACACCGACGCACATGGTGCAGAGTGCGTAACGTCCTCCGGTGCGCCGCAGGTGATAGGCCGCGGTCATGGCCAGCCTTCCACCGGATGCGCCGAGCGGATGGCCCAGCGCTATTGCGCCGCCGTTAGGGTTCACCTGCGCGGCATCGTCGGCCAGCCCGAGCGCCCGCGTCACAGCCAGCGCCTGGGCAGCAAACGCTTCATTTAATTCGATTACGTCCATTTGTGCCAGCGTCAGGCCACTCTGGGCCAGCACTTTGCGTACCGCAGGTACGGGACCATAACCCATGATACGCGGTTCAACACCGCAGGCAGCCATCGCGACCACACGCACCAGCGGCGTGAGGCCGTGGGCGGCAACCGCGTTTTCACTGGCGAGTAATAAGGCGCAGGCCCCGTCATTGATGCCCGAGGCGTTGCCTGCCGTCACGCTGCCGTCCGGCGTCACGACGCCTTTTAATCCCGCCAGCGCCGCCAGGGAGGTACTGCGCGGATGCTCATCGCAGGCAACAGTGATAGCTTCCCCTTTGCGCTGCGGGAGAGTGACGGTCATCAGCTCGTCACTGAACAGTCCCATCTCCTGCGCACGCGCGGTACGAAGCTGGCTGCGTAACGCAAAGGCATCCTGATCGGCGCGGCTGATAGCAAAATCGCGTGCCACGTTTTCCGCCGTTTCCGGCATGGTTTCAATGCCAAAGCGGGCGCGCATCTGCGGGTTGATGAAACGCCATCCCATGGTGGTGTCTTCCATTTTCAGGCTGCGACTAAACGCGCTTTCTGCTTTTCCGGTCACGAAGGGCGCGCGCGACATACTCTCTACGCCGCCTGCGATCATGACCTCGGCTTCGCCGCATTTTATTGCCCTGGCCGCCATGCCGATGGCATCCAGCCCCGAACCGCAAAGACGATTGATCGTCGTGCCAGGCACGCTGGACGGCAGCCCGGCCAGTAACAGGGCCATACGCGCCACGTTACGATTGTCTTCGCCTGCCTGATTGGCGCAGCCATAGATCACATCATCGATCGCCTGCGCGACAGAAGCAGGCTGACGGGCAAGCAGCGCCGCCAGCGGTAAGGCCGCCAAATCGTCTGCCCGAATTCCCGCGAGCGCGCCGCCATAACGGCCAAATGGCGTGCGGAGCGCATCACAAATAAAAGCCTGTTGCATTCGCGGTTCCTCAGGCGGTGGTCGCCAGTTCAGGTTGCAGTAAACGCACCGGCGTGACCGCCTGGAGCGCCTCGAAACTCAGTCCGGGGCAGCACTCGACCACCAGCGGACCGTCCGGCGTAATATCAATCACGGCCATATCCGTATAGATCCGGCTGACGCACCCCAGCCCGGTGAGCGGATAGCTGCACTGCTTCACCAGCTTGCATTCCCCTTTTTTCGTCAGGTAGTCCATCATCACGTAAACCTTGCGCGCGCCAATGGCGAGATCCATGGCGCCGCCGACAGCAGGAATTGCATCCTGCGCACCGGTACTCCAGTTCGCCAGATCGCCGCTGACGGATACCTGGTACGCGCCCATGACGCAGATATCCAGATGCCCGCCACGCATCATGGCAAAGGAGTCGCCATGATGGAAAAAGCAGCCGCCCGGCAGCAGGGTTACCAGCTCTTTTCCGGCATTGATCAGCTCCGGATCGGCGTCTTCCGGCGCAGGCGCTGGCCCCATGCCGAGCAGTCCGTTTTCGCTGTGCAAAAAGATTTCTTTGTCCGCAGGCAGATAGTTCGCAATGCGGGTCGGCAGGCCAATCCCCAGGTTAACGTAAGCCCCTTCCGGAATATCGCGCGCCACGCGCTGTGCCAGTTGGTCACGGGTGAGTTTTTGCATTGCCGACTCCTCAGGCTGAAACGGTCAGGGTAACGGGATGGGGAACGCACACCAGGCGCTGGACAAAAATGCCCGGCGTGACGACGTTTTCAGGATCGAGCTGGCCCAGCGGCACCAGCTCTGCTACCTGGGCAATGGTCGTGGTGGCGGCCATTGCCATCACGGGGCCAAAATTCCGCGCCGCTTTGCGGTACACCAGGTTGCCCCAGCGGTCGCCCTGATGAGCTTTGATAAGCGCGAAATCGGCTTTGAGCGGTTTTTCGAACACGTAATGGCGGCCATCGATTTCCCGCGTTTCCTTGCCTTCCGCCAGCGGCGTGCCAAAGGCGGTGGGGGTGAAAATGCCGCCTAAACCGCTGCCTGCGGCCTGCATCCTGGCGGCAAGGTTGCCCTGTGGCACCAGCTCCAGTTCAATCTCTCCACGACGATAGCGTTCATCGAATACCCAGGAGTCAACCTGGCGCGGAAATGAACAAATCATTTTGTCAACGCGGCCTGCCTTAAGCAGCGCGGCCAGGCCGCTGTGACCGTTGCCAGCGTTATTGCTGATTACCGTCAGCCCGCGAGCGCCGCTTTCGATCAACGCATCGATCAGTTCCAGCGGCTGACCGGCAGGTCCAAATCCGCCAATCATGATGCTGGCCCCGTCCGGGATGACCGCCACGGCCTCTGCCAGTGTTGCCACACTTTTATTGATCATTAGCTGTTCCTTTAGACCGGCATCAGCCGGTTAGTAGTGAATAGCCAAAAAGTAGATCGCTCTGTGAGCGCAAACAATACCGATTATCGAAATAGTGTGCGATTATCGGTCACTGGCAAAACCAAATGGCACAATGTGATCGTTCGCACAGTTGCAGGACGATCCTGTTAATCTCGGGAGAAAAGCATGATGGATGACGATCAGACGCTGCGCGGCAGCAGCGATCCCTGGAAAGGGGATCCGAACTTTATGGCTTCACTGGCGCGTGGGCTGGAGGTCTTGCAGGCATTCACCCCACAGCGACGCGTGATGTCCGTGTCGCAAATCAGTCAGCGCACCGGTATTCCGCGCGCAGCCGTGCGGCGCTGTCTGTACACCCTGAGTAAGCTGGGTTTTGTCTACGCCGAAGATGGTAAAAACTTTGAACTGCGTCCGCGCGTGCTCACTCTGGGTCATAACTGGCTGGGCGCCACGCCGCTCGCCAGCGCCTCACAGCCGGTTTTACGCCAGCTGAGCCAGACGCTGAACGAGTCCTGCTCGATGGCGGTGCTGGACGGGGATGACATTCTCTATATCGCCCGCGCGTCCGCGTCGCGCATCATGACGATCGACCTGCATATCGGCAGTCGTCTGCCCGCCAGTACCACCTCCATGGGCAGAGTGCTGCTGAGCGGGCTTGCCGCTGAGCCATTGAACGACTATCTGGCGCGGCTGACCCAGCTGCGTTATACCAGCCACACGCTGGTCAGCAGCAGCGCACTGCGTGAAGAACTGACCCGCGTCCGGCAGCAGGGTTACGCCATTAACGATCAGGAACTGGAAATCGGTCTGCGTTCGCTTGCCGTGCCGCTTTGTGGCGCCGACGGACGCATCGTGGCCGCTCTGAACGTCGGCGTCCATGCCGGACAGGTTTCTGCGGATACGCTGCGTCAACACCATTTGCCGCTACTGCAGGAGGCCGCACGGGAAATCTCCCTGTTGCTGCGCGAATAATCTGTGTTGCCCCTCAACGTCATCGCCGAATTCGTGCTAACGTGAAGGCTCAGGTGCAAGCGGCAAGGCAGGGAGTTCATGACCACAAAAAAAATTGATACCACACTCGTCAGCGCAGGACGCGATAAACGTTATACCCAGGGTTCGGTGAATGCGGTCATTCAGCGAGCCTCGTCGCTGGTTTTCGATACCGTTGCGGAGAAAAAACGCGCGACCGCAGGGCGGGCAAAGGGCGAACTGTTTTATGGTCGTCGTGGCACGCTGACCCACTTTGCCTTGCAGGACGCCATGACAGAGCTGGAAGGCGGCGCGGGCTGTGTGCTGTATCCTTGCGGCGCCGCAGCGGTCTCTAACGCTATTCTGGCGTTTGTTGAAGCAGGCGATCATGTGCTGATGAGCGGCGCGGTGTATGAACCAACCCAGGATTTCTGCACCAAAATCCTTGCTAAACTTCAGGTCTCCACCACCTGGTTTGATCACGGCATCGGCGATGCGATCGCCACCCTGATTCAGCCCAACACGCGCGTGGTGTTCCTGGAGTCGCCCGCCTCCATCACGATGGAAGTGCAGGACGTCCCCGCCATTGTGGCGGCGGTGCGCGCAAAAGCACCGGACGCGATTATTATGATCGACAACACCTGGGCGGCGGGCGTGCTGTTTCGTCCTCTAGCGCTGGGCGTGGATATTTCGATTCAGGCTGGCACCAAATACCTGATTGGTCACAGCGATGCCATGATTGGGACCGCCGTCGCTAATGCCCGCTGCTGGGATCAACTGCGCGAGAACAGCTACCTGATGGGGCAGATGGTGGATGCCGATACCGCCTACATGGCCAGCCGGGGGTTACGTACGCTGGGCGTACGTCTGCGGCAGCATGAAGAAAGTGCACTTCAGGTCGCGGAATGGCTGGCCGCCCGCCCGGAGGTCGCCAGAGTGAATCATCCGGCGCTGCCCTCATGCCCCGGTCACGCCTTCTGGCAACGCGACTTCAGCGGCAGCAGCGGATTATTTTCGTTTGTGCTGAAGGAAAAACTGAGCCGCGAGCAGTTAGCGATGTATCTTGATCATTTTCAGCACTTTAGCATGGCGTACTCATGGGGCGGTTATGAGTCGCTGATTTTAGCCAGTCAACCCGAAGAGCTGGCGGCTATTCGCCCGGCGGGCGGCATTGATTTCAGCGGTACGCTGGTACGGCTGCACATCGGTCTGGAACATGTGGATGATTTACTGGTTGATCTTGACGCGGGTTTTGCACGCCTGACGCGCTAAAAGAGTAAACCTGATATAAACCAGATACAGACCCGTGTGATATATCGACAGGCCACAGCCAGATAGATGTTAAAATTCTCTTAATATAAAAGTGTTCAGCGAGCAGAAGAACCCCCGCAGGTTAAGGTTGTCGCCCACTCTGGGGCAGGCGACAACCAAGAGGTCAGGCCGATCTGAACACTATAATTCAGCATGATTGTGACGTAATGGGATAGCTAATGGGTGTTTTACATGAGATTGTGCACGCGCTTTGGCATCAAGACTTCGCCGCGCTGGCCAATCCGGAAGTGGTATGGATCGTCTACAGCGTGATGTTTATGACGCTATTCCTGGAAAATGGTTTACTGCCCGCCTCTTTTCTGCCCGGCGACAGTCTGCTGCTGCTGGCTGGCGCGATGGTAGCCAAAGGCGTGATGGATTTTTTCCCCACGCTTTTGATTCTGACCACCGCCGCCAGTCTGGGCTGCTGGCTCAGTTACCTGCAAGGCCGCTGGCTGGGTAATACCCGACTGGTTAAGAGCTGGCTGATGCAGCTTCCGGCACAATATCACCAACGCGCATGGAATATGTTTAATCGTCATGGCCTGATGGCGCTGCTGGTGGGACGTTTTCTGGCCTTTATTCGTACCATTTTGCCAACAATGGCGGGCATTTCCGGCCTGAAGAACAGCCGTTTTCAGCTGTTTAACTGGCTGAGCGGTCTGCTATGGGTGGGCATTGTGGTGACGCTGGGTTACGGCATCAGCCAGGTGCCGTTTATTAAACGGCACGAAGATCAGGTGATGGCTGTCCTGATGGTATTACCGATGGTGCTGCTGGTCGTCGGGCTGGTTGGCAGCATCGTGGTTATCTGGAAAAAACGTCGTCAAAGAGCCTGACCACGCGTGCGTCAGGCGGGCGGTTCGGCCACCGTCTGACGCACCCGATTCACTTCCTCACCCGGCGTTACGCCAAAGTAGCGCTTAAACTCCCGCGAAAACTGCGACGGACTCTCATAACCGACGCGCACCGCCGCGACGCTGGCTTTCAGGCCATCCTGCAGCATCAGTAAACGCGCCTGATGCAGGCGATACCGCTTGAGATACTGCAGCGGCGACGTCTGCGTCACCGCTTTGAAATTATGATGAAACGCTGAGACACTCATGTTCACCTCTGCCGCCAGCGTGTCCACGCTGAGGTTGTCGGCGTAGTGATTCTCTATACGGCGCAGTGCCCGGGCAATCTGGCTGAACTGCGTCTGACGACTCACCAGTGACAGCAGTGCCCCCCCAATCGGGCCGGTCAGCACATAGTAAAGAATTTCCCGCACAATCTGTGGCCCCAGCACCCTTGCATCACGAGGCTGGGTCATCACATCCAGCAGGCGTTCTGCCGCACACAGCATCGGCTCCGTGAGAAAGGCAGAGTGAATGCCCGAGGTCAACGGCTGAGGCTGAAACCCTTCGTCATCACCGATGTCCATCAGCAAATCCTGCAGGCTGGCCGTATCCACGCGCAGGCACATCCCGGCCAGAGGCTGCTCGGGTGACGCCCAGGTTTCACATTCGACCGGGAGCGGCACGGTGAGCATCAGGTATTTTGTGGCGTCGTACTGAAAAACCGTACTGCCCAGATAACCGGTTTTGCTGCCCTGAAACAAAATGACAATGCCGGGCTGATACATGATGGGCTCACGCGGTCGGTGCTGCCCCGCATAAATCAGTGAGACATTTTCCACCGGACACAGCTGTTCGCGTCCGTTCGTCATCAGCGTGACCACCTGTTGAGCCAGCCGCTGACACAGTAAGTCGTGGGGCATCATCACTCCTGAAAATTAAAAGCGCAGTTTGCCGCGCGCCTGGTTAAATCGCCAGCAAAATGGAGAATCAGGCAAGAAGTTTACAGGATCAGGCAGGGTTATCCTCGCCTGTTCGCAGGCAGCCTGAAAATTGTTAGCTAGACTTAAGCACAGCGAAGATTCCCTGGTTTACTGCAAATGTAAGGAGCAGGATATGGCAGACCAACCTATTATCAAACTGCACGACGGTAACATGATGCCACAGCTCGGACTTGGCGTGTGGCAAGCCAGCATGGAAGATGCGCGCAACGCCGTGCTGAAAGCGCTGGACGTTGGCTATCGTTCAATTGATACCGCCGCCGCGTACAAAAACGAAGAAGCGATTGGTCAGGCGTTACAGGAAACCGATGTCGCGCGTGAGGATATTTTTATCACCACTAAACTGTGGAATGCTGACCAGCAAAATGTCCAGCAGGCACTGGAAACCAGTCTGCAAAAACTGAAGCTGGAGCAGGTAGATCTGTATCTGATGCACTGGCCGTGCCCGGAGAAAGATCAGTACGTTGACGCCTGGAAGAACATGATTGCGATGCAGCAACAAGGCCTGGTCAAAAGCATCGGCGTCTGTAACTTCAACCAGCCGCACCTGAAACGTCTGCTGGAAGAAACCGGTGTAACCCCGGTGATCAACCAGATCGAGCTGCATCCGATGCTGCAACAGCGCACGCTGCATGCCTGGAACGCCATGCACCAGATTCAGACCGAGTCCTGGAGTCCCCTGGCTCAGGGCGGCGAAGGCGTATTCGATCAGGAAATCATCAAGTCTCTGGCCAAAAAATACGGTAAGACGCCGGCGCAAATCGTTATCCGCTGGCATCTGGACAGCGGGCTGGTGGTTATCCCGAAATCCGTCACGCCGGCACGCATCGAAGAAAACTTCAATGTGTTCGATTTCCGCCTGGATAAGGCAGAAATGAGTGAGATTGCCCAGCTTGATACCGGTAAGCGTTTAGGTCCTGACCCGGATACGTTTAACGGCTAACACGGGCGCATCGGACCCGATGCACGCCTCGTGCAGGCCTCTCCTCCGGGAGGGGCTTTTTTACGGTTAGCGCCCACGCAAAATGTTAAACGTCCTTAAAATGTATGACAAAACGCATAATAATTACGCAACGCCTTTCTGGGCAGGGCGCGGCGCCGGGCAAAAAAACCCTTTCCTGACCGAAATCCCCCTCTCTTTCCGCTCTGTTAAATCAAATTTTTTGCGCTGAACGCTGACACCTTAATTCCGCCTTGTATTTTGTCTTTTAAATCAAAAACTTAAAATTCTAATCATCTCACCTTACCTTGTTATAACAGGTAAAATTTTGCAACACACCGAAGCCGCTCCGCTTTTGTGAAAACGTCGTTGTGCAGGTAATACTGTTTTCTGTCACACCTGTCGCGTGATCCCGGCTACCACCATTGAACGTCATTTCACGGTTTTCAGAACGTTAAGCGACTTAACCAGGGAGCGTATCATGTCGGTTATCAATACCAATATCGTGTCGTTGATCGTTCAAAACGATCTGTATAACTCTCAAAATGCTTTATCGACCGCCATTGAGCGCCTGTCTTCAGGTTTGCGCATTAACAGTGCGAAAGATGATGCGGCGGGAATGGCGATTGCTAATCGTTTGACCTCAAACATCGACGGCATGACGGTAGCGGGCAGGAATGCCAATGATGCGATTTCGCTATCACAAACCGCTGAAGGGGCGCTCTCCACGATTAACGACAATCTGCAACGCATACGTGACCTGACGGTGCAGGCGCAAAATGGCAGCAACTCCGCTGCGGATATCGACTCTATTCAGACAGAAGTGAATCAGCGAATGGAGGAGATTAACCGTATTACCGCACAAACGAATTTTAACGGCATTAGTATGCTGAATACCGGATCGGGCTCGGCTGCGTATCGCTTTCAGGTCGGTGCGGAAGACGGCGAAACGATCACGATCGATCTGGATGCCAGCGACAGCTATAACCTTCTGAAAGCGGGTACCACCGGCTCAACACTTAATATCCGGCAAATGACCTCAGGAGATACCGTAAATGGCGTGGCCCGTACGGTTGCGGCAGAAGGCTTTGACGTTTTAAAAGGGGATGTTACCGGCGGAACAAGTGGAACCGCGACAGACGGTACGCCTTTGGCCGCTCTCGATCGGGCGATTAAATCCGTTGATAGTCAGCGTAGTATGCTGGGTGCCTATGAGAACCGCTTTCAGTCGGTTATCGCCAACCTGAACAATATGGTCACAAACCTTACCTCTGCCCGTAGCAGGATAGAGGACGTAGACTACGCTGCGGAGGTATCGGCGATGTCACAGGCGCAGATTTTACAGCAGGCCGGTACCGCCATGCTGGCCCAGGCAAATCAGATGCCCCAACTGATGTTGCAGCTTCTGCGCTAGCCAAACGCAAAAGCTGAAAGCCCTGCCCGGCACAGTCTGCTCCGTTATGCCGTGGCAGGCTGCACCAGCAGCTGACCTGCCGTTCCCCGATCCGCCAGCTCCAGCGTCTGACTGTAATAGACAAACGGGAAATGGTCTGAAGAGCTTTGGGTAAAGTTGACCAGCAGTTCGACCTCGCCGTCCACCCAGACGGTGTCTTTCCAGCCCCGGTCTTCCCCCATCGACTGCGCACCGTTCACGCTCTTAATCAGGAACATTACACCCTGAATATGCAACGATTGCGGACGATCGGCACGGATAATCCAGCGCTCAAATGTGCCCTGCTGCGCGGTGGTATCAATGCGGTTCATATCCCACACGGCACCGTTGATGCCGGGCATACTGTCGCCAATACGAAACTCCCGGGTACGCACCGAAGCGCCGTCCAGAATCTGATCGGCCAGTAAACGCATTGGCAGGTTATCCGTCACCAGCGGCAGCAGGCCAGTGGGACGAAGCGTGAGCACCAGCGTTGAGGTCAAAATCGTCGAAGGCTCGAAGAAACCGCGCAGGCGATCCATGATGCCAGCCGCGGTGCCCGCCGTAATGGAGACCTCATCCCCTTGCGACATATCCACCAGAACTTCGCGCCGCTCACCGGGAGCCAGCGTTAACCGCTGTACCGCTACCGGCGACGGTAAAAAACCCTGATCGCTGGCGATGACCGTAAACGGCCGGTTATCACTGATGCTGAGTTCGTAACGTCGGGCATTGGAGGCATTGAGCAACCGCAGGCGCACCCAGCCGCGTGATACCTCAATAAACGGATTGCGTACGCCATTAACCAGCAGCGTATCGCCCAGGAAACCGCCGTCAGCGGGTGGGTCATAAACCGGTGTCGCAAAGTTATCCAGCCGCTTGTCCTGAATGATCAGCGGAAAGTCATCCACGCCATAGTGTTTTGGCAACGGAAGCTGCTTACTGAGGTCGTCCTCGATCAGCCACATGCCCGCCAGGCCGTTATAGACGTGCGGTGCCATGCGGTTTGGCGTGTTGGCGTGATACCAGCAGGTGGCGGCGTTCTGACGAATCGGTAACACCGGTGCCCAGTCGACGCCCGCTGACATCATCCGCGGCGCGCCGCCCATCAGTGCGCCTGGCACCTGCAGGCCGCTGACGGTCATCGAAACCGGTTCATTGAGGCGGTTGCTGTAGATCAGTTTGACATCATCGCCGCTGTAAACACGGACAGTTGGCCCAAGGTACATGCCATTGATGCCCCAGACCGGCACCTTGTTATTGTCACCGTTAAACGACCAGTGGCTACGCTGTAAGGTCAGAAACAGCGGCTGACCGCGGCGGGATTCGATCAACGGCGGAACGGGAAGCGGCGTGTCACCACGCAAGGAAGCGGCACGTGCCGCATGCGGCATTACCGTGGCACTGAGCGCCACACCGGCAGAAAGCTGGATAAACTGACGTCTGCTGAAAGACATGAAATTTCAGACCTTTTACGCGTGGCGCTGAAACGCCAACCCTGTTTTTATTGCTGTCATTGCTGTGCTGCTTTCACGGCGAGCGACGCAGGACGTCACTCGCCGTGGGGCATCCATGCAGAATAGTCCGACAACGGATTTGTCGGTTAGATTTTACCGTTTTTTTCGCGTTCTTCGACTTCGGCGTTAAGCTCTTCCAGCTTCGCGGCCATCAGTTCACGACAGTGGGTAGCCAGTTTGCGCACAGACGACGACTCAAATTGTTTGACGTCTACCGGCGGCAGCATTTCCACAATCACCAGACCGTTTTTCAGGCGGTTGAGATTAATTTTATTGTGCGTATTGGACACCACAATCGGGATGATCGGGACGCCGGCCGCCACCGCAGCGTGAAACGCACCGGTTTTAAACGGTAATAATCCCCGCCCGCGACTGCGCGTACCTTCAGGAAACATCCAGAACGAAATCCGTTTTTTATTGAACTGCTCGACCAGCTCGCCAATGGTGCCGTGTGCTTTGGCCCGGTTGTCACGGTCAATCAGCAGATTACCGGTCAGCCAGTAAAGCTGACCAAAGAACGGTATCCACAGCAGGCTTTTTTTCCCCACGGTCACGGTGGTGGGCTGCACAATTTTAGCGGCCGTCACCATATCGTAGTTGTTCTGGTGATTAGCGATATAAATCGCATTACCGTAATTATCCGCGCCCTCTGGGCGACGAAGTTCAACCTTCAGACCGAACAGCGTCGATAATTTGCCAAACAGATGACCAAAGGTGGCGACGTGACGCGGATTGCGCGGCGAGAACAGACACCAGATGCAGCCAAATACACAGACCAGAATCGAATAAATTACCACAATAATCGTGCGTAATATCAGTAACATAGCTTCCTCAATGTAACACGGCTGGCGATGAACCAGCCGGATGAATTACGCGTCGCTGTCAGCGCTGTCAGGACGTGCCGGGGCATCCAGTTCGACCCGATCAATTTTTTGCAGACCGCGCGGTAACAGCGTGCCACGGCGACCCCGATCGGCACGGAATTTCTGCAACTCTTCACTGCGCAGCAACAGCTTGCGTTTACCGACGTGCAGCGTAATCGCGCTGCCTGGTGGCAGAATCATCAGCCAGGCCAGTTTATCCGTGCCCGCCGCGGCATCTGCCGACGGAATCGAGATAATCTTGTTGCCCTTGCCTTTCGACATTTGCGGCAACTCGCCGACCGGGAACATCAACATCCTGCCCGCCTGGGTGATCGCTAACAGCATGTCGTCTTCATGATGCACAGCCATCGGCGTCATGACGCGCGCATTCTCCGGCAGGGTCAGCAGCGCTTTGCCCGCACGGTTGCGCGAAATCAGATCGTTGAAGGTGCAGATAAAGCCATATCCGGCATCCGAAGCCATTAGCAGGCGCTGCTCTTCCGGCTCCATCAATACCTGTTCAACAACCGCACCCGGTGGTGGCGTCAGTTTACCGGTCAGTGGCTCGCCCTGCCCGCGTGCCGACGGCAGCGAGGTGGGGTCCAGCGTATAGCTGCGACCCGTGGAATCGATAAAGGCCACAGGCTGATTACTCTTGCCGCGTGCCGCCGCCAGGAAGCTGTCACCGGCTTTATAGCTCAGGCCCGCCGGGTCGATATCATGTCCTTTGGCGCTGCGCACCCAGCCCATCTGCGACAGAACAATCGTAACCGGCTCAGACGGAACCAGCTCGGTTTCGCTGAGCGCTTTGGCTTCCTCACGTTCACGCAGAGGCGAACGGCGATCATCACCAAAACTGTTGCTGTCTGCCTGCAGCTCTTTTTTCAGCAGCGTATTCATTTTGCGTTCAGAGGCCAGCGTCGCCTGCAGCTGATCGCGCTCTTTTTCCAGTTCGCTTTGCTCACCGCGAATCTTCATCTCTTCCAGCTTCGCCAAATGGCGCAGCTTGAGTTCAAGAATCGCTTCGGCCTGGGTTTCACTGATCTCAAAGCGCGACATCAGCACTGGCTTTGGTTCGTCCTCGGTACGGATGATGTGAATGACTTCATCAATATTAAGGAAGGCCACCAGCAAACCGTCCAGGATATGCAGACGGCGCAGCACGCGTTCTAAACGATGATTCAGACGGCGACGAACAGTATCGCGACGGAACACCAGCCATTCAGACAGGATTTCCAGCAGGTTTTTCACGGCCGGACGGTTATCCAGTCCGATCATATTCAGGTTGATACGGTAGCTTTTTTCCAGATCGGTCGTGGCGAACAGGTGGTTCATAACCTGATCCAGATCGACACGGTTTGACCGGGGCACAATCACCAGGCGAGTCGGGTTTTCGTGATCGGACTCATCACGTAAATCCTCGACCATTGGCAGCTTTTTATTGCGCATCTGGCTGGCAATCTGCTCCAGTACCCGGGCACCGGACACCTGGTGCGGCAGCGCGGTGATCACCACCTCGCCGTCCTCTTTTTTCCACACCGCACGCTGGCGAATCGAGCCGCGCCCGTTCTGATAGATTTTGCGAATCTCGTCGCGTGGCGTAATGATTTCGGCTTCGGTCGGGAAATCCGGCCCTTGCACAATCTCCAGCAGCGCATCCAGGCTGGTTTTCGGATCGTCAATCAGGGCGATAGCGGCCTGCGCCACTTCGCGCAGGTTATGCGGCGGAATATCGGTTGCCATGCCCACCGCGATCCCAGTAGTGCCGTTCAGCAGAATGTTTGGCAGGCGCGCCGGCAACATCTTCGGCTCCTGCATCGTGCCGTCAAAGTTTGGCACCCAGTCTGCCGTGCCCTGCCCCAGCTCACCCAGCAGCACTTCGGCATACTTCGACAGGCGAGACTCGGTATAACGCATGGCGGCGAAAGATTTAGGATCGTCAGGTGCCCCCCAGTTTCCCTGGCCATCGACCAGCGGATAACGGTAGGAGAACGGCTGTGCCATCAACACCATGGCTTCGTAACAGGCGCTGTCACCATGAGGATGGTATTTACCCAGCACGTCACCCACGGTACGGGCCGATTTTTTAAATTTGGCGGTAGCGTTAAGCCCCAGCTCCGACATGGCATATACAATGCGGCGCTGGACGGGTTTCAGGCCGTCGCCAATGTAAGGCAACGCACGGTCCATGATGACGTACATGGAGTAGTTTAAGTACGCATTCTCAGTAAACGTATGCAGGGCAAGACGCTCTGCACCATCCTGCGTCAATTCGCTCATTAAGTCCTCATCCTCACATCGTGACCCGCAACGGCGGATCACCCGGCGGTTGTTTGGCGAGGATAGTACCTTATTCGTGGGTATTAGTCACAGTCCTGGAGCGGGCTGGTCACTCTTTTTTCCCTGTTTTCCGGTCGCCGAAAAAACCACACCGGTAAAAATCCCCGTGCGCTTATTTTTAATAGTTTGTGACCTTCCTCGCAATTAATTATCAGCTTATTTATAGCGTATTAATCCTGTCCCGTTCCCGGGACAACATTTAGTATTGTTGCTTTTTCTTTCACCACCTAAATTCAATTTCAGCGACATATACCGGTTTTATTTTATGCCCTGGTTGGATTTAACGAATTGCCACTTAAGCACCGCTAACGAAATAATAGACAGGTGACTGAATGCAAAATCTGACTTCACGACAACACCGATTACTGAAATTACTGTTACAGGCGGGCACGCCGCTGGCGTTAGCGCAATTAGCCCAACAGTTAACCGTTTCTGAAAAAAGTATTTATCGCGATTTACAAAGTCTGGAACCCTGGCTGCATGGCTGGCAGGCGCAACTGGTGAAGCTGCCTGGCCGCTGTGTGGCGCTGGAAACACACGATCATGAACAGCGGCTGCGCTTGCAGCAGCATGTTGCCAGCGACGATAACTGGTCTGCGGGCTTAAGCAACAATGCGCGGCGGGTAAAAATCCTGTCCCAGTTGCTACGAGACGCGCCACGTGAAACTTCGATCAGTAAGTTATCTGAACGTTATTTCATCAGTCACGCTTCGATTGTTAATGACCTCAAGGTGATTGAAGAGTGGTTGCAGCCGCTGGAGCTGGGGCTGGTCCGTAGCCAGAGCGGCACGCATGTGGCAGGCAGCGAACAGGCACTGCGCCAGGCCATGGTTTTGCTGATTAACGACGTTATGCAGCATAACACGGGCAGCAATATGGCCCTGCCGCGGCTCGACCCCGGCAGTTATCAGGCGCTGATCCACTATTTTGGCGAAGAGGACGTGGCCTTTGTGCAGCGCTTACTGCAGCAAATGGAGCAGCAGCTTGGCTACCCTTTGAGCGATGCGTATTACCTCAATCTGTCCACCCATATTCTGATCATGATTCACCGTATGGCGCAGGGCAAAGCCTTGTCCCTGCCGCTGGCTCTGAGCGCGTCAGAAATGGACAACCGCATTCTGAAGATTGCCCGCCAGATGGTAGTACAGATTGAACAGCGGCTGGGGCAATCCGCGCCCGCGGATGAAGTGGGATTTATTTATCAATATATTATTTCATCGGGCATTGTAGTCGAAGAACGCGGCAGCCACATGCTATCGCACTCTCCTTTTTCAAATGCAGCATCGCGCAATATTACGCTCGAATTAATTCATTGCTTTTCCGCATTCATCCAAAAGGATCTGTCGACCGATTCTTTATTATTTGAAGGTTTGCTATTCCATATTAAGCCGCTACTTAACCGGCTTAAATATCATATTACGATTCGCAATCCCTTACTCGATGACATAAAAGCGGAATTACAGGATATTTTCACGCTGACCCAACGCGCCATGCAAGTAACGGCCGAGCGGTTTCATTATGGGCCAATCGCTGACGATGAGATCGGTTATCTGTGCGTGCATTTTCAGGCCGCGCTTGAACGGCAAATCGCCCATAAACGTATTTTGCTGGTGTGTTCCAGCGGCGTCGGCACGTCGCATTTGCTGAAAAGTCGCATCCTGCGCGCCTTTCCGGACTGGATTATCGTGGGCGTTATTTCGGCCAGCACGCTGGACGACTTTTGTCAGCAGGAGCCCGTGGATCTGGTCATCTCCACCATTCATCTCGATATCAGCACCTTGCCCACCGTGTATGTTACTGCGTTTTTTAACGACGACGATATTCGCCGGGTGACGGACGCCATGATTGGTCGCCAACTGCCACAGGCCGCAACGCGCGCACTGGCAGAACATTAACTGAATGAGGTCTGATTAATGGATATTTCTCGCATTCTCACGCCACGCCGCGTCAATCTCAATCTGCAGGCCAGCAGCAAAGA
Source organism: Pantoea sp. CS_6 (assembly GCF_041954745.1). Classification (NCBI taxonomy): domain Bacteria; kingdom Pseudomonadati; phylum Pseudomonadota; class Gammaproteobacteria; order Enterobacterales; family Erwiniaceae; genus Pantoea; species Pantoea sp. CS_6. Next base: position 313,616 of record NZ_JAVAYG010000004.1, read on the forward strand.
AGCGGCCATTATCGAACTGACGGAGTTGCTGTTCAGTGACGGTGCCATTAGCGATAAAGAGGCCTTTATCCGTGATGTCTGGCTACGCGAGGCGGAGGGATCGACCGGGTTTGAGAATCATATCGCCATTCCTCACGGTAAGTCCTCCGCCGTTAAGCAAACCACGCTGGCCATCGGGCGCAGCCAGCAGGATATCCCCTGGGAGACGCTGGATGGCAGCAAGGTGCGCTGCATCATCCTGTTTGCCGTGCGGCTGGAAGATCAAAACACGACCCATATTCGCCTGCTGTCACAGGTGGCCAGTGCACTGGCCGATGATGAGGTGATTGCGCAGCTGCTGGTGGAAAACGATCCCAGCGAAATTATTCGGCTGTTTAGTCAGTACGCCGAAACCGACCTCTGTTAACCCTGGAGTCCGAGGTAATCATGAACATTGTCTGTGTTGCCGCCTGTACGGCGGGCATCGCGCATACCTACATTGCGCGTGAAAAAATGATCAAAGGCGCTCACGCCCTTGGCCACACCATCCATGTGGAAACGCAGGGCACCATCGGGACAGAAAACGCCCTGGATGCCGAAACGATAGCGGCAGCCGACGTGGTGATCCTGGCGGTGGACGTGAAGATCACCGGCGAGGAACGTTTTCGTGGCAAACCGATCGTGCGGGTGAAAACCGAAGTGGTGATCAAGTCGCCCATCAAGTTTCTGGAAAAAGTGGCGGATTCACTGGCGCGTGCCTGAGGAGATCCACAATGAACGCTAACAAAAGCCAGTACGGGCCAGCGATCAAAGGCCATCTGTTAACCGGGATTTCCTGGATGATCCCGCTGATTGTCGCCGCCGGGATCTGCATTGCGCTGGGTCAGGTGATTGGCGGGCCCGATGTGGGTAAACATCCCGGTACGATCGCCTGGATGCTGAACCAGATCGGTGGCTGGGGCATGGGCTTAATCGTCCCGTTGATCAGTGCGGCTATCGCTTACTCGATTGCCGACAGGCCGGGCTTCGCGCCGGGTTTGATCGTCGGGTTTATCTGCGGACAGATTGGCACCGGCTTTATCGGTGGCATCCTGGGTGGCTTCCTGGTGGGTTACACGGTGATTCTGCTGCGGCGCAGTATCCGGTTGCCACAATCGATGCAGGGGCTGATGCCGATAATGGTCTTGCCCGTACTGAGCACCATCATTGCCGGGCTGCTCATGATGACGTTTATCGGTCAGCCCATTGTCTGGCTGCAAAAGGCGCTGATCGCCCTGCTGGAATCAATGCAGGGGGGCTCTAAGTTCATCATGGGGGCGATTCTGGGGGCGATGGCGACCTTTGACTTCGGCGGGCCGGTCAATAAAACCATGTCGCTGTTTGCGGATGGCATGCTGGTGGACGGCATTTACGGGCCGGAAGCGGTCAAATTTGCCGGTTCGATGATCCCGCCCTTTGGCATCACGCTCTCCTGGCTGCTCACGCGCCATAAGTATACCCGCGCGGAAAAAGAAGCCCTGAAAGCGGCCTTCCCGATGGGGATCTGCATGATCACCGAAGGTGTGATCCCCATTGCCGCACGCGATCTGTTCCGGGTCGTCGGGAGTTGTGTGGTTGCCTCAGCCGTTGCCGGTGGCCTGATCATGGTCTGGGGCGTGGAAGCGCCGGTGCCTCACGGCGGCATGTTTGTCGTACCGCTGTTCACCAAACCCGGGTTGTTCTGCCTGGCGCTCGGTATCGGCACCACGATCTGTGGCGTCATGCTTTCGCTGCTGAAAAAGCCCGTCACTGAAGCCGACGAAGAGTTTGACGACGTGGAAGATCACACCGTTCGCGACGACGACATTAAATTCACACTGGAATAAGGAGTGAGTATGTACGCGGCAATGAACGACCTGATAAGCCAGGCTGCGCAGAAAAAATATGCCGTTCTGGCCATCAATTGCTTCAACCTGGAAAGTGCCCGGGCGGCGGTTAAGGCGGCGGAGCAGCAGCGTGCGCCCCTGATACTGAATGTGTATCAAGGCCATAGCCGTCATTTTCCGCCAGCCATCGCGGTGCCGCTGGTGCAGGCGCTGGCGGCAGAGGCCAGCGTACCAATCGCGCTGGCGCTCGATCATGGCAAGGCCTTTCCGCTGATTGGCCAGGCCTTTCGCGCAGGCTTTACCGGGCTGATGATCGATGCTTCGGCGGAGCCGCTGGCCGAAAATATTCGTCAGACGGCCCGCGTGGTCGACATGGCCCACACCGCCGGGGTTTGCGTCGAAGGTGAACTGGGCCATATCGCCGATGCGCCCACCTACGCGCTGGCCGACGCGGCGGTCAAAATGACCCAGGTGGCGGATGTCCTGCCGTTTCTTGAGCAGACTCATATCGATCTGCTCGCGGTTTCGGTTGGCACCGCGCATGGGCTTTATCCCGCTGGGGTGCAGCCGACAATCGATTTCCAGCGTCTGGCAGACCTGCACGCGGCCTCATCGCGCCCGCTGGCGCTTCACGGCGGCAGTGGCACGCCAGCGGACGATATTCGGCGCGTCAGTCAGCACGGCGTCGCCAAGATTAACGTTGGCGCGGCGGTATTTGAAGCCGGTAAACAGGCGCTGCACCAGGCGCTTAAACACCCTCCCACCACCGAACTGCCGGACTTACTCGCCCTGATGGAGTCCGCCTGTTGTGAAGTCGTCAGTGACTATCTGAGCTGGTCTGGCTCCGCCCGTCAGGCCTGATGGCTTTCTGCTGTAACCCGGTGCGCGTCTCTGAACGTCAGCGCAGGGCAACCCTTTGTCATAAAACAAGCTGAGGAAGATTTAACATGTTGATTTCTATGAAAGAGATGTTAAGACCCACCCGTCAACATCGCTTTGCGATTGGCGCCTTCAATGTCGCTGACAGCTGTTTTATCCGCGCGGTCGTGGAAGAAGCCGAAGCCACTCAAACCCCGGCCATTATCTCGATTCATCCCAGTGAACTGGAATTCGTCACCGATGCATTTTTTGGCTATGTGCGGGAGCGCACACTGAAAAGCAGCGTGCCGTTTACGCTGCACCTGGATCACGGTGCATCGGTGGCCCATGTGCTGCGCGCTATTCAGTGCGGTTTCACGTCGGTGATGATTGACGGTTCCCTGCTGCCTTATGAAGAAAACGTGGCGCTGACGAAAGAGGTGGTGAAACTGGCCCATGCGGTGGGCGTGTCGGTTGAGGGCGAACTGGGGACGATTGGCGATACCGGGACGACCGTGGAAGGCGGCGTGAGCAAAGTGATCTACACCGACCCGGCTCAGGCCGAAGACTTTGTGCAGCGAACCGGCGTGGATACCTTAGCGGTCGCCATCGGCACCGCGCATGGTATCTATCCCAAAGATATGAAACCGGAATTGCAAATGCATATCCTGCGCGACATTTCACAGCGCGTTTCCATTCCACTGGTGCTGCATGGCGGCTCGGCGAATCCCGATGCCGAAGTGGCCGAGGCGGTGACGCTGGGCGTGGGTAAAATCAACATCTCCAGCGACATGAAATATGCCTATTTCCAGAAAGTGCGTGAAGTGTTAACCCGTGAAACCTGGTGGGATCCGAACGTAATTTATCCCGAAGCGATTGAGGCGGCAAAAGCGGTCATTCGCTACAAGATGAATTTGTTTGGTGGGCTGGGTAAAGCGTCGTTGTATTAAGCATCTTCGCTTTTTGATTCAGACAACCGAACCGTGGCGTTTCAAAGCCATCTGACAGGAAGTCGGAGCAGGCAATCCGCAGCGCTGAACAGAGCGATAAAACCAGGATTTGCCCGCAGGACGCGGGCAAAATACGGAGTCGGTACAGGCTGTATCGTCTCCGTCGGTCCATCAGGCTGAAGCGCGACATGAAGGCAACCGCGACAGCGGCGTGAGGACGCCCGCTCAGAAACCCTGTCGGATGGCGTGTGCACCGCTGCAAAAAAAACTGAGCGCACAAAACATGATTACTTCATCACGCCCATCCACTGCTGCGCAATCTTCGCATATTCTCCCGTGGCCGTGCTCAGGTGTAGCCACTGATCGACATACTGTTTCCAGCTCATATCATCACGCGGAAGCATATAGGCCTTCTCGCCATACTGAAGCGGTTTATCCGGGTTGAGTGCGCACAGGGAAGGAAAGCGTTTTTGCTGATACAGCGCCTCTGAGGCATCGGTAATCATCACATCGGCTTTGTTATCCACTAACTGCTGGAAAATGGTGACGTTATCGTGAAACAGCGTTAACGCCGCCTGAGGAAGATAACTGTGCACAAAGGCTTCGTTCGTCCCGCCCGCGGGTTCGATTAACCGGACGCCAGGTTTATTTAGCTGGTCAACCGTTTGATACTTCGTTTTATCCGCGCAGCGCACCAGCGGAATTTTGCCGTCCACGCCAAGCGGCTGAGCAAACCAGGCGGTTTGCTGGCGCTTCAGCGTAACCGATACGCCACCCAGTGCAATATCACACTGTTTCGCTAAAAAGTCCTGCATCAGGGTTTTCCAGGTGGTAGGTACCCATTGCACTTTTGCTCCCAGTGACGCCGCCAGCGACTCCGCCATGCTGATATCCAGCCCTTCATAGTGGCCATCGGGTTTCAGAAAGCTGTAGGGCTTGTAGTCCCCGGTCGTACAGACTTTCAGGGTTTTGGTATTGAGCACGCTGTCCAGACGTGACTGGGCCTGAGCACCGCCAGCCACCAGCAGTAAAGTCATTATGAGTGTTTTCTTCATCATTCTTTTTTTTCGGAGGTGAGTTTGCGCCGTTATGGTGACATAACCTTACGGGTTATTGCGCTAATCGCAAAAGTGTTGTGATCATTCTCGCATTTTTCTCCCGCGCGTCGCGGCCTAAGCTACTCCCCATAAACGCATACGGGAGACGCGCTTAATGAGCAACATTCTAATTATCGATGGTGGTAAAACTTTCGCCCATTCTAAAGGTGAACTGAATCATACGCTGACCGACGTGGCCGCCAGCCAGTTGCGCGATCTGGGCCATGAGGTGACCGTTACCGTCGCCGACAGTGACTATGTTGTGGCAGATGAGATCCAAAAATATCTCGACAGCGATGTCGTGATTTATCAGATGCCAGGCTGGTGGATGGGCGAACCCTGGACCGTGAAACGTTATATTGACGAAGTCTTTACGGAAGGCCACGGCAAGCTGTATGCCAGCGATGGTCGCACACGTTCAGACAGCGAGAAAAAATACGGTTCTGGCGGCCTGCTTCAGGGCAAAAAATATATGCTTTCCCTGACCTGGAACGCTCCGCTGGAAGCCTTTACCGATCCTGAGCAATTCTTCGAAGGCGTCGGCGTGGATGGCCTGTACCTGCATTTTCACAAGGCTAATCAGTTCCTGGGAATGGAAGCCTTACCGACGTTCATCTGTAACGACGTGATAAAGCAGCCTGATGTGCCGCGGGATATTGCACGTTATCGAGCGCATCTCAGCGAAATTTTTGCTTAAATAGACTTTCCCCCCGAAAGAGGAAACGTGAATGTTAACCGTCGTTGCTGAAATTTGTGTGAAGCCAGGCTACCGTCAGAAAGTACTAGAGGCGTTTCATCAGGTGATTCCGACCGTGCTGGAAGAAGAAGGCTGCCATCAGTACAGCGCGCTGGTCGATCATCAGGCGCAGGTGCCGTGGAAACACAACTCACCCGATTCGATTTTCATGCTGGAGCAGTGGGAAACCCTGCGTCATCTCGACCAGCATCAGCAAATGCCGCATATGGAAGCCCATCGCGCTGCCATTAAAGAATACGTGACAGACGTAAAAATTCTGGTGCTGGAACCCGGCCAGTAATTTCTGCAACGCTGACACGAAAAAGCCCCGGTACAGGCCGGGGCTTTTTGCAGCGGGTAACCGACTCAGACTTCGATATCGGCCTTGTCGCCTTTTTCCTGTAACCAGTTGCGGCGATCTTCAGAACGCTTCTTCGCCAGCAGCATGTCCATCGTCCGCAGCGTCTGCTCAATATCGTCGTCACTGACGGTAAGCTGAACCAGACGGCGGGTATTCGGATCGAGCGTGGTTTCACGTAACTGAAGCGGGTTCATTTCACCCAGCCCTTTAAAGCGCTGAACGTTCGGTTTGCCCTTCTTACGCTTTAACTGCTCCAGTACGCCCTCTTTCTCGTCTTCATCCAGCGCGTAATAGACTTCTTTGCCCAGATCGATACGATAAAGCGGCGGCATCGCTACATAAACGTGGCCGTTTTTCACCAGCGTGGGGAAGTGCTTCACGAACAGCGCGCAGAGCAGCGTGGCAATGTGCAGCCCATCTGAGTCGGCATCGGCGAGAATACAGATCTTACCGTAGCGCAGCTGCGTCAGATCTTCGCTGTCGGGATCGATACCGATCGCCACAGAGATATCGTGCACCTCTTGTGAAGCCAGCACTTCATCCGACGAGACTTCCCAGGTGTTCAGGATCTTGCCTTTAAGCGGCATGATCGCCTGGTATTCGCGGTCGCGTGCCTGCTTGGCTGAACCGCCCGCCGAGTCCCCTTCCACCAGGAACAGTTCGGTTTTATTCAGATCCTGTGCTGTACAGTCTGCCAGTTTTCCGGGCAACGCCGGGCCGCTGGTCAGCTTTTTACGCACGACCTTCTTCGCCGCGCGCATCCGGCGCTGGGCGCTGGAAATCGCCAGCTCTGCCAGCTGTTCTGCCGCCTGCACGTTCTGGTTCAGCCACAGGCTGAAGGCATCTTTGACCACGGCTGACACGAAGGCGGCGCACTGGCGTGAAGATAAGCGCTCTTTGGTTTGACCGGCAAACTGTGGATCCTGCATTTTGACCGACAGCACATAGGCACAGCGCTCCCAGATATCCTCGGCGGACAGCTTCACGCCACGCGGCAGGATATTGCGGTATTCGCAAAACTCGCGCATGGCGTCCAGCAGGCCCTGGCGCAGACCATTAACGTGTGTCCCACCCTGCATGGTCGGGATCAGGTTCACATAGCTTTCGGTCAACAGCTCACCGCCTTCCGGCAGCCACAGTAACGCCCAGTCCACCGCTTCGATATCGCCTGCAAAGGCACCCACAAACGGTTTTTCCGGCAGCGTCGGCAGGCCGTTTACGGCTTCACCCAGATAATCTGTCAGGCCATCTTCGTAACACCAGCGCTGCTCGGTATTGTTGAGCTTGTCTTTAAAGACGATTTCGACACCCGGACACAACACGGCTTTCGCTTTCAGCAGGTGAGATAAGCGGGAAACCGAGAAACGCGGGCTGTCAAAGAAGTGTTCGTCCGGCCAGAAATGGACGCTGGTGCCGGTGTTGCGTTTGGCAACCGTGCCGGTGACGGTCAGATCCTGCACCTTTTCACCATTTTCAAAGGCGATAGTGTAGATCTCGCCGTTACGGCGCACATTCACTTCAACGCGTTTGGACAGGGCATTAACCACCGAAATCCCGACGCCGTGCAGGCCACCGGAAAACTGGTAGTTTTTATTGGAAAATTTACCGCCCGCGTGCAGCCGGCACAAAATGAGTTCAACAGCCGGAACGCCTTCTTCCGGGTGGATGTCCACCGGCATGCCGCGCCCGTCGTCGATGACTTCCAGCGACTGATCGGCATGCAAAATCACCTCTACCCGTTTGGCATGGCCCGCCAGTGCCTCATCGACGCTGTTATCAATGACTTCCTGACCCAGGTGGTTAGGGCGCGTCGTATCGGTATACATTCCCGGGCGACGGCGAACCGGCTCAAGGCCAGTCAGGACCTCAATGTCACCCGCATTATAGCTTGATTGACTCATGGTAACTGTCTGATTAGATGAAGAAAATGGTTGCGATTTCCACGTTGCTCAAGCGTGATTCAGGCCCAGAAAGTCCAGAATTTGCGGGAAATGGCGCTCGAATCCAGTAAATGCATGATTTCCGCCCTCTTCAACCGTATGACGGCACGCGCTGTAATAGTCGAGTGCCTGGCGGTAGTCGAGCACTTCATCGCCGGTTTGTTGCAGCAACCACAATAAATCAGGCGCTTCCAGCGGATCAATCTGCATCACTTTCAGATCGTAAATGTGGCGAGACTCTAACACATATTGCTGACCGGTGTAGGGATTCTGATTTTCACCCAAAAAATCCACCAGCAACTCAAACGGGCGAACGGCGGGATTGACCACCACCGCCGGCAGCATAAAACATTGTGACAGCCAGGTGGCGTAGTAGCCGCCCAGCGAAGAACCGACGAGGCCCAACTGTCGTCCGCTGTGGCTGAGCACAATATCTTCCAGCATAGCTGCCGCATCCGCAGGAAACGTGGGCAACTGCGGCACAATCATCTCGATATCGGGATGATGCTGGCTCAGCCACTGTTTAAACAACGTCGCTTTTGCTGAACGCGGTGAGCTGTTAAAGCCGTGCAGATAAAGCAGCGCCTTCATCCGTTAATATCCTTCAGCATCCAGATCGGGGCGAAAAGCCTGTGTGGTGAGTCGGTTGACTTCGGTCTCAAGCTGACCGTCATTGTGCAGCGTAAACCAGCGCCAGCCGGGCGCAACGGTATCGATGGTAAAGCTGGTACAGTGCGGTTTGAACTGCACGCAGGTCGACGGCGTTGCCAGCACACGGCGACCCTGCCACGGTACATCCATTTCCTGATGAATATGGCCGCAGACCAGCGTTTTTGCCAGCGGATAGTGCTGCAACACGGCGTCTAACTGATGCGGATTGCGCAGGCTGTGTTGATCAAGCCAGGTGCAGCCCGACGCTAAAGGATGATGGTGCAACAGCACCAGCGTATGGCGCTGCGGATAACGGGCAAGCGTGGTATTCAGCCACTCAAGCTGGTAGTCACTTAACATGCCATGGGGCACGCCGAAGACCTGGCTGTCCAGCAGAACAACCTGCCAGTGATCGCCTAACAGCACATGCTTGTGTGCGTTAATGCCGGCCTCTGCCAGCGTATCGACCATCGCAGGTTGAAAATCATGATTCCCCGGCAGCCAGACGCAAGGTTTAGGCAGGCGCGAAATGCCCTCAACAAAATGCTGATAGGCTTCGACTGAGTGATCCTGAGAGAGATCGCCGGTGGCAACGATAAGATCATAATCACGCTGCTGCGCGATTATCGCATCCAGTACCGCGTCATAACTGGCCCAGGTATTCACCCCCAGCAGGGATTCGTGTTTTCCTGCGAACAAATGCGTGTCCGTTACTTGCAGAATCCGAACCTCAGATTCTGTTGTCGCAGGAAGAGTTAGCAGGCTATCCAAAGCGTTTCCTTCGTCTCTACGCCATTCAGTGCATTATACGCATCAGCAAACCGGTACTGCCATCGCGCCGTGCGTCAGGCAATAACGTAACCAGTCAGCAAGAAACTGATTGATTTGATGCTTCTCATCACGCTGATTCATTTTTTTATTCGGATAATCATAACGTGCTTTGAACCGATAGATCTGCTGTGTCGAACACACTTCAGCCACCATCGCGTCATGATACAGCCTGACAGACATTGACGGCAGGCTCCAGTAACTTACGGCTGGGGCTGTCTGACGGATATCGACCAGGGTAGTATAACGCGTTGATTCCTCAACGGTTACCTGGTAGCGGGCGCCACTCACCTGATAGATCACCGATGCGCCTGCTGCGTCATCACGTGGTAGCAGACGACGTAACTGGGCGAAATTGGTTTCGCACAGCCTCATCATCTCGGGGAAATCAGGGATATAGCGCTGTTTCATTTTTGCGTCCACTCTTCTCGAAGTTTTTTATGGTGCAGTGCCAGCCATTGCAAGGCGATGACAGATGCCGCGTTATCAATAATCCCCTGTTCCACCCAATGGTAAGCCTGTTCACGACTGACCACATGGACAAGAATATCCTCATTCTCTTCCTCCAGACCATGGCATCCTTTTGCCTGGCTGGCATCCACTTCTCCGACCATTACCGATAACCGTTCGCTGGTGCCGCCGGGGCTGGCCAGGTAGTTCAGCACCGGTTTGACCCGGCCAACCGTCAGATCCGCTTCTTCGACGGCTTCACGGCGCACCACCTGCTCCGGGGTTTCACCCGGTTCAATAATGCCTGCCACCATTTCCAGCAGCCAGGGCGTGGGACTGCAATCGAAAGCCGGGATGCGGACCTGTTCAATCAGCACCACTTCATCACGGACGGGATCATAAGGTAGCAGCACAGCGGCATGACCGCGCTCAAAAACTTCACGCGTCACTTCCCGGCTCATTTGGCCATTAAACAACCGATGACGAAAGCGATAACGCACAATGGAAAAAAAACCCTCGTACGCGGTTTCTCGTGCAATAATTTCTACATCATTTTTTGTGAAAGTCACAGGTGATGTTTTATTGTCCTTCATCATTAAGTTCCTTATGCAGATTGGGATAACACAGATAAAACACAAGCCCAGATGCCATCCAAAGGGTTATTACTGAGTTATTTACCTGAAACACACAAATATGGCACGTTCAGCCACCTTATCTCACAGTTGCCCTCTGCTAGAATCTGCGATAATTTTTGGCTTACAGGCGGCACAGTCACTGCGATTTGCTGCAACAAAAGGAATGCAAATGAAAAAACTGCTCCCATTTTTTATTGGGCTGAGCCTGGGCGGTTTCAGCTTCGCCAGCCAGGCGGAAAACCTGCTTCAGGTTTACCAGCAAGCGCGTTTAAGCAACCCTGATCTGCGTAGCTCTGCGGCGACGCGTGATGCGGCGTTCGAGAAAATTAACGAAGCGCGCAGTCCTTTATTACCCCAACTGGGTTTGGGTGCAGACTATACCTACGCAAACGGCTACCGTGATAGTAGCGGTATTCACTCCAATACCACCAGTGGCTCGCTGCAATTGACGCAAACCATTTTCGATATGTCAAAATGGCGTGCGCTGACGCTGCAGGAAAAAGCAGCCGGTATTCAGGATGTGACCTACCAGGTCGCCCAGCAGGATCTGATTCTGAACACCGCGACGGCCTACTTCAATGTGCTGAAAGCCATTGATACGCTTTCTTACGTCGAAGCGCAGAAGATGTCGATTTATCGCGAACTGGATCAAACGACCCAGCGCTTCAACGTGGGCCTGGTCGCCATCACCGACGTGCAGAACGCCCGCGCGCAGTACGACAGTGTCCTGGCGAATGAAGTGACCGCGCGTAATGACCTGGACAACGCAGTGGAGTCTCTGCGTCAGATTACCGGTATGGATTACCTGGCGCTGGCGTCGCTGGATATTGATCGCTTCAAAACCACTAAACCTGAAGCGGTTAACTCGCTGCTTAAGCAGGCTGAAAGCCGCAACCTGAACCTGCTTTCTGCCCGTCTGAACCAGGACTTAGCCCGTGAGCAAATCCGTTCAGCGGAGGCGGGCCATTTACCGACGCTGGATCTGACCGCCTCGACTGGCCTGTCCAACAGCAAATACGGCGGAAGCCGTGCTGAGCAAAATGCCAGCTCGACAGATTCCATCACCGGCAACAACAAAGTGGGCCTGAGCTTTACCCTGCCGCTTTACAGCGGTGGCAGCGTGACCTCGCAGGTGAAACAGGCGCAATACAACTTTGTCAGCGCCAGTGAGCAGCTGGAAGCCGCGCACCGTTCAGCCGTGCAGACCGTGCGCTCGTCTTACAACAACGTCAATGCGTCAGCAAGTAGCATTGCCGCTTACAAACAAGCCGTGGTATCCGCACAAAGTTCATTAGACGCGATGGAAGCCGGTTACCAGGTGGGAACCCGTACCATCGTTGACGTGCTGAATGCGACATCAACGCTTTATAACGCTAAGCAGCAGTTGTCGGATGCGCGTTACAGCTATCTGATTAACCAGTTGAATATCAGCTATGCCCTGGGCACGCTGAACGAGCAGAGTTTGGGTGTGCTTAACAGTCAGTTAGGTAAAGAAATCTCAACCTCGCCGGAAACGGTTCAGCCACAAAATGTACAGCAGGTGCTGGGTGAAGATCACATCTCCACTTCCGAAACGGCACCAGCACCGGCCCCCGTACATAAGGCCGCACATAAGAGCAGCCGTAATCCGTTCAGTCACTAAGCCTGTTGCGGGCTGCTTTGCGGCCCGCCTCTCTGCAAAACGTATAACTACGTAAAGATCCCCGTCCTGCCTGGCCGTTAGCTTCATTTCTCACCACTCATCCCCTATTCTATGCACTACCTTTGGGCACAGGATATTTATAATGAAACGGACTAAAACGATCCGCTATGCCGCCTTTCGTAAGAGCTGGCAAGCAAGACACTTAACGCCTGTTGCTATCGCTGTTTCAGCGGTATTTATGCTGGCAGGTTGTGAGCAAAACGACGAAACCGTCACCCTTTATCAAAACGCGGACGACTGTTCAAAAGCCAATCCGGGACAAAGTGCGCAGTGCACCACCGCGTTTAACAACGCTAAAAAGGAAGCTGAACGCACCGCGCCAAAATACGCGACACGTGAAGACTGTGTCGCCGAATTTGGTGAAAACCAGTGCCAGCAGGCACCGGCACAGGCGGGCACAGGCAGTACGAATGCCGAAGCGCAGCAAAGTGGCAGCTTCTGGATGCCGTTAATGGCAGGCTACATGATGGGGCGCATGATGGGCGGTGGCGCGGGCTTTGCCCAGCAACCGTTGTTCTCACCGAAAACCCCCAACAGCCCGGCAAACGGTCAGTTCGTGGATGCCTCTGGCCGTAACTACGGTAATGCCACCCCAGGTAAAACCATGAACGTGCCCAAAACTGCCCTGGCGCCGAAACCGACCACCACCTCCACCATCACACGTGGTGGTTTTGGCGAAACGGTTGCGAAACAAAACGCGATGCAGCGCAGCAGTGCTTCCGGGACCTCCAGTCGTTCGCTGGGAGGCTAATACCGTTTATGCAACGTATCGCGATTTCTGAGCGTCCGGGCTGGCGGGAAAAAGCCACAGAGTTTGGTTTTCGTTTTCACACCATGCACGGTGAGCCCTACTGGTGCGAAGATGCTTACTATCAGTTTACCCTGGCGCAAATCGACTATCTGGAGGAGGTGACCGCCGAACTTCATCAGATGTGTCTGCAGGTGGTGGAAAAAGTGGTAAACAGTGAAGCCCTGCTTACCCGCTTCCGTATTCCAAAACATACCTGGGACTTCGTGCGTGACTCGTGGAATCAGCGTCAGCCTTCACTCTATTCCCGTCTCGATTTGGCGTGGGATGGCCGAGGCGATGCCAAACTGCTGGAAAACAACGCCGATACACCGACCTCGCTGTATGAAGCGGCGTTTTTCCAGTGGCTGTGGCTGGAAGACCAGCTGAATGCGGGCCAGTTGCCGCCTGGCAGCGACCAGTTTAACAGCCTGCAGGAAAAGCTTATCGATCGCTTCACGGTGCTGCATCAGCAGCACGGCTTTAACTGGCTGCACTTTGCCTGCTGCCGGGATACCGAGGAAGATCGCGGCACGGTGCAATACCTGCAGGACTGCGCCACGGAAGCCGGCTTACCCAGCGAATTTCTCTATATTGATGAGATAGGGCTGGGTGAGAAAGGCCAGTTTACTGACCCGCACGATCAGGTGATCAGTAATCTGTTTAAGCTTTACCCGTGGGAATTTATGCTGCGCGAAATGTTTTCGACCAAGCTGGCGGATGCGGGCGTGCGGTGGCTTGAACCCGCCTGGAAAAGCATTCTGTCAAACAAAGCGTTATTGCCAATGCTGTGGCAGATGTTTCCCAATCATCCCAACCTGCTGCCTGCCTGGTTTGCTGAAGACGACGTGCCGCCTATGGACAAGTATGTGGTCAAACCGCTGTTCTCCCGCGAAGGCGCTAACATTCGTATCGTGGAAAACGGCAAAGAGATCGCCCGGGTGGATGGTCCATACGGCGAAGAAGGCATGATTGTGCAGCAGTTCCATCCGCTGCCAAAATTTGGTGACAGTTATACGCTGATTGGCAGTTGGCTCATCGACGATCAACCGGCCGGTATTGGCCTGCGGGAAGATCGGGAGTTGATCACGCAGGATCTGTCGCGTTTCTATCCGCACGCCTTCATTGAATAGCCTTTTATCTCCAGGCCAGTTCGCTGGCCTGTCTTACGCGTTAACCGACCTGTACCGACAACATACTGATTGCGCCCATCTCCATACCTTCCACCGGAACGGTCACAGGCTCATCTGCGTGACGGGAACCCAGCACATACAGCAATGGCAGGAAGTGTTCCGGCGTCGGGTTGGATAAGGCCGCATCCGGATGCTGCATAAAACTCACCAACGGATGTGCATCCGCCTCGGCCTGCACCGCCAGATTGTCCCGCACGAAGTTATTGAACCCCGTCGCCCAACTGTAAGCTTCGCCACCGCCCCAGAGAACTTTACGCAGGTTGTGCACCACGTTACCGCTGGCGACGATCATCACGCCGCGATCGCGCAGCGCAGACAGCTTTCTTCCCATCCCGAAATGCCAGGCGGCGGGCTTGCCGCTGTCAATACTGAGCTGGACGACCGGGATATCTGCGTCGGGATACATCTTAATCAGCACGCCCCACGAGCCATGATCCAATCCCCATGCGTGATCCAGATGAACCGGCACCGGGGATAACCGTTCTGCAATCTCTTCCGCCAGTGCGGGTGAGCCCGGCGCGGAATAACGGGTATCAAAAAGCGCCTGAGGAAAGCCGCCAAAATCGTGAATAGTGCGTGGATTGTCCATCGCCGTTACGGCAGTTCCCTGTGTGTACCAGTGAGCCGAAACCGCCAGAATCGCACGTGGCCGTGGCAGGGTTTCACCGGCTTTACGCCAGGCAGCGGTATAGCGGTTTTCTTCTAAGGCATTCATTGGGCTGCCGTGTCCCAAAAACAGCGCCGGCATGCGAACCTGACTCATAGTGATCCTTGATGTGTTCATTCTGTGAACACCACGATACGCTTTTTACCGGCGTGATCACGCGGATAAGCATGATGTTCTCTGTCAGAAATTTTGAATAAAAATGGCAGGGACTGAGGAAGCGTACAGACAGGACAAGGCGAGACGATCAGGCCAGAGAACTGGCCTGATTAAGACGAAAACTAGCTGGCCTGACGCGTTTCGTGTTCGCGACGGTAGGCTACCAAATCTTCGATGGTGACGACGGGCATGGCGTGTTGTTTCGCGAACGCGATCACTTCCGGCGCATGCGCCATGGAACCGTCGTCGTTGGTCAGTTCACACAGAACGCCTGCGGGCTTGAAGCCTGCCAGCGTCACCAGATCGATAGTGGCTTCAGTGTGGCCACCGCGCGTCAGAACGCCGCCATCATGGGCACGCAGCGGGAAGACGTGACCCGGACGGTTTAAATCTTCAGGTTTTGCGTCATCGGCAATCGCGGCACGGATAGTGGTAATACGATCCTGAGCAGATACGCCGGTGGTTACGCCTTTTGCCGCTTCAATCGTCACGGTGAAACCGGTGCCGTAGGCGCTGGTGTTGTTTTCCACCATCATCGGCAGCGCCAGTTGCTGGCGACGTTCTTCAGTCAGGCACAGACAAACGATACCGCTGCCGTGACGAATGGTTAACGCCATCTGCTCCACGGTCATGGTCTCCGCGGCGAAAATCATGTCACCTTCGTTTTCGCGATTCTCATCGTCGAGAACCATAACACCACGGCCTTCGCGTAAGGCTGCGATAGCACGTTCTACACGCTGTTTCGGCGTGCCAAATTCAGAAAGTAGAGTCTGATTCATGGTAATAAAACCTTATAAATGTGTTGGGTTACCAGAATCAGGGCAAGCTTAGGAGTGACGTCGTAAAGACGTAGCAATGACGCAAAACAGACATAATGCCTGACAGATGTCGTTACCCTCTCCCATCCGGACTTTAACCGTCGGCCCCGGAATTACACCGGATCTGCTGACCTTCACCATTACGGCGAAGCGCTCGCGGGCTTTCAGCCTGGGCTGATTTACCGCCGGTGGGGAATTTCGCCCCGCCCTGAGAATAAGCGTTTTAACTATAACGTTTCCCCGTCAGGGCAGCAATCCACAAAGCCATTATTGCTTTAGCTTTTTTTGCGCTATGGATTTCAGGTTTAACCTTTTCAATTCAGGCATTACACTTAAGTGACTCTAGCGTTGGTAAAATGCTGCCACAGCAACCCGTAACCAGGAAATCATCATGATCGACACGAAAAAAATTGAACAAATTGCCCGTCAGGTTCATGACGCGCTGCCGAAGGGAGTTCGTGAATTTGGCGATGATGTTGAAAAGAAAATACGGCAGACTCTGCAGGCCCAGCTGACCCGCATGGATCTGGTCAACCGTGAAGAGTTTGATGTACAGACTCAGGTTTTACTGCGTACGCGGGAAAAACTGGCGGCGCTGGAACAACGTCTGGCCCAGCTGGAAAGCAAAGGAACCGGGACCGCATCGTCTGCACCCGCGGTGCCCACCACGCCAGGCCCGGCACCGGCGATTGTCCCGGCGGCGAACCCTGCGGATAAATCCGGCGAGTGATGCTGGCTGGCGGGAGCGCAGGCTCCCGCCATCACGACTCAGTTGCCGCGAATGGTTTTAATGATATTGGTGGTTGAAATGCCATCTTCAAAGTTCAGCACCCGCACGTCACCGCCATTCGCCCAGACTTCCTTACTGCCTGCAATGTCTTCTGGCTTGTAATCCCCGCCTTTCACCAGTAAATCCGGTAATATGCTGGCGATCAAACGCTGCGGCGTATCTTCTTCAAACAGCACGACCCAGTCTACGGCTTCCAGCGCACCCAGCACGATCATCCGGTTTTCCTGCGGATTCACCGGACGGCTGTCGCCTTTAAGACGTTTCGTCGACGCATCGCTGTTTACCGCCACAATCAGGCGATCGCCCAGTTTACGGGCGTTTGCGAGGTAGGAAACATGACCGGCATGCAGAATGTCGAAGACGCCGTTGGTCATGACCACTTTTTCGCCGCGCTGACGGGCCATAGCGACGGCCTCTTTCAGTTCCGCTTCGGTCATGATGCCAAAACCGCGCTCCGGACGGGCATGAATGGCGTTTTCCAGTTCCACGATGCTGACGGTTGAGGTTCCCAGTTTACCCACCACCACACCGGCTGCCGCGTTGGCCAGGAAACAGGCTTCTTCCAGCGAATCCCCCGCCGCCAGAGCAGCAGCAAGCACACCAATCACCGTATCCCCGGCGCCGGTAACGTCAAACACTTCCTGTGCCTGCGTGGGCAAGTGCAGCGGCGCTTTCCCCGGCTGTAGCAGCGACATGCCATTCTCAGAACGCGTGACCAGCAGCGCGGAAAGGTCGCAATCGGCAATCAGTTTCATGCCGCGTTCAACAATTTCCTGCTCCGTCCTGCATTTACCGACAACAGCTTCAAATTCCGACAGGTTGGGCGTCAGCAGCGTCGCGCCGCGATAGCGGGCAAAATCGGTGCCTTTCGGATCGATCAGGACGGGCACACTGGCTTCACGCGCCAGAGTGATCATCTGCTGAACGCTGTCGAGCGCCCCTTTGCCGTAATCCGACAACACCACCGCGCCACTGCTGGCCAGCGACTGGCGCATTTTTTCGTGCATCGGTGCGGCATCAACCTGCTCAAAACCCTCTTCAAAATCCAGGCGGATAAGCTGCTGGTTGCGGGACAGCACACGCAGTTTGGTGATCGTCGGATGGCTTTTTAACGTGACAAAATCGCAGTCAACACGAACGTCCTTCAGCGTTTTACTCAGGACCTGAGCCGCATCGTCCTCACCGGTCAGCCCGATCAACCGTGAACCGGCACCCAGCGCAGCAATATTCATCGCCACGTTAGCGGCGCCGCCAGGGCGTTCTTCAACGGTCTCCACTTTCACCACCGGCACCGGGGCTTCAGGGGAAATACGGCTGGTAGGGCCATACCAGTAACGATCCAACATGACATCGCCAACGACCAGTACCGAAGCCTGGCCGAACGCGGGCAGAGTAACTTTCATTCCAGACACTCCAGACTGCATTCAAAATAGTGCGCGGATGATAGCACAGTTGCTATCAGCATCACGCCGTGAGAGATTCTGCTGACTGCAACCACCGCTGCCAGCTGGCGTTGACCGACGCTCTTTCCTGCGCAAAGGCATCCGGTTCGACGTGTCCCGGCAGCGCCTGCAGCGCCAGATGGTGCAAGGCATCGCGCAGCGTGACATAGGCATGGGTTAACGCCGCCGCTTCGTCGTCTGCCATTTTTTGATGGTTTGCCATCAGTTCAAAGATCCGCACATTGTCCGACCAGCGCGTTAAGGCAGGCTCTGCTGCGGCATAGCGCAGTACCAGATATTGGGCAATAAACTCGATATCCGTAATGCCGCCTTCGTCGGTTTTGATCTCCCAGCGCCCTTTATGCTTATTGCTCAGATGCGCGCGCATTTTATCACGCATCTCCCTGACCTCGGTTTGCAACGCCACCGGTTCACGGGGCAGGCAGAGAATCGCCCGGCGAATGGCGTTGAAACGTTCGCTCAGGGCGGGCTCACCGAAGACAACCCGGGCACGCACCAGCGCCTGATGTTCCCACGTCCAGGCTTCGTTACGTTGATAGTCATCAAAAGCGTCAAACGTGCTGACCAGCATGCCCGCCGCACCGGAAGGACGCAGGCGCGCATCCACTTCGTACAAAATCCCGGACGAGGTGCGGGTGCTAAACAGGTGCATGATGCGCTGGGCCAGCCGCAGATAAAACTGTCGGCCGTCAATGCTGCGTTCGCCCTGGGTCACCGCGTCCAGCGGGCAGTCGTGCAGAAAAACCAGATCAAGATCGGAGCTGTAACCCAGCTCCCATCCACCCAGCTTGCCATAGCCCAGCACGGTAAAGCCCCGCTCGTGCTCCTGCACCAGATGCGAAGGCCGACCGTAACGCTGCACCATCATATTCCAGGCCTGTTGCACCACCGATTCAATGATGGCTTCGGCCAGCCAGGTTAAGTGATCGCTCACTTTCATCACTGGCAACGTCCCTGCGATGTCGGCTGCCGCGATGCGTAACATCTGCGCCTGTTTAAACTGGCGTAACGCTTCAAGCTGTTGCTCTTCATCGTCGGCGGGAATGCGCATCAGGTACTGGCGCAGTTCATCACGATAGGCATCCGTCGCGGTGGGCTGATACAGCGTGGCGGGATCGAGAAGCTCATCCAGCAGCAGCGGATAATGCGCCAGCTGGCTTGCCACCATCGGCGAGGCTGCACACAGACGGATCAGGTGCCGCAGGGCTCCGTGATATTCCGTCAGCAGCTCCAGATAGGTACTGCGCGTCAGCACGCTGAGCAGCAGCGGTGCCAGCCGGCTAAAGGTGACGGCCGCATCGCTGCGCAGACAGACTTCGCTCAGCAGGCGCGGCATCAGCTGATCCAGTGCCTGACGGCCGCGCGGACCAATAGAACGGCGGCTGATATCCTGACGAAACGCTTCCAGTGCCTGATTGAGCGCCTGACAGTGTTCCGCGTCCAGTTGAGGAACCAGCGGGGCCAGCTCGCTGTCTTCCAGACTGTCCTGCCAGAGCATATTAAAATCGGCCAGCTCCGGTTGATCGCCAACATCCGGCGAATCTTCACCGATCAGCTCGTCAAAGATTGCCCGCACGGCGGCCATGTGCGTATCCAGTTTTGCGCTAAGTTCTGACCAGTCCTGACACTGCATCGCCCAAGCCAGTCGGGCGCGGTGCAGGGCATCTTCCGGCAGCGTTTGCGTTTGTTCATCGGCCAGGCTTTGCAGCAGGTTTTCCAGCCGCCGCAAAAACAGGTAGGCCTCGCGCAGTGCAGCAACCTGCTCCGGTGGCAGTAAGCCCAGGGATTCAATGGCGGAAAGCGTGGGCAGCAAGGCTCTGAGCTGAAGCGAGCGCTCACGTCCACCACGAATCAGTTGAAAGACCTGGACGATAAACTCCGTTTCGCGGATGCCGCCCGCCCCCAGCTTGATGTTATTTTTCAGGCCACGGCGGCGCACTTCACGTGAGATCATCGCCTTCATGTTACGTAACGACTGAATCACGCTGAAATCAATGTAGCGGCGATAGACAAACGGCCGCAGCATCTGCTGCAACTCCTGGCTCCAGCGATCCTGATCATCGCCCATCAGTCGGGCTTTCACCATGGCATAGCGTTCCCAGTCGCGCCCCTGCTCCTGGTAATAATCTTCCAGCGCGGCAAAGCTCATCACCAGCGGCCCACTGTCCCCAAAGGGCCGTAAACGCATATCCACCCGGTAAACAAACCCGTCCGCGGTGGGCTGATCGAGCACCTTGATCAGGCGCTGCCCCATACGGGTAAAAAATTGCGCATTGTCGAGTTCACGCCGACCGCCACGGGTACTGCCGTTCTCGGGCCAGACAAAAATTAAATCGATATCAGAGGAGAAATTCAGCTCGCCGCCGCCCAGTTTTCCCATGCCCAGGATCAGCAGCGGCTGAGGCTCACCCGCGGCATTACAGGGCGTGCCTAACTCACGACAGCAGTCCTGATAAACCCAGTCACGCGCCGCACTGATCAGGACCTCCGCCAGTACACTCAGCTGTTGCAACGTCTGTTCTGTGCTGGCGTGATGCAGGCACTGCATCCAGGCAATGCGCACCAGCATCCGACGCCGAAACAGGCGCAGCACGCGCATCAGACTGGCTTCGCTGTCTGCCGCCGCCATGTCACCACTCAGCCACTGCGCATAGTGCCGCCACTCTTCAGGCTGAGGCGAGCGGTCAGCGATCGCCTGCCACCAGTCCGGGTTCTGCTGCAGGTTGTCGAGCACGAAATCGCTGAAGGCCAGACCGGCAAGTTGCTCTTCCGTAAGAGCAGAACCGGTAAGACCTGACTGTTTGACCGCCCGCTCGGCCTGAGTACGCAATACGGTAGGTAAGGCTGGCAACATGTTCTCTCCCTGATAGCGTGCTGTTAGATTCAGCGCGGCGAGCCGCTGGTTAACCAGAACGGCGGTTGTTTCATTGCCTGCGCGGTTAAGCCGTCTAAGCTGACGTGCTGCTTTTCGTGTATGGCGCGCTGTAGCTGCTGCCACGGGGCCAGCCAGTGCTCTACCGCGTCCGGCGAGTAAGCGCCCGCCAGCAAATGAACGGCCAGTAATTGTCGATAGAGACGCGTGGCTTTGTCCTGATATTCATTCGCCTGATGAATGGTGGCAAAGGTTTCTTTCAGATCGGCATTAATGCGGCCCAGCATGATATCGCCGAAGCGCTTGAAGGAACCTTGCAGCTTGGCTTGCCCCTTCTGATCAATCCACGGCGTCCATTGTGCCTCAGCCAGCCAGTGAGTAAGTGCTAACTGGGTTTCTACGGAGCGAGTAGAGAAGCAGAAGCTGTCTGCATCCACGTCTTCATTCAGCAGCGTTTCTTCCAGCGTCGTCAGCTTCTGACGCAGATCGCTACTGGCCTTACGCGGCACTAACGCACCAAAGAGCGCAAAGGCCTGGCGCAGCACGTCCAGCGCTTCACGTACTGATTCCCGCGCGCGCTTATTGCCCCGTAACCACACTTCTTCATGATATTGCCAGTGCTCCAGGCCAGCGGCCATTGCCGCCACCATGCCAGCTTCCACCGTCGCCTTCGGCCCGGCTTTCAAAAGCGGAAAAGCACGTAATTCACGTGGAAGGTTACCTTTCGCCAGCTGATAGCCGCGTGCCGCTTTGCTCAGGCTGCCCATACGCAGGTCGCCCACGGCAATCAGCTGCTGCGCAAACGCCAGCATATCGCTGCGCTCACCGCTTTTTAACTCCAGTTCGACTTCTGACAGCGCTTCCTGATGCTCACCGGCCGCGACCTCGCCTTTATCGAACGCGATTTCCACTTCGCTCTTACCTGCCGTCACCAGCCAGATTTCACGGTCAAAATGCGTGCTGAACAGCGGGTTCAGGCGCTGCTGCAAGGCCGCGATATCCGTTCCCTCTGGCCAGATGTCGGCGGGCAGACGGCTGATATCCAGCGTAGGTTCCGTCAGGTCAACGTTGTATTCGCCGCGCTGATGTAAACCGCCCAGCGTACTGCCGGCCGTTTTCAGCGTCATTTCGTAGCGCTGGTCCACGCCGCGAATACGTAAGCCCATGTTCCACCGACGTAACTGGTTATCGTCGGTTTCAAAATAGATATTGGTCAGCTGGCGCGCTGCCTGATGCTGATGCGGAAAAGCCGCCAGCTTCTCTGCCAGTTTCCCGGCAGCGTTGGGTTTTGCAATGAACTTAAGCTCAATCTCGATGGTCATATTTTTTTATTCACTACGTCGCTGGCACTTGAGGATATATTCCCTGCCCGTTTAAGGTTATCTTCTGCTGCATCCACTGAGCCGAAGATGCGGGTTTTCAGGCGAAGAGTAATGCACAGAAGCCTTGCTGTCTCTGGTTTCTTTCTGCTTTCGCTCGCCTTTTCGCACTGTTATGAGACCAGGATAGTTCTCATTCAGATTTATGCGAAGCCTCTACAGACTGTGCCGGTAAATTATCTTTATTTTTAAACAAAACGAAATCGAATGAAAAAAATCACACTTGCTGGAATCACTTTGCTGGCCCTCAGCGCCCTTACACCTGCTCATGCCGATCAAAAACGCTATGTTTCTGACGAATTATCCACCTGGGTTCGCAGCGGCCCCGGCGACCAGTTTCGCCTGCTCGGTAAGCTGAACGCGGGTGAACAGGTCGAACTGCTACAAACCAATGACGCCACCAAATATGGCCAGGTGCGCGATGCGGAAGGCCGCACCGTCTGGATTCCCCTGTCGCAGTTGAGTGAAAATCCCAGCCTGCGCACCCGGGTGCCTCAGTTAGAACAACAGGTTAAAGACCTGACGGCTAAGTTAGCGAACATTGACAACAGCTGGAACCAGCGCACGGCCGAGATGCAGAATAAAGTGGCCAGCAGCGACAGCGTCATCAATGGGCTGAAAGAGCAAAATCAGAAGCTGAAGAACGAACTGATCGTGGCCCAGAAGAAGGTCAATGCCGCTAACGTTCAGTTGGATGACAAACAGCGCACGATCATCATGCAGTGGTTTATGTACGGTGGCGGCGTGCTCGGCGTGGGCCTGCTGCTGGGTCTGTTGCTGCCGCATATGGTGCCGCGTCGTAAGAAAAACGATCGCTGGATGAACTAACCTTTTCCACCGCTCGCTGCAAAAGGGGATCGCAAGATGCCCTTTTTGGCCTGTCTGCAATATGTCGAATTTGTGTAACAATAAGGGTTGTGCCCGTCTGAATTCAGGTGCAGGACGCCCGCAGACGCACAGGTCGCTTATTTATCTCTGGAGTGGTGCGTGAAGACGTTTCTTGTTGGCGGTGCGGTACGTGATGCGTTGTTGAAATTGCCGGTTAAAGACAAAGACTGGGTGGTCGTGGGCGCAACGCCAGAAAGCATGCTGGAACAGGGCTATCAGCAGGTGGGCCGCGATTTTCCGGTGTTTCTGCATCCTGACAGCCGCGAAGAATATGCACTGGCGCGCACCGAACGCAAAAACGGCAAAGGCTATACCGGTTTTACCACCTGGTCGGCCCCGGACGTCACCCTGGAGCAGGATTTACAACGCCGCGATCTGACGATCAACGCTATCGCCCGCGATGAAAACGGCACGCTCTATGATCCCTACCATGGGCAACAGGATATTGCTGACCGACTGCTGCGCCACGTTTCAGAAGCCTTTAGTGAAGATCCGCTGCGCGTGCTGCGCGTGGCGCGATTTGCTGCGCGCTTTGCCCACCTTAACTTTCGCATTGCCGATGAAACCCAGGCGCTGATGCGGCAAATGGTCGAGAGCGGCGAGCTGGCCGATCTTACCGCTGAGCGCGTCTGGAAAGAGACCGAAAAAGCGCTGTCCTCGCATAATCCTCAGGTCTATTTTCAGGTGCTGCGTGACTGCGGTGCCCTGAAGGTGCTGTTCCCGGAAATCGATAACCTTTATGGCATCCCCGCCCCCGCCAGATGGCATCCTGAAATTGACACGGGCGTGCATACGCTGATGGCATTGACGCTGTCCGCCGCCTTAAGTGAGGCCATTGATGTACGTTTTGCCACGCTGTTTCACGATGTAGGCAAAGCGTTAACGCCCGTTGAAAAGTGGCCCAGCCATCGCGGTCATGGCCCCGCCGGTGTGCCGCTGGTTGCCGCACTCTGTGAGCGTTTGCGCGTGCCGAATGCCATTCGCGATTTAGCCCTGCTGGTAACCGAATTCCACGACACGATGCACACTATTGAGCAGTTGCCTTCTGAGGCGATTGTGGCGTTATTTGACCGTCTCGACGCCTGGCGTAAGCCTGAACGCGTGCATCAACTGGCGCTGTGTAGCGAAGCCGATGCCCGTGGGCGCGGTGGGCTCGCCAGCATGCCGTATCCACAGGGTGACTATCTGCGACACGCATTTGCGCGGGCGCAGGCCGTGTCATCGAAAGCGGTGGTTGAGGCGGGCTTTAAAGGGAGTGCGGTGCGGGAAGAGCTGACGCGGCGCCGCATCGACGCCGTTGCCGAAGGCAGAGGTTAACGCGGCCAGTGACCTGGCCGCGTTGGGTTTACGTGAACAGCATGTAAACCGCAGCCGCTACGATAAAGCGGTAGACCGCAAACGATACGAAAGAGATGCGTTTGATCAGCTCCAGGAACACTTTGATCGCAATCATCGCGACGACAAAGGCAGTGATAAAACCCACTGCAAACATCGGGAAGTCGGCCATGCTCAGGAAGCCCAGGCTCTTGTACAGATCCAGCCCGGTCGCCCCCATCATCATCGGTACGGCGAGGATAAAGGAGAACTCGGACGCCGCATAGCGACTCACGCCCATCAGCATCCCGCCTGAAATCGTGGCACCTGAACGCGAAAAGCCCGGCCACAGCGCCAGACACTGGAAGCAGCCGATCATAAACGCCTGACGATAGGTAATGTCATCCACGCCAACGGATTTTGGCTGTTTTGGCTTCAGGAATTCCGCCGCTAACAGCAGCAAACCTCCGACCACCAGCGCATACATAACATTTATCGGATTAAACAGCGTTTTAATTTGATCGTGTAAGACCAGCCCTATCACGACAGCAGGAATCATGCCCAGCAGGATATGAATCAGCGTTAAGCGACCGGTTCCTGTCCCTTCGTGTTTGACTTCGCCAAAGTGGATGCCGATCAGGCCAAACAAACGCCGCCAAAACATCACGACTACCGCCAGAATGGAGCCTAGCTGAATCACGACTTCAAAGGTTTCGGCTTTGTCACCCTCAAAGCCAAGCAAATGCCCCACTATAATCATGTGCCCGGTGGAAGAGACCGGTAAAAACTCGGTCAGCCCTTCTACCACGCCCAGGATTGCAGCTACCCACAGCTGATGAATATCTGCCATCAATGTATTTCCTCTGTCCGTTTTAAAACCATGAAAAAGGCGCTAGCAGTCGCGCTATCGCCTTGAATCTTATCTGTCCAGCCTGAATATAACATTAAGCTCGCTTGCCATTGAGTTTGTTATAACGAAACGGCACCTGCTGAGACAGACCATAATTTGGTTTGGTTTCATTGTGATGGCAATCACATCATCATTATTTAGGAATAGTCCCGCGCTCAATTCGCACGCCAACCTGCGCGGCCTGCGCTACAGCGCCCGGTTTTGCTACCTTTATACGCACACCGGGCGAATTGAAACGGTTCATCAACAGATCCGCAATTTCTTCGGCAACGCGTTCGACCAGTGCAAAACGTCCGCCCGTCAGATGTGTCAGGATCGCCTCAGAGACGTCGGCGTAGCTCAGACAATCCTTAACATCGTCACTGGCGGCCGCCTGGCGGTTATCCCAGGCCATTTCGATATCGATCACCAGCTTCTGCTGAATCCCCTGCTCCCAGTCGTAAACGCCAATTGTAGTGAAGACGGTGAGTTGTTCTATAAAGACGATATCCATGACGGTGCTCTCTGTTTTTGGCCAGGCCGGATACCACTTCCGGCAGATTGTGCGTATTATCCATAGTTGACGTGATCAAAACGACCCCAAAGGAAACGGGACGGTGTTATGAGTGCTTTCGCGCTTGGTATGATTATTTTCGCGTATCTGTGTGGGTCCATCTCCAGTGCGATTCTGGTATGCAAACTCGCCGGGCTACCCGATCCCCGCACCCACGGTTCAGGCAACCCGGGTGCCACCAATGTGCTGCGCCTTGGCGGCAAAGCGGCGGCAGCAACGGTGCTGGTATTCGATATTCTGAAAGGTATGGTGCCTGTCTGGCTGGCGTACCTGCTTCACGTGCCCCCGCTCTACCTGGGCTTAACCGCTATTGCCGCCTGTCTGGGCCATATTTATCCGGTGTTTTTCCGCTTCAGAGGCGGGAAAGGCGTGGCGACCGCGTTTGGTGCTATCGCGCCTATCGGCTGGGATCTGACCGGGCTGATGACCGGCACCTGGCTGTTGACCGTGCTGCTCAGCGGTTACTCATCGCTTGGGGCGATTGTCAGCGCCCTGATTGCGCCGTTCTATGTCTGGTGGTTTAAACCGCAGTTTACGTTCCCGGTTTCCATGCTCTCCTGCCTGATTTTGCTGCGGCATCATGACAACATCCAACGTCTGTGGCGTCGTCAGGAAAGTAAAATCTGGAAGCGCAAAAAGAAACAGTAAGCGTAAAAAAAGCCGGTTAACCGGCTTTTTTCTGTCAGATGGCAGGCAGTTCGGCCAGCGGCCAGCGCGGTCTGACGCTTACGCCCAGCTCTCCCCGCGTACCGCCTTTCAGACGCACCATGCCCGCGTAGGCAATCATGGCACCGTTATCGGTGCAAAATTCAGGACGGGCATAAAACACCTCACCACCGCGCTTCTGCATCATGACCGCCATTTGCTCGCGCAGCGTACGGTTGGCACTCACGCCGCCCGCAATCACCAGCCGCTTAAAGCCGGTTTCATCCAGGGCGCGTTTGCATTTGATGGCCAGCGTATCCACCACCGCATCTTCAAACGCACGGGCGATGTCGGCACGGGTTT
Source organism: Pantoea sp. CS_6 (assembly GCF_041954745.1). Taxonomy (NCBI): domain Bacteria; kingdom Pseudomonadati; phylum Pseudomonadota; class Gammaproteobacteria; order Enterobacterales; family Erwiniaceae; genus Pantoea; species Pantoea sp. CS_6. The sequence goes on from NZ_JAVAYG010000004.1 coordinate 340,466, forward strand.
GCGCGTCATCGTCATGGCCACGAATGGTATTCGCCGCAAAGGTCTTCAGGCCCGAGAAACTGAAATCCAGCCCCGGACGATCGGTCATCGGACGCGGGAACGTGAAGCGTCCAGCCGTGCCCTGCTGCGCCATTTTCGACAGCATGGGACCGCCGGGATAATCCAGCCCCAGCAATTTGGCGGTTTTATCGAAGGCTTCGCCTGCGGCATCGTCAATTGACTCGCCCAGCAGTACATATTCACCAATGCCGGTAACGCTGATCAGCTGCGTGTGGCCGCCAGAAACCAGCAAGGCCACAAACGGGAAGGCGGGTGGATTGTCTTCCAGCATCGGCGCCAGCAGATGGCCTTCCATATGATGCACGGGTACCGCAGGCACCTTCCACGCAAAGGCCAGCGCGCGCCCAATCGTCGCGCCCACCAGCAACGCGCCGACCAGGCCCGGCCCCGCCGTATAGGCCACCGCATCAATCTGCTGCGGCGCTAAATCCGCCTGTTTCAGCGCCGCCTGAATCAGGGGCACCGTTTTACGTACGTGATCGCGCGAAGCCAGTTCCGGTACCACGCCGCCGTAATCGGCATGCAGTTTTACCTGGCTGTAGAGCTGGTTCGCGACTAAGCCAGCCTCGTCATCATAGATTGCGATGCCGGTTTCATCGCACGATGTTTCAATACCCAGAATTCGCATTGCTTCACCTCATTCTTGCGGCGCGCAGTTTAGCATAGCCACTATGCAAAAAGAGGACTCAATCCACGCAAAAAGTCATTTTCTGCTGCCTAAAGAGTGCGCTATACTCCCGCCCCTGGAAAAAACCGGCAGCCGCACAGGCACACGCTCCTGTTGGTTCTTAATTATCCATGGTGCTTTACAAGCCGACGCGAGTTGGAGTAAAATGCTGCACCATTTTGAAATGTGCTGGCGCCGCAGTCAGCAGAAAAACCGAATTTTATTGAGGTGAGAGTTACATGCCGGTAATTAAAGTACGTGAAAACGAGCCGTTCGACGTAGCACTGCGTCGCTTTAAGCGTTCTTGCGAGAAAGCAGGCGTTCTGGCTGAAGTTCGTCGTCGTGAGTTTTATGAAAAACCAACGACCGAGCGTAAGCGCGCTAAAGCATCTGCAGTTAAGCGTCATGCCAAAAAACTGGCTCGCGAAAACGCACGCCGCACTCGTCTGTACTAATATCCCGGAGGTTCGCCTCCACAGCGTGATAAACGCAGACCGAGTCAAGTAAAAGGCCGTGCTTTCCGAAAGGAAGCGCGGCTTGTTGTCGTTTATGAGCTGAAAAAACGGGGCTTATGGCAGGACGAATTCCACGCGTATTTATCAATGACTTACTTGCCCGCACGGACATCGTGGAGTTGATCGATGCTCGCGTAAAGCTGAAAAAGCAGGGAAAGAATTATCATGCGTGCTGTCCTTTTCATAATGAGAAAACCCCCTCTTTTACCGTAAATGGCGAAAAACAGTTCTATCACTGTTTTGGTTGTGGTGCGCACGGTAATGCCATCGACTTTCTGATGAACTACGATCGTCTGGAGTTTGTTGAAAGTATCGAAGAGTTAGCCACTTCTCACGGGTTAGATGTCCCTTACGAAGCGGGTAACGGGCCCAGCCCGATGGAACGCCATCAGCGCCAGAGCCTGTACCAGCTGATGGACAACCTTAACGGTTTTTATCAGCAGAGTTTGCAGCAATCCAGTGCCCAGTCAGCGCGCGATTATCTTCAACATCGCGGCCTGAGCGCCGATATCATTAATCATTTCGCGATAGGTTATGCCCCCGCCGGTTGGGACAATGTTCTCAAACGCTTTGGTAAGCAGCCGGAAGATCGCGAGTCGTTAATGGAAGCGGGCATGCTGGTCAGTAATGACAAAGGCCGGGTTTACGATCGCTTTCGCGAGCGCGTGATGTTTCCCATCCGCGATAAGCGAGGCCGCGTTATCGGCTTTGGCGGCCGCGTGCTGGGTAATGATACGCCGAAGTATCTTAACTCGCCCGAAACGCCTGTTTTTCATAAAGGTCGTCAGCTGTATGGCCTGTATGAAGCCTTAAAAAATCATCCTGAACCGAAACGCCTGTTAGTGGTGGAAGGCTATATGGATGTCGTTGCCCTGGCGCAATACGGCGTGGACTACGCGGTTGCCTCACTGGGTACATCGACCACGGCTGAACATATTCAGTTGCTGTTTCGCAGTACGGATAACGTAATTTGCTGTTACGACGGCGATCGCGCCGGACGTGAAGCCGCTTGGCGAGCGCTTGAAACCGCATTGCCTTACATGAATGACGGTCGTCAACTACGCTTTATGTTTTTACCTGACGGCGAAGACCCGGATACGTTGGTTCGCAAAGAAGGTAAAGCCGCATTCGAAGCGAGGATGGAGCAGGCTATGCCGCTCTCTTCGTTTTTGTTCGACAGCCTGTTGCCGCAGGTCGATTTAAGCTCTCGTGACGGCAAAGCGCGTTTAAGTACACTGGCATTGCCACTGATCACGCAGATTCCCGGTGAAACGTTACGCATTTATCTGCGTCAGGAGCTGGGAAACAAACTCGGTATTCTGGATGATGCGCAGCTTGAAAAGCTGATGCCTAAACAGGCACAGGGCGCAAGCGCACCGGTTGCTCCGCCGCTGAAACGCACCACAATGCGCGTTCTGGTGGCGTTGCTGATTCAGAATCCACAACTGGCAAGTCTGGTCCCTGCACTGGATGGGCTGGCCGAGTCAAAAATAGCCGGGTTACCGCTATTTATTGAATTAGTGAAGCGCTGTAACGAGAATCCTGGATTGACCACCGGTCAGCTACTAGAGTTATATCGCGGAACAAATTTTAGCCAAACGCTTGAAACACTGGCCGTGTGGAACCACATGATAGTGGATGAAGAGAGCGAAGCGGTGTTCCAGGATTCCCTGGCCAGTATTTATGACGCGGCTCTGGAAGAACGACTGGAGTTCCTGATTGCGCGAGAACGCACCCATGGACTCAGCACCGATGAACGTCGCGAGCTCTGGACCCTGAGCCAGGCCTTCGCGAAAAAGTAACAGGTTACCCTACCTGCTGCTGTCCGTAACCGGAGCGGCAGGTTTAGTTATTCAGGGCGAAGCAGGTTTTGCCGCGGTAAGCGAACCGTTACCTCCGCTATGTGAGGATGACGATTACCGCCAGTGGCAAAAATGTTGTGAAAGCCAGCTTCCGTCCTCGGGCTATTGGCGTTGAAGCAGGTTTTGTCGCTGAAAGCGCGCAGTCACCGGAGCATACTAATGTACGTGAGGATGACGAGCACTGTCAGAGGCAAAATGGCGAGTAAGCCAGCTTCCGCCCTCGGGCTATTGGCGTTGAAGCAGGTTTTGTCGCTGAAAGCGCGCAGTCACCGGAGCGTACTGATGTACGTGAGGATGACGAGCACTGTCAGAGGCAAAAATGGCGAGTAATCCAGCTTCCGCCCTCGGGCCGTCGGCGTCGAAGCAGGTTTTGTCGCTGAAAGCGCGCAGTCACCGGAGCGTACTGATGTACGTGAGGATGACGAGCACTGTCAGAGGCAAAAATGGCGAGTAAGCCAGGCCCGACATAAAATTTGCGGCTTAAGTGCCGATTACTAATGGGCAAAGCCCAGGCCGCGACGAAGGCAGCGGCGAGAACGAAATGCCTTCAATGTTATTGTTGGCTCGCTGCCGACCGACACCAATCTAATTAACAGAAGTGTGGATACCGTCTTATGGAGCAAAACCCGCAGTCACAGCTCAAGCTTCTTGTCACCCGTGGTAAGGAGCAAGGCTATCTGACCTATGCTGAGGTCAATGACCATCTGCCGGAAGATATCGTCGACTCCGATCAGATCGAAGACATCATCCAGATGATTAACGACATGGGCATCCAGGTGGTTGAAGAAGCCCCGGACGCCGACGATCTGATGCTGAATGAAAACAGCTCCGATACTGACGAAGATGCCGCGGAAGCTGCCGCTCAGGTATTATCCAGCGTTGAATCTGAAATTGGCCGCACCACCGACCCGGTTCGCATGTACATGCGTGAAATGGGTACCGTTGAACTGCTGACCCGCGAAGGCGAAATCGACATCGCGAAGCGTATTGAAGACGGTATCAACCAGGTTCAGTGTTCCGTTGCTGAATATCCGGAAGCCATTACCTACCTGCTGGATCAGTACGATCGTGTTGAAGCCGGTGAGTCGCGACTGTCAGACCTTATCACTGGCTTTGTCGATCCTAACGCAGAAGAAGACCTCGCACCGACCGCCACCCACGTCGGTTCTGAGTTGTCCGAAGAAGATCGTAATGACGACGACGATGACGACGAAGAGAGCGACGACGACAGCTCTGACGACGATAACTCTATCGACCCGGAACTGGCGCGCGAGAAGTTCTCTGACCTGCGTACGCAATACGAAACAACGCGCGATGTGATCAAGAGCAAAGGACGCAGTCATGCGGCCTCTGTCGCTGAGATCCAGAACCTGTCGGACGTCTTCAAACAGTTCCGCCTGGTACCGAAGCAGTTCGACTATCTGGTGAACAACATGCGCGAAATGATGGAACGTGTCCGTACCCAGGAGCGTTTGATCATGAAGCTGTGTATTGAAGTGTGCAAAATGCCGAAGAAAAACTTCATTACGCTGTTCACCGGTAACGAGACCAACGAGAGCTGGTTCAAAGCCGCACTGGCGATGAACAAGCCATGGTCTGAAAAACTGCTGGACGTGCAGGATGACGTGATGCGTTCGCTGCAGAAGCTGGCACAGATTGAAGAAGAAACCGGCCTGACCATCGAGCAGGTGAAAGACATCAACCGTCGTATGTCGATCGGTGAAGCGAAAGCCCGCCGCGCGAAGAAAGAGATGGTTGAAGCTAACCTGCGTCTGGTGATTTCAATCGCCAAGAAATACACCAACCGTGGTCTGCAGTTCCTGGATCTGATTCAGGAAGGTAACATCGGTCTGATGAAAGCGGTTGATAAGTTTGAATACCGTCGCGGCTACAAGTTCTCGACCTACGCCACATGGTGGATTCGTCAGGCGATTACCCGTTCTATCGCTGACCAGGCGCGTACCATCCGTATTCCGGTGCATATGATTGAGACCATTAACAAACTCAACCGTATTTCGCGCCAGATGCTGCAGGAGATGGGCCGTGAGCCGACGCCAGAAGAACTGGCTGAACGTATGCTGATGCCAGAAGATAAGATTCGCAAGGTGCTGAAGATTGCCAAAGAGCCTATCTCTATGGAGACGCCGATTGGTGATGATGAAGATTCACATCTGGGTGATTTTATCGAAGACACCACGCTGGAGCTGCCGCTGGACTCTGCGACCTCTGAGAGCCTGCGTTCTGCGACCCACGACGTGCTGGCTGGCCTGACCGCGCGTGAAGCCAAAGTGCTGCGCATGCGTTTCGGTATCGATATGAACACCGACCACACGTTAGAAGAAGTGGGCAAACAGTTTGACGTTACCCGTGAGCGTATTCGTCAGATTGAAGCGAAAGCCCTGCGTAAACTGCGCCACCCGAGCCGCTCGGAAGTGCTGCGTAGCTTCCTCGACGACTAAGTCCGTTAAAACCCCGGTTCGCCGGGGTTTTTTATGTCTGCTGCCCTGCCCTTTTCCCGCAAACCGCCACCATTAACGCCGCTGCTGTAACGCCTCGTACATCTGGCGATATAGCGCCACCATCTCTTCCAGTGAGGCCCGGTTTAATCCGCTGGGATTCGGCAACACCCACACCTGGGTTTTCCCCATGTAGATCGGCTGCTCGCCCCATTGCACTTTGCTCTGACGAAACGCGCGTTTAAAGGCATCTTTGCCCAGGATAGCCAGCGCGGCAGGCTGATAGCATAGAACCTTGTCCATCAGCCGCTGACCGCCATCACGTAGCTCATCACTGGCCAGTTCATTTGCCTGGATGGTCGGGCGCTCGACCAGCATCGTAATACCACAGCCGGTCTCCAGTAAGCGCTGCTCCTCTTCCGGCTTCAGTTGCTGCCCCGTAAACCCTGCCAGGTGAATCACCTTCCAGAAGCGATTGCCGGGATGGGCAAAATGATAGCCGGTGTGCGCGGTCGACTGACCGGGATTGATGCCGCAGAAGAGGACGTTCAGGTCCGGTGCAATGATATCGGTGATGTTGTGTTCGCTCATGAGGCCTCCTGGCTTTGCGCTGCGTCCTGGCCGCTCACGCAAAGAATCCGTATTCGTCATAATCTTGCCAGTGGTTAACGCTTATTTGCGGAGCAATGTCGTGATCGCGGCTGTCTTTCCTACTGTTAAGCCCAATAAGACAATCGCGCTTCACCGCACATGCGACGACGCTGCGTATCAGCGTAGCGTTTTTGGCGGTTTTATCATAGTTATCAGCAAGTAAAACATTGCTGCTTATTTCAGCAACCAGCCGAACAACGCTGGATTGCCCCGAACAGATACTTTATAATCCCCGCTCCATTGGCCCCTTAGCTCAGTGGTTAGAGCAGGCGACTCATAATCGCTTGGTCGCTGGTTCAAACCCAGCAGGGGCCACCAGATTTAGTCATGAAAATCATGCAGTTAAGCCACCTGTCAAGGGTGGCTTTTTTGTTGGCTGTAGTCTCGATGGCAGCAAAATGGCAGCAGACTTTTTTTGCATATTTCAATGTTCATCAACTTTTCTCTTGCGAGGGGCAAAAAAAACCCGCTAAGCGGGCATTTTTTACATCCATAAGACTTGCTGAGAACCTCGATCAGGGTGGGGCGGGACGCTAGCCACTTTTCCTGGTGTCATGATTATGTCAGTCACAGTTTCATGTGATTTAAAGGTACAACTGCAGTTAATGTTCTGGCACTGGTTATACCGCTCTTTAGTATTCTTAGATACCTGAAAGCTACTTCTCGTGTGTGCGGCATTACCACACATAGGACAATTCATCATCGCTTAAGCCCCATCGCATTTTTAATCAATTATACACAAACATTTGTTTTGAGATACATCTCACTCCATTTGCAATGAATCAATTTTCACTTCCAGCTCTATGCTGGTCGTGTAGCCGCTGTCGGCGCTCAGGCTGTGCGTCAGCGTGGTAATGATCCATTCGCCGTCATCAATCTGCTTTTTAAACCCCGTCACCTTTACCGGCATTTCGGTGTAAAGCTCAGCACGCCCGCGTGCCAGCTGGATCGAGAAGGTTGCTACGCCACGCTGCAGCCGTTCCCACTGCATTTTTGCTGCCCGCTCTGCGTTTGAACGGTTGGCATAGGTGCGGCTCAGCACCAGTACGTTTTCGTCGGTGCCGACGAGATAATCACCCTGTTTCGCTTCCGGCTCTTTTTTCTTCGCCGTGGTTTTGCGGCGTCGCTTTACCTTTGTTTCCGGCTTTTTCGCGGGCTCACGCGTGTGCAGCCAGCTGGCTATCACGCCGGTGTAAGCGTCACGGTCAGCCAGGGTAAAGCGGTGATTGTCGCCATCGCGGCGCTGAATGGTGATGACCGGCAGCGCCTTGCCGCTGGCATTTTTGCCTTGTCCCTGCCGGATAAACAGCAGCTTGCCATCTTTGACGCAGGCCAGCGCACCGCACTGGCGGGCCACGCGCATCAGAAAACTGGCGTCGGATTCGTTGGTCTGGTCGATATGGTCGATTGCCATTTTCTCAACGTCTGCGCCCAGCGCTAAATCCAGCTTGTGCTTTTCCGCAATCGCTTTGGTAATTTCGCCAACCGTGGTTTTGTGCCACGACTTTTCGCGTTTGGTATTCAGCGTCTGGCGGAAATCGGCGCTGCGGGCGCGAAGCGTCAGCCGGTCGGGCGTTCCGCTGTGCTCAATCTCATCAACCGTATAACTGCCCTTGATGATAAGCGGCTCCCCCTCCCAGCCCAGAGCCAGCTTTAACACGACGCCCCGGCGCGGCAGCTGCAGCAGGCCGTCCGCGTCGTCCAGCTCAATATCAAGCTGGTCAGCCTCAAAGCCCCGGTTATCGGTCAGCGTCAGGCTGATGAGCCGCTTTTGTATGGTCTGCGTGACGTCCTCCCCCTCCATCGTCAGCCGAAACGCCGGGGCGCTGGCCGCCCCTTTTACCCAGCTTTCTGCCTGCATCATCAGAAAAGCCCTCCCGCTGCTGCAGTAACTTTACCGGCCACGCCTGCCGCCGCGCTTTTCATGGCGTCAAGCTGGCCGCTCAGGCTGCCGAACATTTCGCCCAGCGATTCATCAGCACGCTTAAGCGTGAGCGTGAACTCAATACGCCTGCACGCGCCGTTACTGAAAAACTCGGCTTTGGTCTGGCTCAGGCTCTCAATCACAAACATGCCGTAAATAGTGCCGCTGCCCTCAATCAGCGGCCACGCGCGCCCCAGCTCCGCGATTTGCTCCAGGGCATAAAGCGATAATCTGCCGCCGGTCAGCTCCGGCAGCAGCACGCCGGAAAGCGTCAGCGTGTCGGTGTCCGGCCCGGCAAACTGCAGCGCCGGGCGAAAGCCCATGCGGCTGTTGGACGGAAACCGCCAGCTGCGCTGCAGCTGCAACTCCTGATAAGGCACCGTTTCCAGCATGAAAACGAACAGCCCCAGCGTCATCATCATTCGTCAAATCCCCCCTGATCACGGTAAGAACTCCGCGCGTGGGCTTTTGCCCGGCGCTCTCTTGCATCCAGCTGCCGCATCACCTCTGCCACCACGTCCTGCGCGCTCTGGCCCGGTTGCTGATGAATGGTAATGGGCGCGTGAATGGTGACAGGCGCGGCAGTTATGGCGCTTTGCTTTGTGACCTTTTCCTGCACATAGCTGCCAGCGGGCAGGCTCATGGGATGAAGCGGGCGCGCAGCGGCAGGTGCAGCAGCCATACCCATCG